>JBBDNZ010000156.1:0-15147 GCA_040877285.1 Xanthobacteraceae bacterium
AGGTGAAGGCGTCCACATATTCCTCGAGCGGCACGCCGTATTGCAGGCCGAGCGACACCGCGATGGCGAAGTTGTTGAGCAGCGAGCGCAGCGCCGCGCCTTCCTTGTGCATGTCGATGAAGATCTCGCCGATGCGGCCGTCCTCATATTCGCCGGTGCGCAAGTAAACCTTGTGGCCGCCGACCACGGCTTTCTGCGTGTAGCCCTTGCGCCGGTCGGGCAGCTTGTCGCGCTCGCGCATGACCACGATGCGCTCGACCACCTTCTCCACCATCTTCTCCGCCAGCGCCGCGGTGCGCGCGGCTTGCGGCTTGTCGATGAAGGCGGCGATGTCGTCCTCTTCCTCCTCCTCGTCGGCGATGAGCTGGGAGTTGAGCGGCTGGCTCAGTTTCGAGCCGTCGCGGTAGAGCGCGTTGGCCTTCAGCCCGAGCTTCCAGGACAGCAGGTAAGCGGACTTGCAATCCTCGACGCCGGCCTCGTTCGGCATGTTGATGGTCTTGGAAATGGCGCCGGAGATGAAGGGCTGCGCCGCCGCCATCATGCGGATGTGGCTTTCCACCGAGAGATAGCGCTTGCCGGTGCGGCCGCACGGGTTGGCGCAGTCGAACACCGGGTAGTGCTCGGGCCTGAGATGCGGCGCGCCTTCCACCGTCATCGCGCCGCAGACGTGGATGTTGGCCGCGTCGATCTCGCGCTTGGTGAAGCCCAGATGCGCCAGCAGGTCGAAGGAGGGCGAAGCGATCGCCTCGGGCGCAACGTTAAGCTGGTCGCGCAGCAGGTCCTCGCCCAGCGTCCATTTGTTGAAGGCGAATTTGATGTCGAAGGCGGTCGGCAGCGCCTTTTCCACCTTGGCGATGGCTTCGTCGGTAAAGCCCTTGGCGCGCAGCGTGGCGTGATTGATGCCGGGAGACTGGCCGAGGCTGCCGTGGCCGAGCGCATAGACCTCGATCTCGGCGATCTGACTTTCGCTGTAGCCGAGCGCGCGTAAGGCTTCCGGCACGGCGCGGTTGATGATCTTGAAATAACCGCCGCCGACCAGCTTCTTGAATTTCACCAGTGCGAAGTCGGGCTCGATGCCGGTGGTGTCGCAGTCCATGACGAGCCCGATGGTGCCGGTGGGCGCGATCACGGAGGCCTGCGCGTTGCGGTAGCCGTAAAGCTCGCCGAGCGAGAGCGCGCGGTCCCAGGCCGTCTTGGCGTGCGCGGACAGAGCGGAGAACGCGGCGCCGAGCGCGGCCCGTTGCAGCGCCGCGTGATCGAGCCGCACCGGCGGGGTGGCGAGCTTTTCGTAGCCGGTTTTTTCGCCATGCGCGGCGCGGCGGTGGTTGCGGATCACCCGCAGCATGCCCTCGCGGTTTTTCTTGAAACCGGGGAAGGGGCCGAGCTCCTTGGCCATTTCGGCGGAGGTGGCGTAGGACACGCCGGTCATGATCGCGGTGAGCGCGCCGCCGATGGCGCGGCCGGCGTCCGAGTCGTAAGGAATGCCCGACGACATCAATAGCCCGCCGAGATTGGCATAGCCTAAGCCCAGCGTGCGGAACTCGTAAGAAAGTTCGGCGATCTCGCGCGAGGGGAACTGCGCCATCAAGACGGAGATTTCCAGCACCAGCGTCCACAGCCGCACCGCGTGCTCGTAGCCTTCGATGTCGAACAGCGACTCTTCACCCTCTCCCCGCAAGCGGGGAGAGGGAGAAGAAGAAGAAGCGGCCTGGCGGAAGGCGAGCAGGTTGAGCGAGGCGAGATTGCAGGCGGTGTCGTCGAGGAACATGTATTCCGAGCACGGGTTCGACGCGCGGATCGGCCCCGAGGCCGGGCAGGTGTGCCAGTCGTTGACCGTGGTGTGGAATTGCAGGCCGGGATCGGCGCAGGCCCAGGCGGCATAGGCGATCTTCTCCCACAATTCGCGCGCTTTGACCGTCTTGGCGATCTTGCCGGGCTTGGTGCGCCAGGTGAGATCCCAGTCGGCGTCCGCTTCCACCGCCTTGAGGAATTCGTCGGTGATGCGCACCGAATTGTTGGAGTTCTGGCCGGAGACGGTGAAATAGGCCTCCGAGTCGAAATCGGTGTCGTAGGTGGGGAAGTCGATGTCCTTGTAGCCCTGCCGGGCGAACTGGATCACCCGCTTGATATAGGGGTCGGGCACGTGGTTCTTGCGCGCCGCCTTGATCTCGCGGCGCAGCACCGGGTTCTTCTCCGGATCGAAGCAGTCGTCGTCCGAGCCCTCGCAGTTGACGCAGGCTTTCAGCACGGCGCGCAGGTGGCGCCGGTTGATCTTGGAACCGGTGACGAGAGAGGCGACTTTCTGCTCCTCGATCACTTTCCAGTCGATGAACTGCTCGATGTCGGGGTGGTCGGCATCGACGATCACCATCTTGGCGGCGCGGCGCGTGGTGCCGCCCGATTTGATCGCGCCCGCGGCGCGGTCGCCGATCTTGAGAAAGCTCATCAGCCCGGACGATTTGCCGCCGCCGGCGAGCTTTTCGCCCTCGCCGCGCAGGCGCGAGAAGTTGGAACCGGTGCCCGAGCCGTATTTGAACAGCCGCGCCTCGCGCACCCATAGGTCCATGATGCCGCCGTCGTTGACCAGATCGTCCCTGATCGACTGGATGAAGCAGGCGTGCGGCTGCGGGTGCTCGTAAGCCGTCTTCGATTTGACAAGCTTGCCGGTTTTGAAATCGACGTAGAAGTGGCCCTGGCTCGGGCCGTCGATGCCATAGGCCCAGTGCAGGCCGGTGTTGAACCATTGCGGCGAATTGGGCGCCACCATCTGCATCGCCAGCATGTAGCGCTGCTCGTCGAAGAAGGCCTGCGCGTCTTCCTCGCTGTCGAAATAGCCGCCCTTCCAGCCCCAATAGGTCCAGGTGCCGGCGAGCCGATCGAAAACCTGCTTGGCGGAGCGCTCGCCCACGGAGCGGTCGTCCTCGGCCAGCCCGGCCAGCGCGTCGGTGTCGGCGACCGAGCGCCACAGGAAGGAGGGGACCGTTTCCTCTTCCACCTTCTTCAGCCGCGCGGGCACGCCGGCTTTGCGGAAATATTTCTGCGCCAGCACGTCCGACGCCACCTGCGACCAGAAGACCGGGACCTCGACGTCCTCCGCCTTAAAGACGACGGAGCCGTCCGGGTTGCGGATTTCGCTCAACGTCAGGCGGAATTCGATCTCCGCGTAGGGAGACTGGCCTTGCTTGGTGTAGCGCCGTGCGATGTGCATTGTTCTTGCCCCTATTTCCCGGGCCGGTCGCCTGCTCACGATACGCCTTGGAGCAGCGCGCCGACACCTGTTCTACCGCCGTAAAGCCAAAGCCTACGGCGCCCGGTTTTGCTCCAGTTCTCCCAGTTCAACGTCCCCTTGGCGGGTTGGTGCCGATTTTTCGGCCCTAACCGCTAGTTGCGGCGCTTTCCATGCGCTCTGCCACAGGGATGCACAGCCGCACCCGAGGCCTTTGGCCCGGCGGAGCGATGTCACACTACCCTTTTCAGGAAAGCGTCCGGAGGGACGAGGAACACCCAACGCCGAACGAACAAAGGCTATGACGACTCCACCGCGCCCGTCAAGAACTAGTACGGGAGTCTGAATCAAACGCTAAATGTGGGGATTGTTGGGGAAAGAATCAGGTGCGTCGCGGCAAGTGTCGGATATTTGCGGAGGATTCCCAATGGCTTTTTTAGCGCCGCCTGTTGTTAACCTAACGCCGCCGCGCGGCTGTCAGAAAAAAGGTACGAAAGCACTCCGTCCCGGTCTTTCCTCTTACGGTTTTTACGAGCGGTATTCGCGCCACTACACGCATAGGTAGCGTTGCGGGGCATCCCATCTGGACCCTCCGTGCGAATCCCTCGAGGAATCTCTCCTGGCGGCGCGATTCGAGTCGGAGGCGGGTTTCATGAACCGTCACGCGGGGGGCTGTTGCAGCTCGGCCCGGATGGCCCCTGCCATTTTGGCATCAACGATCTCCTGCCGCCGCCGCGGCAGCGCCTGCGGATAGTCGCGCTGCAGGAAATCGATCAGCTTCTCGCGCAGCTCGCAGCGCAGGTCCCAGGCTGCCGAGGCCGTGTTGGCGCTAACCAGCACCCTGACCTCCATGGTGGCTTCCTTGGCGTCCGTAACCTGGACATTGAAGACCTGTCGGTTCCAGCGCGGGGACTGCTCGGTAAACTCCTTGGCTTTCTCGCGGATGCGATCGAGCGGCGCGGTGTAATCGAGATAGAGCAGGACAGGGGCAAGAATCGCCGCGCCTTCGCGGGTCCAGTTCTGGAACGGCTTTTCGATGAAATAGGTCAGCGGAACGATCAGCCGGCGCAGGTCCCACACCCGCACCACCACATAGGTCGCGGTGATTTCCTCGATCCTCCCCCATTCGCCCTCGACCACCACGACATCGTCCATGCGGATGGGCTGCGTTACCGCGAGCTGGACGCCTGCCAGCAGATTGCTCAAGACCGGCCGCGCGGCAAGGCCGACGACAAGGCCGGCCACGCCCGCGGACGCGAACAGGCTGACGCCGTATTGCCGCACCGGCTCGAAGGTCATCAGCGCCGCGCTGACCGTGATAATGATCAGCAAGGCGTCGAGCGTGCGCAGCAGGATGCGCACCTGCGTCACATGCTTGCGCGCGAGCAGATTGTCGTCCGTATCGACGCGAAAGCGCAGCAGATAGATATTCGCCGTCGTATTGAGCGCCGTGATCGCGGCCCATCCGATCAAGCCGATGACCGTGAGCAGCAATAGGCGGGCGATGACTTCACTCGAGTCCGGATCGAGAGGGGCGGCGGGCAGGGCGGCAAATAGCGCGATGACGATAAAGGCCAGCCGCGTCGGTCCCTGGATTCCGGTCAGCACCGAGCGCGCATAGGGATGAAAGGCGGCGACGCGCTCGAGCAACCGCGTCACCAGGCCGTGCAGGGCCACCGACAGACCCACCGCCAGCGCCAGAATAACGACGGCGACGACGCCGTCCGGAGCCCAGTCGAGCGCGCCGCGTATCTGGCCAAAGGCATTGCTGATGCTTTCGAACATGCGATTTCCTGGGTGAATAATTCCGCCGATCATATCCGGCAGCAAGATATCCGGCAGCAAGGCGGCCGAATGCGGCCAACGAGGTGTACTACACGATGCTCGCGGGTCAACAACCCGGGCCGCGGCCAATCGTTGCTTCTTGCGCTGGAGGCGACGGCCATGCGGTTATGGAACTGGACACCGGAATTGCCCGGTGGCATGAACGCGGTTCGAACAGGCGCCCATATCAGGTAAGCGTGCCCGGCGATGAAACGTTTTCTGTTGCTTTTGTTCACCTGGTGGAACGGCGCGACGCTGGGCACGCTGCTGTGGACTTGGCGCTACGGGGAGCTGGTGGGCGAAGACGAGGCGGGCAACCGCTATTACCGCAGCAAGGGCGGCATCATCGATCCCACGCTCGGCTTCGAGCGGCGCTGGGTGGTCTACAGCGGCTATGCGGAGGCCTCGGCGATTCCACCGGCTTGGCATGGGTGGATTCATCACATCGTCGATGTGCCGCCGACGCAGGAGACCTACCGGCCCCGCCCGTGGGAAAAACCGCACCGGCCGAATTTCACCGGCACGCCCGCCGCCTGTCGCCCTCCGGGCTCGACACTCGCAAGTGGCCGCCGCCCGGCCGCCACCGGCGACTACAAGGCATGGACGCCGGGGGACAGAAGTCAGTAATCAGGGGTCAGGGGTCAGGAATCGGCGGGCCACGATTTTTGCGGGAACTGACTGCCGACACCTGATACCTGAAGCGCCCTTTCCCCGCCGCATTCCCCGTGTTAACCCGGCCCTCCGGCGCGCGATACGCGGCGAAAAAACCCATATGGCCCAAAAGTCTTTTACTCTCATCCTGCTTGCCGCAATCGGCACTTCGCTGGCCGCCACTCCGGTCGTGGCGCAATTCGGCACGATTTTCGGCAGTCCTCCGCGGCCGCCGCAAAACGTTCCGGAGCAGCGCGATCCTTGGGCGACGGCGCCGCCGCCACGCACCAGTCCTTCGCCGCAGCAAGTGCCGCAACAGGCGCCGCAATCCTCGCAAAGCGGCGTGCAGTCGCAGCCGCTGCCACCGCCGCCTGGATCGAATGCATCGCCGCCGGCGCCGCCGAATGCGCCGGGCCAGCAACCCACTTTTTCCGGCGTACCGCCGGGCCAACTTCAGCCGGCACCGCCGCAGCCGGCGGAAGGTGAACTACAACCCGGCGACGAGGTCGTTTCCGAGCCGCCCGCGCAGAAGGTGGAAAATCCGACCGGCATCTTCGCCGGCCTCGACAAGATCACCGGCCGTATTACGAGCTTCGACGTTGCCATCGGCGAGACGGTGCAATTCGGCGCGCTGCAAGTGACGCCGCGCGCCTGCTACACGCGGCCTCCCACGGAGACGCCGCACACCGATGCTTTCGTCGAGGTGGACGAGGTGACGCTCAACGGCGAGATACGCCGGATCTTCAACGGCTGGATGTTCGCCGCCAGTCCCGGGCTGCATGCGGTCGAGCATCCGATCTACGACGTCTGGCTCACCGACTGTAAGGGCGGTGCCGTGGCGGAAGTGCAAACGCCGCAAGACGAGGCGCCGCCGCAGACGCCGCGCAACCAGCCGCAACGGCGCACCCCGCGCTAGAGCGCCCCCGCCGAAAACCGGCTGCAAGCCTATGCGGTGGCGCGGCGCAGCGCGTCGGCTCCCGATAGCGGCCGGTCGAGCGGCAGCGCGGCAAAATCGCCCTGTCCGATCAACGCCGCTTCAAGCTGCTTGTGATAGTGGCGGCGCGGGACTTCAACGGCGCCGAAGCTCTTCAGATGGTCGGTGACGAATTGGGTGTCGAGCAACGCATAGCCGCCCGCGCGCAGGCGCGCGACGAGATGCACGAGCGCCACCTTGGAGGCATCGCGTTCGTGATGAAACATGCTTTCTCCGAAAAACGCCCGCGCAAAACTCACGCCGTAAAGACCGCCGACCAATTTGCCGTCCAGGCAGGCCTCGATGCTGTGGCAGTGGCCGCGCTCATGCAGCTTTCTGTAGAGACGGCGGATGCGGTCGTTGATCCAGGTACGCGTGCGGCCGGGCTTGGGCGCCGCGCAGCCGTCGATCACAGCCTCGAATTGGCGGTCGACCTCAACCGTGAAACGCTCGGAACGCACCGTGCGTGCGAGGCGTGCGGGCACATGGAAGCGGTCGAGCGGGATGATGCCGCGCTGCTCGGGCTCGATCCAGTAGAGGGCGTTGTCGTCGGCGCTCTCCGCCATCGGGAAAATGCCGCAGGCATAAGCCTTGAGCAGCACCTCAGGCGTGATCTCGACATGGGCGCTGTTGTCACGGCTGGCCATAGGTAGTCCTCCGGGCGGAAGCGGTAACGGCTAATCTAGAATGACCGGCCAAGATTGTGGAGCCGGCCGACTGCGGGATCGCTCAGCTTGTCAGCTTCTCCATGAGTTTCATCGGAATGGGGAAGACGATGGTTGTGCTGCGGTCGCCGGCAATGTGCTGGAGCGCCGTCAGATAGCGCAGTTGCATCGCTTCGGGTTGATTGGCAAGCGTGGTGCCGGCCTTGGCCAGTTTTTCCGCCGCCTGCATTTCGCCTTCCGCATCGATCACCTTGGCGCGGCGCATGCGTTCGGCTTCCGCCTGACGGGCGATCGCGCGGACCATCGTCTCGTTGAGATCGACCTGCTTAAGTTCGACGATGGAAACCTTGATGCCCCAGGCGTCGGTCTGCTCGTCGAGAATTTTCCGAATGTCGGAATTGAGCTTTTCGCGCTCGGCAAGCATGGCGTCGAGGTCGTGCTGGCCGAGCACGGAGCGCAGCGTGGTCTGCGCCAACTGGCTGGTCGCCGCGTCGAATTGCTCGACCTGGATGATCGCCTTTTCCGGATCGATGACGCGATAATAAACGACGGCGTTTACGCGCACCGTCACGTTGTCGCGCGAAATGACGTCCTGCGGGGGAACGTCCAGGAGCCGCGTGCGCAGATCCACGCGCACTATTTGCTGGACGACCGGGACGATGATGACGAGGCCCGGGCCTTTTATTTTCCACAGCCGCCCGAGCAGGAAGACGACGCCCCGTTCGTATTCGCGCAGAATGCGGAACGAATAGAGCAGCAGGACAACAATAATTAAGATGGGAATCATGACTCCGATCAATCCCGAGAAGTTATCCATGGCAGGCCTCCATTATGAGCGCTCGACAACCAGCGTAAGACCTTCGCGGCTGACGACGCGCACGGCATCGCCGGCTTGTAGCGCGCGGCCGCCGCGCGCAGCCCAGATTTCTCCATTGGCGCGCACGCGGCCTTTTTCACCGTCCCAATCGACGACCTCGCCGCGCATGCCGATCAACTGTTCCGCGCCTGCCGCCGGCGGACGCTCGCGCGCCTTCATCGCGGCGGCGACAATACCGAAGATCAGCAACGCGGTGGTGACGGCCGCGCCGACGATCAGCGGCAGCGACACCACGATTTCGATGTCGGCGCCGGGCGCGTCGAACAGGAAAATGGATCCCACGAGAAAGGCCGCAAGTCCGCCGATGCCAAGCACGCCGATGCCGGGCGTAAAGGCTTCGGCGGCCATCAGCGCAATGCCGAGCACGAGCAAGGCCAGCGCGCCGTAATGCACGGGCAGGGCCGAAAGGCCGGTCAAGGCGAGCAACAGGCTGATGCCGCCGATCACGCCGGGCACCAGCGCGCCCGGATTCCAGAATTCCAGAATGACCCCGTAGAAGCCGATCATCAGCAAAATAAAGGCGATATTCGGATCGGAAATGATGGAGAGCGCGCGGGTGCGCCAGTCGGCTTCGAAGACCGTAACCGCGGCGTTCCGGGTCGCCAAGGTGCGTTCGGCCCCGCCGACGCTCACCTTGCGGCCGTCGATCTGCGCGCGCAGGTCGTCGACGGAGGAGGCGACGACATCGATGACGCCTTCCTTGAGCGCTTCCGCGGAAGTCAGCGTCGCCGCTTCGCGCACCGCTTTCTCCGCCCACTCGGCATTGCGGCCGCGCAATTGCGCGAGACTCCGCAGCATGGCGACAGCGTCGTTCACGGCCTTGCGCTCGCGCGCGGCCTGCGAGGATGCGGCGGAGGATTCCTTTTCGTTCTTTTGCTGATCGGGCTGCCGCTGCGGCATTCCGGGCAGTCCGCCGATCTCGATCGGGGTCGCGGCGCCGAGATTGGTGCCGGGCGCCATCGCGGCGATGTGGGCGGCATAGGTGATGAAGGTGCCGGCGGAAGCGGCGCGCGCGCCGCACGGCGCCACATAGATGACGATGGGCACGGGCGAGGCGACCATGGCCTTGATGATGTCGCGGGTGGAGGTAACCAGCCCGCCGGGCGTATCGAGCTGCACGATCAGCGCTACGGCCTGCTGTTCATTGGCGCGCTGGATCGCCTGGTCGATTTGGCGTGTCGTCGAAACGCCGATGACCCCATTGATGGTGGTCACCAAGACGCCCCCGTTCGCCTCTCGTTGCGTCTGCGCCTGCGCCAATGCCGAAAGGCCGGCGAGAAGGAAAAGCAAAGGCCACATGCGGCTGCGCCGCACGAGGGCCACGAGGCTCGCAGCGTGAATCATCAAACCTCGATCGGCGGCGAGGTTTCCGGTGCCGCCGGATAGAAGGATAGCACGATATCGCCGAATGTCCGCAGGGCGTCTGCGTGGCCCAATGAATCCTGCGCCGGGACGTCGCCGACGTTGCAGTCCGAAAAAAGGGCGCTCAGGCTTCCATGCCGCCGCTGGCGAGGAATTGCTCGAGCCAGTGGATATGATAGTCGCCGTCGATGATCGCGGGTTCGCGCACCAGCGCGCGGAACAGCGGCAGCGTCGTCTCGACGCCATCCACCACCAGCTCGTCGAGCGCACGCTTGAGCCGCATCAGGCATTCGGGCCGGGTCTTGCCGTGGACGATCAGCTTGCCGACCAGCGAATCGTAATAGGGCGGGATAGTGTAGCCCTGGTAGACTGCGGAATCGATGCGCACGCCCAGCCCGCCGGGAGCGTGGTAATGCAGAATTTTCCCCGGCGAGGGCCGGAACGACACCGGGTTCTCGGCATTGATGCGGCATTCGATGGAATGGCCGTGAAATTTCACCTCGTTCTGCGCCAGCGGCAGGTCGCCGCCCGCGCCGACCCTGATCTGCTCGAGGACCAGGTCGATATCGGTGATCATCTCGGTCACCGGATGCTCGACCTGGATGCGCGTGTTCATCTCGATGAAATAGAACTGGCCATCCTCGTAGAGGAACTCCACCGTGCCGACGCCGAGATATTTCAGCTTGCGCATGGCGGCCGCGACCGTCTCGCCGATGGCGTCGCGCGCGGGCGCGTTGAGGGCGGGCGAGGGGCCTTCCTCCCATACTTTCTGATGCCGCCGTTGCAATGAGCAGTCGCGTTCGCCCAGATGGATGGCGTTGCCGCGCCCGTCGCCGATCACCTGAATTTCGATGTGGCGGGGCTTTTGCAGATATTTTTCCAGATAGACCGCATCGTCGCCAAAAGCGGCCTTTGCCTCGGCGCGCGCCGTGGCCAGCGCCGTGCTCAGCTCGGGTTCCGAATGCGCGACCTTCATACCGCGTCCGCCGCCTCCCGCGGCGGCCTTGATCAGCAGGGGAAAGCCAATTTCGCGCGCCACGGCCAGCGCCTCGCCGTCGGACTTCACCCCGCCTTCCGAGCCCGGCACCACGGGAATGCCAAGCCGCGCCGCCGTGCGCTTGGCTTCGATCTTGTCGCCCATCAGGCGAATATGTTCGGGCTTGGGGCCGATGAAATGGACCTTGTGCTCGGTGAGAATTTCGGCGAAGCGCGCGTTCTCGGAGAGAAAGCCATAACCGGGATGCACCGCATCGGCGCCGGTGATCTCGCAGGCGGCGAGCAGGGCGGGAATGTTGAGATAGCTGTCCTTGGCCGGCGGCGGCCCGATACAGACGCTCTCGTCGGCGAGCCGCACATGCATGGCGTCGGCGTCGGCGGTGGAGTGCACCGCGACCGTGGCGATGCCGAGCTCCTTGCAGGCGCGCAGCACGCGCAGCGCGATTTCGCCGCGGTTGGCGATCAGGATTTTGTCGAACATCGGGCAATGACTGACATTGTTACTCGACGATCATCAGCGGCTCGCCGAATTCCACCGGCTGACTGTCCTCGACCAGAATCTGGATCACGGTGCCCGCGCGCGGCGCCGGAATCTGATTCATGGTCTTCATCGCTTCGATGATGAGTAGCGTCTGACCGGCGATCACCTGGCTGCCGACATCGACGAAGGGCCGCGCGCCGGGCTCGGGCGCGAGGTAAGCGGTGCCGACCATCGGGGAGGCCACCACGCCGGGATGCTTGGCGAAATCGGGTGCGGCTTGTGAGGTGATGCCGGCGGGTGCGGGCGCGGTGACCGGTCCGGCAGGCAATTGGGGCGCCGTAGCCGCGGCGACCGAGGTCTGCCGTGCCACCCGCACGCGCAAGCCCGCCTGTTCGACCTCGATTTCGGTCAAGCCGGTTTCCTCGAGCAAAGCCGTGAGCTCGCGGATCAGTTCCTTGTCGAGCGCAGGCTTTTTCTGCGGCATGGATTTTCCCTGCGAGGCGCGTGCCACGGTTCAGCTCTTCGATTTGACGCCGGCCAGCGCAGCAAGGCCGGCGACGGCAAGCGCGTAACCTTCGATGCCGAAGCCGCATAGGCTGGCCTTGGCGGCCATGGCAACAAAGGAATGATGACGGAAATTTTCCCGCGCGAAGACGTTCGTGATGTGCACTTCGATCGCCGGCAGATCGGCGGCCAGCAAGGCATCGTGAATTGACACCGAAGTGTGACTATAGCCGCCGGCGTTGATGATGATACCCGCGGCTTTCTTGTCGCGGGCCTCATGGATCCAGTCGATGAGCTCGCCCTCCCGGTTGGATTGGCGGAACTCGACGGCGAAACCATGCTTCTGCGCCGCCTTGCGGCACAGGGCCTCCGCGTCCTTGAGCGTCGCGCGGCCGTATTTCCCCGGCTCGCGACTACCGAGCAGATTGAGGTTGGGGCCGTTGAGGACGTAGATGGTCTTTGTCATGACGGATTAGAAGCAGATTCGCCGGCGGCGCGGACCTAAAATGATGCGCCGGGATAAGCGTTTATAAGTGGCCGCGCGGGCCAGGGGAAGCCGGGACGGAACGAACCGGGTCCATTTGCAAAGACGGTAAATGCGGGCCAAGGCCCCGGCGAGGAAGACGCCAATAACGGCCGCTCAGCAGATAGCCTTACCGCAACGCGTGGTGTTGATCTTCTCCTTTAAGGCCGCGAGACCGACCGCGCCGACCAGCATCTCGGAACCGACGACGTAGGTGGGCGTGCCGTTGATCCCCAGCGCGTCGGCGATTTTGAAATTTTCCGCCAGCGTCTCCTTTATTTCGTCGCTCGCCATGTCCTTCTCCAGGCGGCTCATGTCGAGGCCGGCGTCCTTGGCGGCGGCGAGTGCCTGCGCCCGGTTGATGGTGCCCCGCTGGCCCAACAGTTTCTGGTGAAAGTCGAGATATCGCTTGCCGGACTTGTCCTGCATGCGCACGGCGACGGCGACCTGGGCTACCTCCATGGATTCCGGGCCCAATACGGGAAATTCCTTCAGGATAATTTTGAGCTTGGAATCGGTTTGCAACAGCGCAAGCATGTCGTCCAAGGCGCGCTTGCAGAAACCGCAATTGTAGTCGAAGAACTCGACCAGCGTTACATCGCCCTTTGGATTGCCCAGCACGACGTGCCGGCTGGAATGGAACAAGTCTTGAGAAACGCTTTGCAGTGCGGCCTTAATTTTGCGCCTTTCCAGTTCGGAGTAGGCCTCCTGCAGCACCTCGGGATTGGCAAGCAGATAGTCCCGGATGATTTTCTCGATCTCCGTGCGCTGCACGGGAGAAATCGACTGCGCGGGAGCCGGCTGCGGCAGGGAAAGCGCCAAAAACATTGCAGCCGCGACAGTGGCGCTAGAGCGCGATATCGACGTCATTAAATAGTCCTTCCCGGTATCATTTGGATTTGCCTTGTCCCGAGGGCTTGGAAACGAGAATATCGTCGGCCTTGACCCAGCCGGGACTGCCGACGGGGAAGCGCTTCTTAGCACGGTCGGCCAATTGCCGCGCGGTTTGCAGGTCGCCGCGCGCGGCCGCGGCCTGGGCAGAGGCCAGATCGGCCTGGGCGAGGTCGCCTTTGCGCCCATAGGCCATGGCAAGCTGCGTGTAGCCTTCCGGACTCTCCGGTTCGCGCAACAAGGCCGCGCGCAACATACCCACGGCTTCGTCGGCGAGTTTGGGATCATTGGTCGCGATCAGCGCCTGGCCGAGCAGGACCTGGATCAGCGCCGGATTGGGCGCAAGCCGCACCGCCTGCCGCAGCGGCGCCACGGCGGCCGCCGCTTTGCCGGCTTCCAGCAAAGCTTGACCCTTGAGCTCGTAGAAATAGGGATTATCGGGCTGCGTTTGAATCAGCGCGTCGATCTGAGCGGTCGCATTGCGCAGATCCGAATGGCGGTAGGCTGAAATCGCGCGGGCGTAGCGCGCCGGAAGGCCGGTGTCCGAGGCGGGGTAGCGCCGCGCCACCGAATCCGGCCGGTCGATGAAGCCAAAAAGCTTGGCGCGCATGAGATCGTGCCGCAGCTGAAGCGCCGGCGAATCCTGCTTGTTCCAGTAGGGACTCGCCTGGGCGAGCACGGCGAGCGCCGCAACACGCTCGGCCGGCATGGGATGCGATTGCACATAGGGGTCGATGAAGC
This sequence comes from Xanthobacteraceae bacterium, assembly GCA_040877285.1. Classification (GTDB taxonomy): domain Bacteria; phylum Pseudomonadota; class Alphaproteobacteria; order Rhizobiales; family Xanthobacteraceae; genus CANKHA01. The sequence continues at coordinate 13,715 of JBBDNZ010000156.1, forward strand.
GGGCGGTAAACATCATCTGATCGGCGAGGCGCTTGAAGGTCTCGTACATGCCCTTGGCCGATTGACCGGTGGCGGCGAGGAATTTCACGCCGGCACGATCGGCCTGCTCCTCATGCGCGCGTTGATAAGACAGCAACGAACGCCGGATTATTTCCTGCGGAGCGGTGATGGCCGCCATTCCTCCCGCCCGGGCGCCGCTGCCGCCTTGAGAGGCCGCGACCATAGCGCCGACCCCGAGAATGGTGGCGAGAATCGATTGCGTGGAAGCGTGCTCGAGCTGCTCGCGCATTTTGGCGAGATGGCCGCCGGCAATGTGGCCGGTTTCATGCGCGAGCACGCCGATAACCTGGTTCGGGGTTTCCGCGTCCATCAGCGCGCCGGAATTGATGAAAATGCGGCGGCCATCGGCGACGAAAGCGTTGAAGGAGCGCTCGTTGATGATGACGACGCGGATATTCTGCTGGGCGAGGCCGGCAGCGCGCAGGATAGGCTGGGTGTATTCGCGCAGGAGTTGCTCGATCTCCGCATCGCGAATGATGGGCAGGCTAGACCGTTGGGCTTGCGCCGATCCGGCTGCGGATAGCACCGCGGCGGCGGCAAGCAAAGCTATCGCGCGGGACGCTGGCGTCGTGTGCCGGGCCTTGATAGGTGTCTCGGTGAAGGTCATCGGGCCGCGACCTCGGTATCTTGCCGCCACGGGCACGCTAGGGATGTGAAACAAGCCGGTCAACTGACGTTCCGGAGAAATGTTAAACGCCGTAAAGGGCGCGCGAAGCGGGTAAATTCGCCGCCGAATGAGGCAACAGCGGGGCACCGAGGTATTTCGCCACGGCGCATGAAGCATTAAGGCCATGCTGGATAGAGCCAAACAGTTGATTTCGCCCTCGCGCCGGAGCGACGTTCCGCCGTTCATGGTGATGGACGTGATGGCGGCGGCGGCGAGAATCGAGGCCGCGGGCGGCCACGTCATTCATATGGAGGTGGGCCAGCCGGCGGCGCCGGCGCCATCGACCGCCGTCGCCGCAGCGCGTGGGGCGCTTACAGGAACCTATCTCGGTTATACCGAAGCGCTCGGCATCCCCTCGCTGCGCCGCCGGATCGCACGGCACTACCAGGAACAGTACAAGCTCGCCGTCGATCCCGGCCGTATCGTCGTCACGACCGGATCGTCGGGCGGATTCGTACTGGCTTTTCTCGCGCTGTTTGAATCGGGTGACCGGGTGGCGCTGGCTAATCCGGGCTATCCGCCCTATCGCCATATTCTTTCGGCGCTCGGCTGCGAGCCGGCGCCGATCGAGACCTCCGCCGAAACACGCTGGGCGATGACTCCCGCGGTGCTGATCGCCGAACACCGCCGCCGTCCGCTCAAAGGCGTGGTGATTGCGAGCCCAGCCAATCCCACGGGAACGATGATGGATGCGGCGGCGCTCGCG
>JBBDNZ010000157.1:0-2726 GCA_040877285.1 Xanthobacteraceae bacterium
CTCGGCACCTGGCAGCTCGAACGCAAAGCCTGGAAAGAGGATTTGATCGAAACGCTGACGCAACGGCTCGCCGCGCCGCCGGTCGCTTTGCCGCCGCCGGATCAGTGGGCCGGGCTCGATCAGCAGCAGGACGAATTTCGCCGCGTGAGGTTTCGCGCCGAATATCTGCCCGGCAACGAAGCGCTTGTCTGGGCGACCGGCTCGGCCTTGCGCGACGACGTGAAATCCCCAGGCATTTTTGTCTTCACGCCGGCGCGGCTTTCCTCGGGCGAAGTGATCGCGGTCAACCGCGGTTTTGTCGCCGACCGGAAGCCGACCGGCGCCACGCCGCGCCCCGCGCCCGCGTCCGGCACGGTCGAGATCACAGGCGTCCTGCGCTGGCCGGAGCCGAAAGGCTGGGAGCTGACGGCGTCCTATGACAAGGGCGCGCAGCTCTGGTTCGTCCGCGACCACCGGGCGATGGCGAACGAAAAGGGTTGGGGCCCGGTCGCGCCCTTCTATATCGAGCGGGAAGCCCAGGAGCCATCCGACGGCCTGCCGCCGCCCGGCCCGCTCAAGGCCAGCCTGCCCAACAATCATCTGCAATATGCGCTGACCTGGTATGGGCTGGCGCTGGTGCTTTTGTCGGTTTTCGCCCTTTGGGCGCGTCGCGCTTTTCTTGTGAAAGCGCGGGCTTCCGATTAGTCTCTGCCGGCTCCAATCCGGCTTGCCGGACGGGAATACGAGCAAATTCAATAAGTTAGGAAGCCTATCCAGCCGGCGTCCACCGCCCCGGCGTCTTCTTTTGAGGAACGGCCCGTGCTCTATGTTTCCACCCGGGGCGAGGCCCCGCCGCTCGGCTTTGCCGAGGTCATGCTCGCGGGGCTGGCCCGCGACGGCGGGCTTTACGTGCCGCAATCCTGGCCGCGGCTGGACGAGCGCACCATCGCGGGATTTGCCGGACGCCCCTATGCGGAGGTGGCGGTCGAGGTCATCCGCCCCTTTGTCGGCGATGCCATCCCCGAGGCCGAGCTCGCGCGCATGGCGCGGGAGGCCTACGACAATTTCCGCCACCCGGCGACCGCGCCGCTTATTCAGATCGGCCCCAACCAATTCGTGCTGGAGCTGTTTCACGGGCCGACGCTGGCGTTCAAGGATCTCGCCATGCAGCTCCTGGCGCGCATGATGGACTATGCGCTTTCAGCGCGCGGGGAGCGCACCACCATCGCGGTGGCGACCTCGGGCGACACCGGCGGCGCGGCGGTGGAGGCCTTTCGCGGCAGCGCGCAGGCCGATGTGGTGGTGCTGTTCCCGCATGGCCGCATCTCCGAGGTGCAGCGGCGCATGATGACGACGGTCGCCGACGCCAATGTGCATGCGCTCGCCATCGACGGCACCTTCGACGACTGCCAGGCCATCGTGAAGGGCCTATTCAACCATCACGCCTTTCGCGACCGCGTGCGGCTCTCCGCCGTGAATTCGATCAACTGGGCGCGCATCGTGGCGCAGGCGGTCTATTATTTCACCGCCGCAGTGGCGCTCGGGGGGCCGCGCCGCAAGATCGCCTTCACCGTGCCGACGGGAAACTTCGGCGACGTTTATGCCGGCTATGTCGCCCAATGCATGGGGCTGCCCATCGACCGGCTGGTGATCGCCACCAATGTCAACGATATCCTCACCCGGACGCTCGCGAGCGGCACCTACGAGCTGCGCGACGTGGTGCCGACCGCTTCTCCGTCGATGGACATTCAAGTCTCGTCGAATTTCGAGCGCCTGCTGTTCGAGGCCTATGAGCGCGACGGCGGCGCCGTGCGGGCGTCGATGGCCTCACTCGCGCAGTCGGGCCGCTTCGCTCTTTCCGTGCGGGCCTTGTCCGCCATCCGCGGCCTGTTCACCGCCGACCGCGCGGACGGCGAGGAAACCGCGGCCACCATCCGCACTGTGTTGAAGGAGACCGGCTATTGCATCGATCCGCATACGGCGGTGGGCATCGCCGTGGCCGAAAAGGAAAGCCGCGATCCGGCCGTGCCCATGATCGTGCTGGCCACCGCGCACCCCGCCAAATTTCCCGATGCGGTGGAGGCCGCCTGCGGCTACCGCCCGCCGCTTCCCGATTGGCTCGCCGATCTCAACGAGCGGCCCGAGCGCGTCACCCGGCTGCCGGCCGATCAGGCGGCGGTCGAACGTTTCATCCTGGCGGCCAGCCGCGCCGCGCGTGAAGGAGCCGCCGCATGAGTGTCGAGGTCACCCGTCTTCCGTCCGGTCTTTCGATCGTGACCGACGCCATGCCGCATTTGGAAACGGCCTCGCTTGGCGTCTGGGTAGGCTCCGGCGGCCGCGACGAGCGACCCGACGAGCACGGCATCTCGCATCTGCTCGAGCATATGGCTTTCAAGGGAACGACGCGGCGGACGGCCCGCCAGATCGCGGAAGAGATCGAGGCGGTGGGCGGCGACCTCAACGCCGCGACCAGCTCCGAGACGACCGCCTATTACGCGCGCGTCTTGAAAGCCGACGTGCCGCTGGCGCTCGAGGTGCTCTCCGACATCCTCGCCGATCCGACGTTCGATCCGACCGAGCTGCGGCGGGAACAGCACGTCATCGTGCAGGAGATCGGCGCCAGCGAAGACTCCCCCGACGACATCGTGTTCGATCACTTGCAGGAGACGGCTTTTCCCAAGCAACCGCTCGGGCGGTCGATCCTCGGCACGCGGGAATCGGTACGTTCCTTCGACGGCGTCCGCCTG
>JBBDNZ010000158.1:0-15096 GCA_040877285.1 Xanthobacteraceae bacterium
ATTCTTGCGCTTTTCAGGTGATCGACCGCTCGACCTGCGCGGCCTATGACGACAAGGCCGCGCTGGCGCGCTTCGCCGACGCGGTCGATGTCATCACCTATGAATTCGAGAACGTGCCGGCGGAGACGGCGGCCTTCCTCGCCGCGCGGCGGCCGGTATTGCCCGACCCTGCCGTGCTGGCGAAGACGCAGGATCGGCTGGTGGAGAAATCTTTCGTAACCGGCCTGAAAATTCCGACGGCTCCCTTCGCAGCGGTCGGCTCGGCCGCTGAGTTGGCGGCAGCGGTCGATGCCGTTGGCTTGCCGGCGGTGCTGAAGACCCGCCGCCTTGGCTATGACGGCAAAGGCCAGAAGTTCATTGGGCCCAAGGACGACGCGGCCGCCGCCTGGACCGCCTTGGGACAAAAGCCGGCGATACTGGAAGGCTTTGTGCCTTTTGAACGCGAGATATCGGTGGTTGCCGCGCGCTCCTCGCATGGCCAGGTGGAGTGCTTCGACGTTACCGAGAACGAGCACCGCGAACATATTCTCAAGATTTCGCGGGCGCCGGCGGCGGTGCCGGACGAGGTGGCGGGCGAGGCGCGCCGCATCGCGGTCACGATCGCCGAGGCTTTCGGCTACGTGGGCGTGCTGGCGGTGGAAATGTTTGTCGTGCGCGAAGCAGGCGGTCACGCCGTGCTGGTCAACGAGATCGCCCCGCGCGTGCACAATTCCGGCCATTGGACCCTCGACGGCTGCACGGTGTCGCAATTCGAACAGCATATCCGCGCCGTGGCCGGCTGGCCGCTGGCGTTCCCTATCCGGCACGGGAAAGCGGAGATGACCAACCTGATCGGGCCAGAGGTGGAGGATTATCGTCAATGGCTCGACGTACCCGGCGCGGCGATCCATCTCTATGGCAAGAGCGATCCGCGCCCGGGGCGAAAAATGGGGCACGTCACCCGCATGACCCCCGAGGCGCACGCCGACGTCCCATGACTTATCTTTTGGCCGCGCTGATCTCGCTGTTCGTCGGCTGGACCGCCGCCGCCTCCGACGTGCTGTTCCGTGACGAAAACCGGCCTGGCGTCTTTGCCGGGACGACGGGAACCTTGCTGCTGCTGGCCCTGACGGCGGCCGCCGGGATTTCCGCGGCGGGCGATATTGTTTGGATTTTTCGGGCAATCCCCTCTTCGGCCGTCATCGTCATCATCGCCGGCGGGGGCTGGCTCGGCTTTGCCGCCTCCAACAAGCTGCATGTCAATGCCGCCGGCGCCATCAACCGGCTGATCGTCGGGGTGGCTGGGCTGGCATTGCTCTACGGCATCGCCTGGTCGCTCCTGCCGCCTCCGCCGGTGGTGGACTTTTAAACCCCTTTCTGCTAGACGCGCGCCTTCGGCTATGGCGCGTCCCGTCATTTACGGACAGTTGCCGTGGCAACTCAGCGAAACCCGAATTCAAGAGGATTGACTGCGTGCAGGTTCTCGTTCGCGACAACAACGTCGACCAGGCCCTCAAGGCGCTTAAAAAGAAAATGCAGCGCGAGGGCATTTTCCGCGAGATGAAGCTTCGCGGCCATTATGAAAAACCATCGGAAAAGAAGGCGCGGGAAAAGGCGGAGGCGATCCGCCGGGCCCGCAAGCTCGCGCGCAAGAAGCTGCAGCGTGAAGGCCTGTTGCCGATGAAGCCCCGGGTGGTTCCCGGCGGCCCCGGCGGACCGGGCGGTCCCGGCGGACGCAGCGGTCCTTCCCGCCGCTACTAAGCTCACGCTTCCTGAACGTTTTCAGCGCGGACGGGTTCATCCCCGGCCCGCGCTATCGTTTTTGCCGCCGCGGCGCTATCGTCCCACCTTTGCCGCATTCGAGGGGTGAACAGCCCTGCGCCGCGCCGCAAAATGGCGGACCGGACCGCGACGAGGCCGCATGATCGGACTATTCCAGCGTGGGAGACGGTGCTTCGGCCTGTGGCTGCTGACCCTGGCGCTCGCGGACTGTTCGACCGCGGCAATCACGCCGAGCTCCGTCCCCGAGAGCGAAGATGCGGTTTATGCGGCGTCGCCGGCCAATATCGCCTCGCTCACCGAGGTGATTCAGCGCAACCCCAGCGACCCGCAGGCCTATAATATGCGCGGCGCGATCCTGGGTCAGGCCGGCCAGCAGGAAGAAGCGCTGCTGGACTTCAACAAAGCGATCGAGCTCGATCCGAAATATGCGCAGGCCTATGCCAACCGCGCGCTGATCCATCGGCAGATGAACCGGCTGGATCTCGCGCTCGCCGACTACAATAAGGCGATTGCGCTCGACGCCTCTTATGCGGGCGCCTATCTCGGACGCGGCATCGTCCTCCGGCAGAACAAGCGGCTCATCAACGCGCTGCAGGATTTCAACAAGGCCATCGCCACCCGCCCGGATTTGGCCGAGGCCTATTACAACCGCGGCCTGCTCTATCAGAGCCAGCGGCAGCATCAGTTCGCCATTGACGACTTCTCCACGGCGATCGGGCTATCGGCGCAGGCGGTGGAGCCGCTCATCGCGCGCGGCTTGAGCTACATCGCGGTGAACGACTTCAAGGCGGCGGTGGGCGATTTCGACGAGGCGGTGCAGCTTGAGCCGCTCAATATTCAGGCCTGGACCAGCCGCGGCCTCGCCCTGGAGCGGCTCGGCGACAAGGAGAAAGCCGCCGGGTCCTATGCCAAGGCGCTCAACATCAAGCTGGACTATGAGCCGGCCAAGCAGGGCTTCCAGCGCGTCGGCGGCAAGTTCGGGCAGACGTATCAGACGTTTTAGTCTATGCACTTGTAAATCGAAATCGGCACGCAGTAGCGCATCAATGCGCGCTTGCGCCAAAAAGCAAACTCTTTACCGCAGTTGCGGAATGTCTGCTAAGGCTGCGGCGTCGCGTTAGGCTGGATTCTTCCCCGAAATAACCCAGGACGATGAATCCATTACGATCCCGTCGGCATCCCTTTTCTGAGCATTGATAGCCTCCGCCAGCGCGGCTTCAATTTTCCCCCGTATTGCTTCGGCCTCTTCGCCCGCTTCTCTGAACACTTCGCCGGCAGGGCCGATGGCAAGCTGGAAATTTACGGCGTCCTCGACGGTTCTCCCGACCAGCACTGGGGCGTCGACCCGCTTGAAGGTGATGTCACTGTAACCGGCGATTTCCATCATCTTACGTACCGTGGGCTCGTCCGCCATCGAAAACGGACCCGGTCCGCACGTAAGAGCATCTTCGCCGGGCGGCGGCAGAAACTTCAGGACAACCTCCTTGGCCATGCTGAGCCACGGATTGTCATTGCGTGTGCGCCAAACAATATGCGTCATGATCCCGCCCGGTTTCAGCGCCTTGCGCATGTTTCTCAATCCTGCCACCGGATTTGCGAAGAACATCGTTCCGAAGCGGGAGAAGACGAAATCATTCTCGGGCTCGAATTGGTCAAGTAACGCATCACCATTAACGAACGAAATATTTTTCAGGCCCAGATTGGCGGCGTCCTTACGGCCGTACTCCAGGAACGCCTCACAGCAATCCAGCCCGATCACCTTGCCGTTCGGTCCCACTCGCTGCGCCAACTTTATAGCGGTATCGCCAAAGCCGCAGCCAATATCGAGAACCGCGTCGCCCTCTTTGACCGGCAACGACGGAAAAATAGCTTCACTGTGGTGGGTCAGCCCGTCGACCAAGATGTGTTTGTACTTGACGAATTTTGGAACGAGAATTTCATTCCAGAAATCCACGTATTGGGCGCTTTGCGTGTTCGCTTCGACTGCGCTCATAGCCTTTCCTCTCAGAATGCCAATCTGTGCAGAGCGGCTTGCTCATGTGCTGAGAATGCGCCATTTCGGCCCTTGTCTCAAGTAGAAGGCACACATCGGACCGGTCGCAATGCCGCTAGCCAATGTCTGTAAGGGTCATTAGCGGTCGTCCTGCAATGGCTTCGTTAAGTCCGCTTTATCCAGCCGCGAACTAATTCGCGCCGAACACAAACCTTGTTCCCACCGCCGAGTGGATCACCTTGTCGCCGAGGGCGGCGCGCGCGAGATCGTAGAAGCGGTCGCCGGTGCAGTGGCCGACGATCAGGTAATCGGGATCGGTCGCCTTGAATTCCTCGATGGTGCTGCGGATATAGGCGTCGTCGAGCGGCGGCACGATGTGGAAGCCGCCGAGCACGGCGTGCACCTTGTTGACGCCGGAGGCGACCATCGCGCGCGGCTTGAGCTACATCGCGGTGAACGACTTCAAGGCGGCGGTGGGCGATTTCGACGAGGCGGTGCAGCTTGAGCCGCTCAATATTCAGGCCTGGACCAGCCGCGGCCTCGCCCTGGAGCGGCTCGGCGACAAGGAGAAAGCCGCCGGGTCCTATGCCAAGGCGCTCAACATCAAGCTGGACTATGAGCCGGCCAAGCAGGGCTTCCAGCGCGTCGGCGGCAAGTTCGGGCAGACGTATCAGACGTTCTAAAGCCGCTCATCGCCCAGGACGAAGGCGCGCACCAATTCCGGCAAACTATGAGAGTCATGGTCGTTATGCCCGGCATCGGGCAGGCGGATGAAGCGCTTGGGCGCGCGGATCAGCGCATAAAGCCGCTCGCCGAAGCCGATGGGAATGATTGTATCGCGCGCGCCGTGCACCACCAGCACCGGCGCGGCGACCTTTCCGATGCGCAGGTCGGAGCGGAACGCATCCTTGATCAGCCAGCGCACGGGCACGTACCAGTAGATCGCGGCGGCAAGGTCGGCGATGGAGGTAAAGGGCGACTCCAGCACGAGACGCGCCACGGGCTTTTCCGACGCCAGCGCCACTGCGACGGCGGTGCCGAGCGACTCGCCCCACAGCACGATGCGGCCAGCGCCATAGCGCGCGGCGGCAAAGCCGTGGGCTGCGAGCGCGTCGCGGATGAGCCCGGCTTCGCTCGGGCTGCCGCTGGAGCCGCCGTAGCCGCGGTAGCACAGGGCAAGGAGCCCTGTGCCGTCGGCGGTGATCTCGCGGAAGCGCTGCGCGCGCAAATCAAGCGCGCCACCGTTGCCCTGGAAATAGACGACGACCGGCTTGTCGCCGCGCGGCGGCAGATGCCAGGCGATCAGGCGCTCGCCGTCGGCGCTTTGCAGCAGCACTTCCTCGGCTTGAGGCAACCCAGCATCGGCCGGCGGCGTGCGCCGCACGTCGGGGAAATAGAGCAGCGAGCGCTGCGTCAGGTACATCAACGCAACAAGCGCGGCGTAGCCGGTGAGCGCGAAGACGAGAGTCCATTTCAGGCCGGTCAAAATCACATCGCCTTGACGATGCTCTCCGCCATCTTCTTGGCGTCGCCGAGCAGCATCATGGTATTGTCGCGGTAGAACAGCGGATTGTCGATGCCGGCGTAGCCGGAGGCGAGCGAGCGCTTGACGAACATCACCGTGCCGGCCTTCCACACCTGCAAGACCGGCATGCCGTAGATCGGCGATTTCGGGTCGTCCTCGGCGGCCGGATTGGTCACGTCGTTGGCGCCGATGACGAAGGCGACGTCGGCCTGGGCGAATTCGGAGTTGATGTCTTCCAGCTCGAACACCTCGTCGTAAGGCACATTCGCTTCCGCCAGCAGCACGTTCATGTGGCCCGGCATTCGGCCGGCGACGGGATGAATGGCGTATTTCACCTCGACGCCCTCTTTCTTGAGATGATCGGCCATCTCGCGCAGCGCATGCTGCGCCTGCGCCACCGCCATGCCATAGCCGGGCACGATGATGACCTTGGAGGAGTTCTTCATGATGTAGGCGGCGTCTTCCGCCGACCCGAGCTTGACCGGCTTCTGCTCGCCGCCCGCGGCAGGCCCCGCGGTTTCGCCGCCGAAGCCGCCGAGGATGACCGAGATGAAGCTGCGGTTCATCCCCTTGCACATGATGTAGGACAGGATCGCGCCCGAAGAGCCGACCAGCGCGCCGGTGATGATGAGCGCGGAATTGCCGAGCGTGAAGCCGATGCCGGCCGCCGCCCATCCCGAATAGGAGTTGAGCATGGAGATGACGACCGGCATGTCGGCGCCGCCGATCGGGATGATGATGAGCACGCCGAGCAGAAAGGAAACCGCCGTGATCAACCAGAAGACGACATGGCTTTCCGTCATCGCGAAAATGACGATAAGGACAACGAGCGAGACGGCGAGCGCCAGATTGATCACGTGCCGCAACGGCAGCAGGATTGGCGCGCCGCTCATGCGGCCGTCGAGCTTGAGAAAGGCGATGACCGAGCCGGTGAAGGTGACGGCGCCGATGGCGACGCCGAGCGACATTTCGACCAGGCTCGCCCCATGAATGCTGCCGGGCGCGCCGAGATCGAAGGCCGCCGGCGCATAGAGTGCACCCGCCGCCACGAGAACAGCGGCAAGACCGACGAGCGAGTGGAAGGCGGCGACAAGCTGCGGCATGGCCGTCATCGGCACCCGGCGCGCGATCACCGCGCCCGCGCCGCCGCCCAGTCCCATGCCGAGCAGCACCAGCAACCAGGCGCTGAGACTCGTGGGGGGCCGCAGCGCCAGCGTGGTCACGATGGCGATTGCCATGCCGACCATGCCGAACAGATTGCCTTGCCGGCTGGTGGCCGGGCTCGACAGCCCGCGCAAGGCGAGAATGAAAAGGACGCCGGCGACGAGATAAAGCAGCGCGGCAATGTCGGCGCTCATGACCTGCGCTCCCTCACGTCTTCTTCTTGTACATGCCGAGCATGCGCTGAGTGACCAGGAAGCCGCCAAAAATGTTCACCGACGCGAGAATGAGCGCGATGAAGCCGAAGGTGCGTGCCCACCAGGCGCCGGACTCGTCGCCGACCAGAGACACTCCGACCGCCAGCAACGCGCCGACCACGATGACGGAGGAGATGGCGTTGGTCACCGACATCAGCGGCGTATGCAACGCCGGCGTCACCGACCAGACCACGTAATAGCCGACGAAGACCGCGAGCACGAAGATGGACAGGCGGAAGATGAAGGGATCGATTTGAGTCGCGATGTGCTCCATGGCAAACCTCTAAGTTCTCGTCATCTCACGCCGCCGTCTTCGGCTGGAAATTCGGATGTACGACAGCGCCGTCGCGCGTGAGCACGGTGGCCTTGACGATTTCGTCGTCCCATTTGACCGCGAGCGACTTGGTGCTCTTGTCGATCAGAATTTCAAGGAAGTTGTAGAGGTTCTTGGCGTAAAGGGCCGAGGCGCTGGCGGCGATGCGGCCCGCCGTGTTCGTGTAGCCGACGATCTTCACCCCGCCGGCATCGGCGATCCGATCGGCTTTCGCGCCTTCCACATTGCCGCCGCGCTCGACCGCAAGATCAACAATCACCGATCCGGGACGCATGGAGGCCACCATCGCCTGGGTGATGAGGCGCGGCGCCGGACGGCCGGGGATCAGCGCCGTGGTGATGACGATGTCCTGCTTCTTGATGTGCTCGGCGACGAGTGCGGCCTGTTTGGCCTGATATTCCTTGGACATTTCCTTGGCGTAGCCGGCGGCGGTTTCCGCCTGCTTGAACTCGTCGTCCTCCACCGCGATGAATTTGGCGCCGAGGCTTTCCACCTGCTCCTTCGCCGCCGGGCGCACGTCGGTGGCGGTAACGACGGCGCCGAGGCGGCGGGCGGTGGCGATGGCCTGCAAGCCGGCCACGCCCGCGCCCATGATAAAGACCCGCGTGGCGGGAATGGTGCCCGCGGCCGTCATCATCAGCGGCAAGGCGCGGCCGAATTCGGCGGCGGCATCGATCACGGCGCGATAGCCGGCAAGATTGGCCTGGCTCGAAAGCACATCCATTCCCTGGGCGCGGGTGATACGCGGCATCAGCTCCACGGCAACGGCGGTGATGCCAGCTTCGGCCAGCGCTTTGAGCGCAGCCTCATTGCCGTAAGGATCCATGATGGCGACGACGATGGCGCCGCGCCTGTATTGCGCCGCCTCTTCCGCCGTGGGACGGCGCACCTTGAGCACCACATCGGCAGCGCCGGCCGCCTTAGCGGCGGTGGCGGACACTTTGGCGCCGGCCGCTTCATAATCGGAATCGAGAATGCCGGATTTGAGGCCCGCGCCAGCTTCCACCGAAACCTCGGCGCCCAGGCTTTTCATCTTCTTGACCGTCTCCGGCGTGACGGCCACGCGCGGTTCGGGCTGAGCCTCACGCGGAACGGCAATGCGCATTCGATCGCCCCCCAATCGGCGGCATGTCGGATCACGCGGTTAGAGCAAGCGCCACAAAGGATATTGCAAGAGCCACGTAACTGGACGTTCTGCCGCCGCTCATGAAGCCCTGGATGGCGGCAAGGGTGGCAATGACGAAAACCGCAAACGCAACAAGCCACTGGCCCGTCACGCCGCCGATGGCAAGGCCGATGAGAATGTTGACGACATGGACCGTGCCGATGAAAGCCAGGTGCAGGAAGCCCTTGTAGGTGGCTTCGTGGGTTTCATAATCGTTGCCCTGTGCCGTGGCATATTCCTGAGCACCGTGCTCGGCCATTGTCGTCCTCCGTCGGGGGAAAAGTCGCGGGAATCCGTACCGCGAGGCTTAGCGGAAACGCGAAGACCGGGCAATGGCGGGCGGGGTGTTTCTTACGGCTTGTCCAGGCCGGCCGACACCAATGCCTGACGCTGCCGCCCGGCCACCCGCGTCACGGAAAAATCCTCGATCGCTGCGTTGAACAGGCGGTAGAAATTCAATTCCGCGCGCAGATGCAGGAAAACGCCGCCCAGACCGATGGCGGCGCGATCCATGAAGACGAATTCGCGCGGCACCGTCACCGGCCCCTGCTGGCGCAACGCCTGGTGCACGCGAAAAGCCTCCTTGCGCCCGTATTCGGCCGGCTTGACCCCGTCGGCGATGGTACGGACCCGGTCGTCCAGCAGCGGGCCGTAGATGAACTTTGCCCAAATGTTGAGCGTGTCGATGAGCTGCCGGTTGAGCTTGCGGAAGCCCCAGCTTTCGTAGGCATGAACCACGAGGTCGCCGTCGTTGCGCTCAAGCCCGCGGTAGAGATCGACCACGCCGCCGACAAAGGCCGGCGGAAAGATGCGGATACAACCGTAGTCGAGCAGGTTGATCCCGGCGGGGCGCGGCTTTCCCCCGCCCTGCTTGTCGTCGAAGACGGTGTAATTGCCCAGGTGCGGATCGCCGTGGATGACGCCGAACCGGCTGAACGGAAACCACCAGGCGGTAAACATCGCGGTCGCGAGCCGGTTGCGGGTGGCTAGAGCGTCGTCCTTGTGCTCCAAGAGCCGCCGGCCTTCGAGCCAGTCGAGCGTCAGCAGGCGGCGCGTCGATAGCTGCGGCCAGACTTTTGGAACACGGATGCTGTTCTCGCCGGCGAGCATGGCGCGGTAGAGCGCCACGTGCTTGGCTTCGCGATGATAGTCGAGCTCCTCGCGCAGCCGCGCGCCGATCTCCTGGCCGATCTCGCTGGTGTCGATGGACGGATCCATGCGGCGGCGGATGGCGAGCAGCCAACCGAGTTGCTGGAGATCCGCTTCGACGGCGGATTCCATATCCGGATATTGCAGCTTGCAGGCCAGTTCCGCGCCATCCAGCGAGCGGGCGCGATGCACCTGCCCAAGCGACGCCGCGGCCGCCGGCTTGTGCTCGAATTTTTCGAATTTTTCCTGCCAGCCGGCGCCCAGCTCCGCGGTCATGCGCCGCCTGACGAAGGCCCAGCCCATGGGCGGCGCTTCGCTTTGCAGCTTGGCAAGTTCGAGCGCGTATTCCGGCGGTAGCGCGTCGGGAATGGTGGCGAGCAGTTGCGCCACCTTCATGATCGGCCCCTTGAGGCCGCCGAGTGCCGCGGTCAGCTCGATCGCGTTCTTGGCGCGGTCGACATCGATACCGAAAAGACGCCTGCCCGCCATGCGCGCGGCCACGCCGCCCACATTGGTGCCGACCCGCGCATAGCGCTTGGCGCGGGCGGAGAAGCGGTTTTTTTCGCGGTCTTTTTTGACGGGCGGCGCCACGGCTAGTTACCCCGCCGGTCCAGCTCCTCCAGCGCATCGATCAGCTTCTCGATCACGCTTAGCCCGCCCCGCCAGAAGGCGGGATCGCGGGCATCGAGGCCGAAGGGCTCGAGCAGTTCCGAATAATGCTTGGTGCCGCCGGCCGACAGCATTGCCAGGTAGCGCTCGGCGAAGCCCGCCGACGCGCGCTGGTAGACGGCATAGAGCGAGTTCACCAGGCAATCGCCGAAAGCGTAGGCGTAAACGTAAAATGGCGAGTGCACGAAGTGCGGGATGTAACTCCAGAACACTTCGTATCCCGGGCGGATGTCGATGGCGGGGCCGAGGCTTTCCCGCTGCACTTCGAGCCAGATTTCGCCCAGGCGTTCAGACGTAAGCTCGCCGTTCTTGCGCTCGATATGCACCTTGCGCTCGAATGTGTAGAAGGCGATCTGGCGCACCACCGTGTTGATCATGTCCTCGACCTTGGCCGCGAGCATCGCTTTTCGCTCTTTGCGCTCGGTGGTGGCGGCGAGCAGCTTTTGAAATGTCAGCATCTCGCCGAACACGCTCGCGGTTTCCGCCAGCGTCAGCGGCGTCGGCGCCATCAGCGCGCCGTTCGGGCCGGCGAGAACCTGGTGCACGCCGTGGCCCAGCTCATGCGCGAGCGTCATCACGTCGCGCGGCTTGCCCTGATAATTCAGCAGGACGTAAGGATGCGCCGATGGCACCGTGGGGTGCGAAAAGGCGCCGGGCGATTTGCCCGGCCGCACCGGGGCGTCGATCCAATGCTCGTCGAAAAAGCGTTGCGCGATGCGCGCCATTTCCGGCGAGAAGGCATCGTAGGCCGTGAGCACCGTCTCACGCGCCTCGTTCCAGCCGATGGTGCGTATGGGCACCGCGGGCAGCGGCGCATTGCGGTCCCAATGCGGCAATTTCCTCTTGCCGAACCAGCGCGCCTTGAGCGCGTAATAGCGGTGCGATAGGCGCGGATAGGCGTCGCGCACCGCCGCGGCCAGCGCCTCGATCACCTCGCGCTCGACGCGATTGGACAGATGCCGTGAATCCGCCACATCGGCAAAGCCGCGCCAGCGGTCGGAAATCTCCTTGTCCTTGGCCAGCGTATTGATGATGAGCGTGAACAGGCGGACATTGGCCTTGAATGTTTTCGCCAGCGCAGCAGCGGCGGCCTTGCGCTTCTTCTCCGACGAATCCTGCAACAGGGTAAGCGTCGGCTCGATGGCGTGCGACTTGCCTGCCACGTTGAAGCGCAGGCTGGCGATGGTCTCGTCGAACAGCCGGTTCCAGGCCGCGTAGCCGGTCATGGATTTTTCGTGGAACAGTTGCTCGATGCGGTCTTCGAGCTGGTAGGGCTTTTCCTTGCGGATATCTTCCAGCCACGGCCGGTAATAGCCGAGCGCGGGATCCGTCATGGCTCTTTCCAGCACGGCATCGTCGATGCGGTTTAATTCCAGCGAGAAGAACAACAGATGCAGCGAGGCCGCGGTGAGCCGCTCCTGCACGTCGCCATAGAATTTTCCCCGTGCCGGATCGGCGGTGTCGCCGGCATGAACCAGGCTGGCGTAGGACAGCAGCCGGCCCATGAGTTCTTCCAGCGCCTCATAGCGCTTCACGGCCTCGGCAAGCGCCCTTCCCGCCTCGAGACCGGCGGCAAGCTCGGCGAGCTTGCCCTTGTAATCCTCCTCGAAAGCAACGCTGAAGGTCGCCGCATAGTCGAGATCGCGCTTGACCTCAGGGGCATCGAGCCCGGGGTAGAGATCGGCGAGATTCCATTCCGGCAGCCGCCGCCATTCGTGCCCCGCCCGCGTGCCTGCGGCGGATCGACCGGCGCGCGCGGAAATTCGTGTCTTGGCACTGGGCTTGAAATTTACGGCCATGAATCAGGTCTCGATGAACTTGCCATAATGATGGGATGTGGCGAGCTGTTGGCAAGCCGTTGAATTGGCCAGCGGCCAAAGACAGGGCGGGATGACGCGGCAGCGCCGCAGCCGGTTCAGGCTATGGCGGCAAGCTGCGGGATGATGTGGTTCAAAAATTCAGCCGGCTCGACCAGGACGGGTTCGATCTTTTCCTCGACAGTCTTGCGCCACACGCACCACAGAAGAACGCCACGGGCGATCGTGTTAACCCGCGCTTTGCGCAATGTGAGACTGATCTGCTCCGCCACGCGCGCCAAACTGCTGCATTTGCCGAGAAGCTCCCCTTTCCCGTCTTCGAGAATGTAGCGCCGGCCAAGACGCGACACGCAAAGAATGCAGTCCTGTTCGGGAGCTGGGCCGAGCAAGTAAAATTGCGGATCTCCCCGCTCGGTCGCGGCAACTCCCCACTCGCTCGCATCGCCGCGGCCAATGGCGGGCGCACATGCCGCCGTCACGGCATCGATTTCAGTTTTTTGCCAGCCCTCTTGCGAGCCGTTTTGCGCCGGAAATTGCAACACTTTCATCGTTTTACCTCGAAGAGTAGCCGGTGCAGCTCGGGATCATAATAGGCGAGCAGCCGGCGAGCAAAGATGGAAGGCTCCTGTCCTAGCGCCCTTGCCCAGGCCTCTATCAACTCGGTTGGAACGCGGCCGAAGCCATTCTCGACCTGGGAAACAAAGGTATAGTATTTAAGTCCTAACCGCTCAGCGAGTTCGATCTGTGACATTCCGGCTCGGCCTCTGAGCCCCTTCAGCCAGGTTCCGGCATCTTTCCGTAATTGCTTGGCCTTTTGGGCCGTTTTCGCAAACTGCATTCCCCGCCCCTTGTCAGGTCGAATTCTATTGATTTTTGCAAGTTTCAAAGTTACTAAACTAGTCATATATAGTCACAACCTGCTTGATGCAGAGTAGCACAATTCGCCGTTGCGATAAACGTGCTCCCGCATCGGCGCGTAACCGCGTGAGTAGGGCGAGGATGGCTGATCGCAAGACGATCCTCGGTTTGGGTTACCGGGACCTGGCTGCGCTTCTGGCGCCGCGTCAAACATTGGTGGCGCTGACGCTCCCGGCGGCCGCATCGCTCATCTTCATCGTGACATTCGTGCCGCCTTCTTTGGTCTTGCCGGTCATCAGCCTCACTGCCATCGCAGCGGCGGCGACTCTCAGCCTGATCGCCTGGGCACGCGGCGCGGGCGCGGGCGGCGCCGCCATCACCCTCTGGGACATAGCCGGCGCCTCCGTACTGATCGGATGCGCCGCAGCGATGCTCAGCAAACCGGAGAACGTTCTTCACCTGTTCGGGCAAAACCTCGTCCCGTAACGCCAACTATCAGTCCGGGCCCCTCTGGCAGCCGCAAGGCTGCGATGTCGGCTGAGCATCCAACAGGAGTGGCCTCGTGATCACCGTCATCCAATTTGTCGCCGGCTTCGTACTTCTCCTCTTCGGAGCCGAATACCTCGTGCGCGGCGCCGTCGCGCTTGCGCGAAAACTCAGGGTCGCGCCGATGATCATCGGCATGACCATCGTCGCCTACGGCACCACCGCGCCTGAGCTGGTGGTGAGCCTGCAGGCGGCCGTCGACGGCCTGCCGGGAATATCGGTCGGCAATGTCGTCGGCTCGAACATCGCCAACATCCTTCTGATCCTCGGCCTTTCGGCGGTGATCTTCCCGATCGTGGTGCAGCCGACCTCGCTGATCCGCGATGCGGCGATGTGCATGGGTGCCGCGCTGGTGTTCACCGCACTGGCGCTGTCCGGCACCGTCGAGCGCTGGCAGGGCGCGCTGATGGTGGCAATGCTCGCCACTTTTTCGATCTTCGCATTCATGCAGGAGCGGCGGCGCGGCAAGGCCAACGATCCGGGCGACATGGCGGAGGAACTGACGGAAGAGTTCAAGGAGCCATCGCGGCCGATCTGGCTGTCGCTGCTGTCCGTCGTCGGCGGCATCACCGCGGTGGTGGCCGGCGCCAAGCTTCTGGTGGCGGCTGCCGTCGTCACCGCCAGGACGCTCGGCGTCGACGAAGCGGTGATCGGACTAACGATTGTAGCGGTGGGCACCTCGCTGCCGGAGTTGGCCACTGCGGTGGTGGCGGCGATCCGCAAGCACTCCGAAGTTGCCGTCGGCAACATCCTCGGCGCCGGCATCTACAACCTGTTTGCGATCATGGGACTGGTGGCGGTGGTCACGCCCATTCCAGTGCCCGCGCAGATCATCGCGTTTGATCTGTGGTTCATGGTGACGGTCACGGCGCTGCTTCTCACCTTGCTACTCTGGCGCAACGGGCTCAGCCGGCCAGTCGGCGCAATGTTCCTAGCGGGCTTCGTGGTCTACACCGCTCTGCAATATCTCGGTGTCGAGAATGTCCTGGCAGGCAATATTTTCGGGCAAGCAGCCCATGCGGACATTGCCCCATAAGGATCGCATAGCCAGCCGGAGCCGCGATCCGGCTGGCCCGACAATCGCGGCTTGCGGCGGCGGAAACGGGTTTTTGCATACCGGCGCGCGCTAACGCGCGCCTGGCTGCGGGCGTATTTAATACTGCATTAAGCCAAAACGGCGACGATGCACCAAATCGGCACATTATCGTGCGCAGGCTACGTAAACTTGCCTGCGGTTGTGCTGCGTTGGAGCCGATATGGCGGAAACAATCCTCATCGTCGATGACGACCCGGTGCAGCGCCGGCTGCTGGAAGCGATGGTCCGCCGCTTCGGCTATGAATCGCTCACGGCGGAAGGCGGCGATGCCGCGCTTGCGCTCCTCACCGGGGCGGACGCTCCGCGGATCGACGGTGTCATCCTCGATCTGGTGATGCCCGATCTCGACGGGCTCGGCCTTTTGGCAAAAATACGCGAGCGCGGCTTGCGCATCCCGGTCATCGTGCAGACCGCGCACGGCGGCATCGACAACGTGGTCTCCGTCATGCGCGCGGGCGCCGCCGATTTCGTCGTCAAGCCCGTGGGGCCCGAACGTCTCCAGGTTTCGTTGCGCAACGCGCTTGCCGCCCGCACGCTGGAAAAGGAGCTCACGCGCCTCAAGCATGCGCACACGGGCACTTTGACCTTCAAGGACATTGTCACCGGCAGCCCGCTGATGCGCTCGGTTCTGCGCATCGCCGAGAAGGCCGCCGCCTCGTCGATTCCGGTCTTGATCGAAGGCGAGTCCGGCGTCGGCAAGGAGTTGATCGCGCGCGCCATTCACGGCAGCAGCGAGCGCCGCGCCAAGCCTTTCGTCGCCGTCAA
>JBBDNZ010000159.1:0-14996 GCA_040877285.1 Xanthobacteraceae bacterium
CGATGGTGATGCCCTGCTCGCGCTCGGCTTCCAGCCCATCCACCAAAAGCGCCAAATCCATGTCGTCGCCGGTGGTGCCGTGCTTCACCGAATCCCTGGCCAGCGCGGAAAGCTGATCCTCGAAAATCTGCTTGGAATCGTGCAGCAGACGGCCGATCAGCGTGGACTTTCCGTCGTCCACCGAGCCGCAGGTGATGAAGCGCAGGAGATCACCGGCGGGTGCAGTCTGCTCCCCGCGCGCCGCGACCATCGTGTCCATTAGAAATAGCCCTCGCGCTTTTTCTTTTCCATCGAGGCGGCCTCATCTGTGTCGATCAGACGGCCCTGGCGTTCGGAAACCAGCGCCGTTTGCATTTCGGCGACGATATCTTCGAGCGTTTCGGCGTCGGACTCGATGGCGCCGGTGAGCGGATAGCAGCCGAGCGTGCGAAAGCGCACGCGGCGCATCTGCGGCTTCTCCCCCGGTTCCAGTTGCATCCGCTCGTCGTCCACCAGAATCCAGGTGCCGGAGCGCTGCACAACCGGCCGCTCTTTGGCAAAATAGAGCGGCACCACCGGGATGTTCTCCAGCATCACATAACTCCAGACGTCGAGTTCGGTCCAATTGGATAGCGGAAAGACGCGGATGGATTCGCCCGGCCGGATGCGGGTGTTGAACAGGTTCCACAATTCGGGACGCTGATTGCGCGGGTCCCAGGCGTGTGTCCTGGAGCGGAAGGAGAAGATGCGCTCCTTTGCCCGGCTCTTTTCCTCGTCACGCCGCGCGCCGCCGAACGCGGCATCGAATTGATATTTGTCCAGTGCCTGCTTGAGCGCTTCCGTCTTCATCACATGGGTATGCAGCGCGGAGCCCGAAGCAAAGGGGTTGATACCGCGGTCGATGCCGCTCTGATTGACGTAGACCAGAAGATCGAGATTGAGCCGCCTCGCGGTCTCGTCGCGGAAAGTGATCATCTCGCGGAACTTCCACGTCGTATCCACGTGCAGCAGCGGAAACGGCAGCGGCGAGGGATGAAAGGCCTTGATGGCCAGGTGCAGCATGACGCTGGAATCCTTGCCAATCGAATAGAGCATGACCGGATTGCGGAATTCCGCCGCCACCTCGCGCATGATCTCGATGGACTCCGCCTCAAGACGCTTGAGGTGAGCGGGAAGACGCTGCTTTGATTTGGACGCGGTGTTGGCGACAGTGGTCATGTAGTTCATGCGATTTATTTATGCGCTTTTCGGCGCTGCGCCAGTTTCACGGCAGGGGCCGGCGGCCCCAGGCCACAAAGCCGTCATTGCGGAATCCGGCGTCCGCTTTTCCATAGCGAAGAGGTGATCCATCCCTTCCGATCACGCATCCGCCCGCCGCCGTCAATACTGCCTGTCCCGCCGCAGTATCCCATTCCATGGTCGGTGCCAGGCGGGGATAAATGTCACCGTCGCCTTGGGCGATCAGGCAAAATTTAAGCGACGAGCCCGCCGGCTTCCACGTGGCCACCCGCAGCCGCTGTAACAGCGCCTCGGATTCCGCATCAAGATGCGACCGGCTGGCCATCGCACGCAAGCCTTCTACGGGATAGGGCTGCGTTGCAAGCCTTTGCATCATGGTTAATTTCGGCGGCGTATCGCCGGGGCGGAGCTGCGCGCGATAGGCTCCATCGCCCGCTAGATAGAGTTGGTTCAGGGCCGGCGCATAGACGCAACCGACGATCGGCTTGCCGTTTTCGACAAGCGCAATGTTAACGGTGAATTCGCCGTTGCGGCTGATGAACTCGCGGGTGCCGTCGAGCGGATCGACCAGCACGAAGCGATTAGGCGCGGGGCCCGCGATGCCTTTGAACGATTCCTCGGCTATAACCGTTACATCCGGCAGCACTTCCGCCAGCCGTGCGCGGATCACGCTTTCGGCGGCGGTGTCGGCTTCGGTTACCGGCGAGCCATCTGCCTTGGCGTCGACACGCGATGGCGAGGCATAGATCGACATGATGACCCGGCCCGCTTCCGAAGCAATCTGGCTGAACCGAGATGCGAGATCATTCCTGGAATTTGCATCCAACGGAACGAACTGCGCGTGGGCTTGTTGGGAATTCATCGGGCAATCTCTATCCTGGCGGTCCCGGGGGGACTCGAACCTCCGACCTTCGGTTTAGGAAACCGCTGCTCTATCCGGCTGAGCTACGGGACCATGCGGGCGCCATGTAGCATAGGATATCCACTGATGCACCCGTCGGGGGACGAAGTAATACAGGTATATCCGCCATGAAGACGGCACGGATAGCCGGCCTGTTCGGCGCGCTCGTAGCCTTCATGCACATCGCGCTGGCACAGGACGGCGCAGCGCCGGCCTGCGGCGCCCAGACAATCGGTATCTTCGTCGCCGGCGCGGCCATCGACGGGCGCAGCTTCCGGCTGAAGGACGGACGTGATGTGCGACTCGCCGGCATCGAGGTGCCGCCCGGCGATGCGGCAAGGCAGGCGCTCGAAAAGCGCCTCGCCGGGAGTCTTGTCCTGCTCAAGCGCATGGAACCCGGTAGCGACCGCTACGGCCGCATCCTCGCCCATGTCTTTGCATTACGAGACGGCGCGGAAGCCTTAATTGCGCAGGAGATGGTCTCCGAGGGCCATGCCCGCGCCGGGGCGCACATCGGAGAGCCGGCCTGCGCAACGGCGCTGCTCGCGGCGGAGGGCTCGGCGCGCAAGGCCAAACTCGGGCTTTGGGCCGACCCGTCCTATGCGATAAAATCGGCCAACGACGCGGCAGCCCTGCTGGCTGCGCGAGGCAGATTTACCGTTGCCGAAGGACCGGTATTGTCTGTCCGGGAGAGCGCAGGCACAATATATATTAATTTTGGACGGGTTTGGTCGCGTAATCTCACAGTCTCGATCTTGAAGCGTAATGAACGCCTGTTTGCGGCGGCGGGCATCGACCCGAAAAAACTGGAAGGCCGCCGGCTGCGGGTGCGCGGCTGGGTCGAGGAGCGCGGCGGACCGCGTATCGAAGCCGATTGGCCGGAGCAAATCGAAATCGCCGATCGGGAGTGACCGTCTGCGGACAATGATGTCGATATGGTGATGAAACTGGAAGCGGCAAAATTTCATGGACTGGGCTGGCGTAGGTTGACGCCGCTGTTGCTGCTTGCCGTTTTTCTCGCGGCCTGCACCAGCCTGGGGCAGCTGTCGCCGCAAGTTCTATCGGACGAAAGCTCCAAACAATCGGAGGCTACGCCGGAGGCGCAGCGCGAACATGCGCGCATTCTTGCGACCTACGGCGGCGAATACGACAATCCGCGCCTGCAAGGGCTGGTTGAACACACGGTCGAGCGGCTGGTCGCAGCATCGGAACGGCCGGACTTGCATTATCGCGTCACCATCCTCAATTCTCCGTCGGTCAATGCCTTTGCCTTGCCGACCGGGCAACTTTACGTGACGCGCGGACTGGCGGCGCTCGCCAACGACACTGCGGAACTCGCTTCCGTGCTGTCTCATGAGATGTCGCATGTGATCGCCCGCCACGCGGCAATCCGCGAGAACCAGGCGCGGCAGGTGGCGCTGATCAACGATGTGGTCAATCAGGTGCTGAGCGATCCGGAGACGGGCGCGCTGGCGCTGGCCAAATCGAAGATCGCGTTGGCGAGCTTCTCCCGTGCGCAGGAATTCGAAGCCGACGGCATCGGCGTCGGCATTTCGGCGCGCGCCGGATACGATCCCTATGGTACGGTGCGCTTCCTCAATTCCATGGGCCGAAATGCGGAATTGAAGTCGACGGCAAGTTCCGGCGCTAATCCCTATGCGTTTGACTTCCTATCCTCACATCCGGCCACACCGGACCGCGTTACGAACGCGGTGAACCGCGCACGCCAATTTAGCGCGCCTGACACTGGAGAGCGGGCCAGATCCGATTTTCTCGCCAGCATCGATGGACTGGTTTACGGCGAAGACCCCAACGAAGGATTCGTGCGCGGCCGGCGTTATCTGCATCCGAAGCTCGG
The DNA here is from genome assembly GCA_040877285.1 of Xanthobacteraceae bacterium. Taxonomy (GTDB): domain Bacteria; phylum Pseudomonadota; class Alphaproteobacteria; order Rhizobiales; family Xanthobacteraceae; genus CANKHA01. Next base: position 3,978 of record JBBDNZ010000159.1, read on the forward strand.
TTTCACCTTCACCGCGCCAGAGAGCTTTACGCTTCACAACACCGCCCAGGCGGTGCTTGGCACCAAGGAGAACGGCGAACAGGCGATGCGGCTCGACGTGGTACGGGTTCCGGCGGAGCAGACACTGGGCGACTACTTGACTTCAGGCTGGATCGAGAACGTCGACAAGAGCTCGGTTGAGAATATAACCATCAACGGCTTGACCGGGGCCGCCGCCACCGCCAAGGGCGACGAATGGAGCTTTCGGCTTTACGCAGTGCGCTTTGGCAGCGAAGTTTATCGTTTTGTCTTCGCCAGCAAACAGGCAACCGCTCAGAGCGACCGCGCCTTCCACAATTCCATTAATAGCTTCCGCCGCATGACCCTGACCGAGATCAAGGACGCGAGGCCGTTGCGCATCAAGGTGGTCACGGTGACACCGAGCGACACGGTCAAGCGTCTGGCGGCCCGGATGGCGATAAGCGACCGGCCGCTGGAGCGCTTCCTAGTGCTCAACGGGCTCGTGCCGGGTCAGAAATTGAAACCCGGCGATCAGGTCAAGATCGTGGTGGAGTGACGGCGTCCCGCCGCTCATCCTTGCAAGACGTGAGTTGGACCGACTCTCAGGACTTCCTCAAGAAATCCGGACCGGCCGGGCGCGCCTTAGTTCTTGAGCCGATAGCCGGTCTTGAAAATCCACCACACGATCGCCAGACACAAAAATAGAAAGAACAGCGTCATTGCCAGACTGATGCCCAAACTCACGTCGGCGGTCTCGAAGAAGCTCCAACGGAAACCGCTGATCAAATAAACAATGGGATTGAACAAAGTGACCGTTTGCCACACCGGCGGCAAGACGCTGATGGAGTAAAAGCTGCCGCCGAGAAAGGCCAACGGCGTGATGACCAATAGCGGAACCACTTGCAGCTTTTCGAAGCCGTCGGCCCAGATGCCGATGATGAATCCGAGCAGGCTGAAGGTCACCGCGGTGAGCACGAGGAATATGAGCATCCAGACGGGATGCGCGATGCGCAGCGGCACGAACAGGCCGGCCGTGGCAAGAATGATGAGCCCCAAAATGATCGATTTCGTGGCCGCCGCGCCGACATAGCCAAGCACAATCTCAAAAAAGGAAACCGGCGCTGAAAGTATTTCATAGATCGTCCCCGTGAAGCGGGGGAAATAAATGCCGAAGGATGCATTCATCACGCTCTGCGTCAGCAGCATCAGCATGATCAGCCCCGGCACGATGAACGCGCCATAGGCAACGCCGTCGATGCTGGTGATGCGCGAGCCGATCGCGGCGCCGAACACCACGAAATAAAGCGACGTCGAGAGCACCGGCGAGACGATGCTTTGCAGCAGCGTGCGGCCGGTGCGCGACATCTCGAAAGTGTAAATCGCGCGGACTGCCTGAAAATTCATGTTCCCTGCCTCACCAGGCCGACGAAGATGTCCTCCAGCGAGCTTTGCGTGGTGTGGAGGTCCTTAAAACCGATGCCCGCGCGCTTGAGATCCTCGAGCAAGGCGGTGATGCCGGTGCGCTCGCCCTGGGTGTCATAGCTGTAGATCAGTTCGTTCCCGCCGGCTGCAAGGGCGAGCCGGTGCGCCGCAAGCTGCTGGGGGACGGCATCGAGCTTCTGATGCAAGTGAATCGTCAATTGTTTCCTGCCGAGCTTGCGCATGAGCTCGGCTTTTTCCTCGACCAGAATGATTTCGCCTTTATTGATGACGCCGATCCGGTCGGCCATTTCCTCGGCCTCGTCGATGTAGTGCGTGGTCAGGATGATGGTCACGCCGGAAGCGCGCAGGGAGCGGACGACCTGCCACATGTCCTGACGCAGCTCGACATCGACACCGGCGGTCGGCTCGTCGAGAAAGAGGATTTGCGGCTCGTGCGACAGTGCCTTGGCGATCAGCACCCGGCGCTTCATGCCGCCGGACAGCGTCATGATCTTGCTGTCCTTCTTGTCCCATAGGGACAGATCCTTGAGCACCTTGGCGATGAACTCCGGATTGGCAGATCTGCCCCACAGCCCGCGGCTGAAGGACACGGTGGCCCAGACCGTCTCGAAGGCGTCGGTGGTCAGTTCCTGCGGCACCAGGCCGATCAGCGCGCGGGCGGCGCGATATTCCGTGATGTTGTCATGCCCGTCCACCAGGATGCGTCCCGAGGTCGGGTTTACGATCCCGCAGATAATGCCGATGAGCGTGGTCTTGCCGGCGCCGTTGGGGCCCAGCAGGGCGAAAATCTCCCCGCGCCGGATCTCCAGGTTGACGTTCTTGAGCGCCTGGAAGCCCGAGACATAGGTCTTGGACAGCTTCGTCACGGCGATGGCGGGATGCATGGGCATGCGGGCGATAGAGGACAGACCGCTTGGTCGGGTGGACGGCTGGCATGAAAAAGCCCGGCACTGAGGCCGGGCTTTTTGAATCTTGCGTTGATGTCGGCCGGCGTCAAGCCGCTTCTTCTTCGACGCCTGCGCCCTCTTCGGCCGGCTTCGGCCCGCGACGCGGGCCCTTGGCAAGCGCGGCCTCGATCTCCTTGACGGCTTCCGTCTCCGTGACGCGCTGGACCGCCGAGATCTCGCGCGACAGCCGGTCGAGCGCGGCCTCGTAAAGCTGCCGTTCGCTGTAGGACTGCTCCGGCTGCGATTCCGAGCGGTAGAGGTCACGAACAACCTCGGCAATAGCGACGATGTCGCCCGAGTTGATCTTGGCTTCGTATTCCTGGGCACGGCGCGACCACATGGTGCGCTTGATACGCGCGCGGCCTTTCAGAGTCTCGAGCGCGCGCTTGACCAGCGGCGGCTCGGCCAGCTTGCGCATGCCGACCGACACGATCTTGGCGGTCGGAACCCGCAGCATCATCTTGTCCTTGATGAAGTTGATGACGAACAGTTCCAGCTTGGCGCCGGCGACCTCCTGCTCCTCGATGGCGACGATCTGGCCCACCCCGTGGGCCGGATAGACGACGAATTCGTTGGTCTTGAAGCCTTGCCGTTGTGTAGTTTTCTTGCTGGTCATCCCAGAAATTGCTCCTTCACCGGCAGGCTTGTGGGCCGCCGACTTGGCCACGGGAGCCTCACGGCGGGCGGTGCCGCGCAAGGCATGCGATGTCCTCCGGCTGCCACCGGTAGACTTCTTGTTGTTTCGCGGGACGGCCCGCGTGGAGACCTTTTTTCTCCGGCCGGCTCCGGCGGAAGAATTCTTGGAACTATGACGCGATTTTCCTGCCACTGCTTTCGCGTGGGTTACACGCCCTCATGAAGAAGCCTCGGGAACGACCGAAAAAATAGGCTCCCTCGACGGGGGAGCTTTCGGCCGCGGTATTCTTTAATATCGTACAATATAGCACATTTTCTCCAAAAATCAATGCCTTAGAGCCTCGCAGAACGGCAATTCACGTATTCCTGACAAGCAAAATCGTCGCATTGGTTAACAGGCCGGCCGATGGCCTTGGCGCCCAATACGGCAAGAGGAAGGTCAGGATTATTGGCTTTTTCCCGCCCTTTCCAGACGGGCGAAGGTTTCCAGCAAAAATAATATTTTAGTCGCCAGACCCCGGCGAGGGAGAAAAATATTTTTCCTTGCCCTGCACGCCCTCCCACTCCTTGGCGTCCGCCGGCGGCTCCTTCTTGACGGTAATATTGGGCCAGATTTTTGCGAACTCCGCGTTCAGCTCCAGCCACTTTTCCAGTCCCGGCTCAGTGTCGGGCTTGATTGCCTCGACCGGGCATTCCGGCTCGCAGACCCCGCAATCGATGCATTCGTCGGGGTGAATGATGAGCATGTTCTCGCCTTCATAGAAGCAGTCCACGGGACATACTTCGACGCAGTCCATGTACTTGCACTTAATGCAGCTCTCGTTGACGACGTAGGTCATCTCAACTCCGGAAAAACGCTCAAGCCTAATATGGGGTTGCCTATCGCAGGGACCAAGGACGCGCAAGAACGCGCGGCTTTTTACTCCTCACCGCGCCTCAGGCGATCAACGGCGCGGCGTTCGCGCTTGGTCGGTCTTCCTGCTCCGGGCTCCCGGAGCGCGATGGGCGGCGTACCCGTTTGGCCGGCCGAACCCGGTGCGGGGGTAAGATCGGCATAAAGCGCGCGGCCTGCCTCGGAGCCGCCTCGCCGCTCAGTGAAACCCGCCACTTTCAGCACCCGCACTCGTCGATCAAGCGCAACCGTCACGACATCGTCGATGCGCAGCCCCCGGCTCGGCATGGTGACACGTTCGCCGTTCACGCGCACATGGCCGGAAGCGGCGAGCGCCGAGGCCGCGCTGCGCGTGCGCACCACGCGCGCGTGCCACAGCCATTTATCGATGCGCTGGCGGTCCAATCATCAAGGCGGCTCAGCGCCGCTCCTTTGCATTCGCCTCAAGCTGCTCCTTGAGCGCTGCGAGCTTGGCGAAAGGCGAATTGGGATCGGCCTGCTTCTCGCGCCGCTCGGCTGTACGTGGCTGAGCGGCGCGCCCTTCGCGCTCCCGCCGGTGGGGGCGCGGAGGCCGCGGAGAACGGCTTTGCCGGGGCGGCCGCGCAACCGCTTCCTGCGACTGCCGTGACTCGGCCGAATCGGCGGGCGCAGATACTGTTGCCGCCTCTTGCGCCGGCGCCGCGTCGGCGGCCTGAGTATCGGTAGCTTGCAGCCGCGCAGGCTTCCGATGCGGATGGCGGGGCCGGCCATGACGGGGATGGCGCTCGGAGGACCGTCCCGGCCGCCAGACCTCGATGAAGGCCGCTTCTTCGGCAACGACGGCCGTCGCAGCAGCTTCCATTGAGGTTTGCTCGGCGGCCACTCCCGTTTGCGACGGCTCGGGAACCGCAGCCGCGCTTTCTTCCGGCAGAGCGGTTTCCGCGGCTTGTGCCGAAGCTTCGCTCGCCGGCGGCGATAAATCCATGTCTGGGAGACTCGCCGGAGATTCGGTCGGCAAAACGGTGGGCTCCGCGACCGTTGATTCCGTCACCGCTGCTTCGTTCGCCGCATTTTCGGCTGCCGCAGCTTCCGCCGGCGGCGCCATCGGCCCCGCCGGTTTCGGCCGCAGTTCCATGCGATAGCCGAGCGAGCGCAGAATCGATGCAAAATCTTCCCCGGACGCGCCGGTGAGCGACGTCATTGCCGGCGTGACCGTGAAGCCGCCGCCTTCGACGGCGCCCGCCGGTTTCGAACCGGGCGCACCTTCGCGCCAAGTCAATGCCGGGCGAATAAGGTCGGCCAGACGCTCAAGAATATCGACGCGCACCGCGCGCTCCCCGCACACGCGATAGCCCACCGTGCGATAAAGCGGCTTCGAAATGTCTTTGTCGACCGGGATCGAGGTCCGTCCACCGGCGGCGAGCGGGCGTAATTCATCCAATCCCTTGGCCTCCGGCGCGGCATTCTTCAGTAACCAGAGCTGCGCGGCGAGAATGCGCGGCGCGGGCTTGAGAAGGGCAGGCAGATAAATGTGGTAGGCGCCAAAACGCACGCCATGTTTGCGCAGCGTGGCGCGCACCGGCTGATCGAGGCTCTTCACGTCTTCCGCCACCTTCTGGCGCTCCAGCACGCCCAACGCTTCGACCAGTTGGAAGGTAACGCCGCGGGCAATACCGACGATATCTTCGGCCGCGGCCAGCGCGAATAAAGGCCCCAGCAGTTTCTCGATATGGCTCTTCAGCCAAAGCTCAAGCCGTGTCTGCACCTGATCGCGTGAGGCGCCGGTGAGTTGTTCGTCGGCAATGATGCGCACACGCGGGCGCAGCAATTCTTCGGCAACAAACAGCCTGCCGACCGCATCGCCCTGCCAACGGATGGTGCCGTCGGACGCCAGCACAAATTGCTCGTCCGGCGCCTGCGAAAGCCGGGCGGCGCGGGCGTCGATTTCGCCGGCGAGCGCCTTCTGCGCGGTGGCATGCAGCGCCTTGGCGTCTGACTCGCCGGCCGATGGCGCGGCGGCAAAGACGAAGCCCTCGAGACGGCCGATCACATGGCCCTCGACTACAACCTCGCCGCTCTTTCCTATTTCCATCTCCAGCATCGCGCTTTCCCTCAACCGCCGCATCAAAATGCTGGTGCGACGGTCCACGAAGCGTTCCGCCAGGCGCTCGTGCAGTGCATCGGAAAGCTTGTCCTCCACCGCGCGGGTGACGCCTTGCCAATGTTCCGGATCGGCCAGCCAATCGGGGCGGTTTGCAGCGAAAGTCCAGGTCCTGACATGCGCGATCCGGGTCGAGAGGGTATCGATGCCGCCTTCGGTATGATCCGCCTGCGCCACCTGCCGGGCGAACCAATCGGTTGGGATGGTACCCTCTCGCATGAGAAATCCATAGAGGGTGACCACAAGTTCCGCATGGGTGGCCGGCGCGATCTTGCGATAGTCGGGAACCTGGCAGACTTCCCACAATCGTTCGATGGCCTTCGGCGTCTTCGCCCAGGCGCGCACTTGCTCGTCCCGGGCGGCATGTTCGAGCACCAGAATATCTTCCGCGATCGGCGCCCGGGTAAGGCCTGCTTCCTTCGGCGGCGCGGCAAGGGAGGCTTGCAAGGCGCCGAGCGAAGAAAAATCCAGGTCCGTGTTGCGCCATTGCAGGATCTTGACCGGTTCGAAGCTGTGACTTTCCAGCGCCTGCACCAGTTCGGGCTCGAAAGCCGGGCAACGCGCCGTGGTGCCGAAGGTTCCGTCACGGGTGGCGCGGCCGGCGCGGCCGGCGATCTGAGCGAATTCAGCCGGAGTGAGACGACGGAATTGAAAACCGTCGAACTTGCGGTCGGAAGCAAAGGCGACGTGATCGACATCCAGATTGAGCCCCATGCCGATGGCGTCGGTGGCGATGAGGTAATCCACGTCGCCGGATTGAAAGAGCGCGACCTGGGCATTGCGCGTGCGCGGAGACAGGGCGCCCAGTACCACGGCCGCGCCGCCGCGCTGGCGGCGGATTAATTCGGCGATGGCGTAAACTTCCTCCGCGGAGAAAGCGACGATGGCGGAGCGGCGCGGCAGCCGGCTGATCTTCTTCTCCCCCGCGAAGGTGAGCTGGGAGAGCCGTGGCCGGCTCAAGATATGCGCGCCCGGCAGGAGCTTTTCGATCATCGGCCGCACGGTGGCGGCGCCCAGCAGCAGCGTTTCTTCCCGCGCGCGGCAATTGAGCATGCGGTCGGTAAAGACGTGGCCGCGATCGAGGTCGGCGCCGAGCTGCACCTCGTCGACGGCCAGGAAAGCCACGTCGAGATCGCGCGGCATCGCTTCAGCCGTCGCGACCCAATAGCGGGGATTCGCCGGTTTGATCTTTTCTTCGCCGGTGACGAGCGCCACGGCTTCCGCGCCCACCCGCGCTACGGCTTTGTTATAGACCTCGCGCGCCAACAGCCGCAGCGGCAAGCCGATGATGCCGGACGAGTGGGCCAGCATCCGCTCGATGGCGAGGTGGGTCTTACCCGTATTGGTCGGGCCGAGAACGGCGGTGACGCCAGCTCCCCGTGTGCGCGGCTCCCGGTTGGCGGACAAAGAAAAGGAAATTGGCATCGGACGTCCGGTCTGGGGAAGGTCTCGGGCTGTGGGGAGCGCCGTTCTGTATCACAATGCGACGACTGACATACGTCAGGCTTAAGCTATGGAACGAGTCTCGAACGAATCGCGGCCGAATCGGTACTTCATTGTGAGTCGGATTTCGTTCACCGCGATATGTGGCATCTGGATGCGCTTGGCCTACAACATCGAGTAATAGCAGGCGAACAAGACACTTCTCGACTGCCCGGAAAGCTTAACGCACGCCCGGATGATTCCGGCGCCGGAGTCAAGGCCCGTTGGCCGCCCGCGTTATTGGGGTAGTGTCCTAATTTGAAATTGGAAGAGGGAGAACAAGACCGGGGAACTTAGGCCTAACTAGCTCAATCGGCCGGTTGAATTGCTTAGGGTTTAAAAAGCGACCTGGAGGGTCGTTTTTGCGGCGGAGCAAGCTATGAAGGGATACTTCGCTATTGGACGTGTCCTTGGGGCAATGGCCGGAATAATTGCCTTTATCGCAGCATACATCTATTGCATCGCGGCCTATGGGTTCTTGTCCGGATTTGACCCCGGCTGGCTTCCCTCCGTAATCCCCGCAGCCATAGCCGGACCCGCCGTAAATCTGCTTCTTTGGAGCCCAGTTCTTATCTTGTTGGCACTCTTGACCTATATCGCACTCAAAAATTCAAATTAGGACACTACCGCTATTGGCTGCTGGTATTCGCAGCCGTTGGCCGTGACTTCACTGTGGTAACGAACTGGGTCGCTTGGAGGATGGCCAGGCCCAACGGCGTCGGAATGGAAATCCGGAAAGGCACCAACACGCGCGTGCCGGCAATGGGCGCCAGCCACACTTCCATGTCGCGCAAATTGGTTAGGTATTGGATGACCCGGCGGCCGGGGATATGGCCGGCGAGCGGTGAGAAATAGACCGAGCACACCACCACGGGGCCCTGATAGCCCTTGTCCGTCCTCACCGTATCCATGCGCTTGAAGGCCATTTTCAAATTGTAGCGCAGGCGGCCGTCAAAAATGGGCGACGAGCGTTGGCAGGCCTCCGGATTGAGCGGGTTGCCGTTGCCCGAAACGCGAATGAGCGCGGCCGTCATTGGATCGGTGATCGCGCGGCGATGCGCTTCCGTTATCGGGACGCGCGCGGGATTAGGCGACGGCAACGGATTGACCTTGAAATCCTTTACTGCTCCGTCATCGATCGACATCTGCACTTCGTCCGTCTTCTTGTCGAAGGTGATGGTGGCGCCGTATCGGCGCGGCACGGGTTGACCATTGGCGACATTGCCGTCCGCCATGCTCCGGCCCTGGCCGCTGGCAAAGATGCGCAACAGGCCGCTCGTCGAACCGCTCGCGGCCGCCGAATATTTATCATCGCGGATGTCGAGCACCCATGCGCCCCGCCCGATGGGGATTCCGGCAAGGGTGGCGCTATAGCGGGCTTCGAGCTTTGCCCGCGTCTGCGCTTGACCGCTTTCAGGGCAAACGCTCGCGAAGGCAAAAATGGCAGCCGCGCTACAAACCAAGCTTTGCAGGTCAAGCCGAAATGGCAGCACGAAAATTCGATCCTCTTTAACCGGGACCACCGGCAGGCAAGGCTTTAGGCCGAGTATCATAAGATGCAACTATAAGCTAAAAGTAACGCCCGCGGCCCCGGTCTGGCGGGGGCATTTTCTCGGGCGCGATTACGTCGTTTGTATGATGGTATTGGCGCGCGGACGCCGTCTTGGCTTGACGCCTTAGGGCGGCGTCACTATACGTCCCCTCGCTCTCGAACAGATCGTTCTTTGCCCCGGGCGCGCCAGGCGCGGCCCAAATAAATCCGAGGTTTCAGCGATGTCGCGGCGATGCGAACTGACCGGCAAGACCGCCCTCGTTGGTCATAAGGTGAGCCATTCCAACCGCAAGACCAAGCGGCGCTTCATGCCCAACCTATGCAACGTGACCCTGTTGTCGGATGCGCTCGGGCGCTCGGTGCGGCTGCGGGTATCGGCGAATGCGGTCAAGACCATCGATCACCGTGGGGGGCTGGACGCCTTCCTGCTTAAGGCTAAGGCCGACCAGCTTTCTCCGCGTGCGCTGGAATTAAAGCGTCAGGTGCAGAAGAAGCTTACCGCAAGCGCCTGAGTTGGCGGTCATTCCCCAACAAGCGTGAATTGCAGCAACAGCGTACGCTGCAAGGGCGAGAAGTTGTCGTCCGACACCAGCGTGAGCACGATTTCTCCCGTGGCCGCACGGTGCACGCCGAGCCCTTCCAGATTGTCGATTTCCTGACCGAAATCGGCATAAAAGATCACCGGGCCGTCCACCGCGGCGCCGGGCCGCAGATCGGCAAGCGCGATACGGCGGATGCGGACCGCCCCGCGCAGCCAGGAGGCGCGGCGCTCCAGCAACAACATGTCACCGCCGGGCAGGAGCGCGCAGTCGCCCACGTCGAAGTCGTCCGTGCGTTTGACGGCGAATTCGCCGTGGCTCGGTCCGCCGATCAGAAAACCCTTAACATTGCCGGAGGCATCGGCCGTTTCCGAGATCGCGATCAGCGTCCCGGCCAGCGGCAGCCCGTCCGGCACCACGGCCAGGGCTTCGAGACCTTTGTTCCAGCGCAGGCGGCCGATTTCAACGGGCAGCGGGATCGGCACGCCACGGGCGCGTAGCCCATCCTTGGCGAAGTCGAATTTCACGATGCGGTGCACGCGCTCGATGCCGACATAGAGCGTGCCGCCGTCCTCGGCGATCGACTCCGTGTCGTACCAGCCGCGCGCGGAGAGTCGATCGCCGTTTACGTCCAGCATCGGCGCCATCTGCACATCCGCGATGCCGGCCGGCGTCGAGCCGGCATAGACGATGCGCCCACGCAACCAGCGCGCCTTGTCGGTCACGGCGATGAAATGTGCCCCGTCGGGATCGATGCGGATCGACGAAAGGCCGCCGAATTCCTTGGACGATGAAGTGAGCCGTAGCCCGCCCCGATATTCAAGCAGACCGAAGCGGCGCAGTTCCTTGTCGCGGTTGTCGAAGGACGAGATCGGAGTTGAATGAATTACGATCCTTGCGGGTGCGCCTGGTTGCGCATACGCCGGAGCCGCAAGCAGAAGGACGGCCGCCGCCACGCCGATCGCGCGGCGAAGGCGCGGATGCTGCAAAAGCGCCATCTTCAAGCGGGCCCCCAAAGGCTCCGACCGATCCGCTCTTACTTCAGTGGAGCAGACGGGAAACCGGCGATTTGCGCAGCCGAGCGCCGGACATGGCTGCCGGCCGTCGCGACGGCGCGGCCAGCGCATGCTCATCGAACAGCTCGGCGAGTTTCTCGGTCATCGCGCCGCCGAGTTCCTCGGCGTCAACAATCGTCACCGCCCGCCGGTAATAGCGCGTCACGTCATGGCCAATGCCGATGGCGATCAGTTCCACGGGAGAGCGCGTCTCGATTTCACGGATCACCCAGCGCAAGTGGCGCTCCAGATAATTTCCCGGATTGACCGACAGCGTGGAATCGTCGACCGGCGCGCCGTCGGAAATCATCATCAGGATCTTGCGCTGCTCGG
>JBBDNZ010000160.1:0-14799 GCA_040877285.1 Xanthobacteraceae bacterium
CCGCGGGTTCCACATAGCCCTTCTCGGTGAGAATCGTCTCCAGCGCGCGCACGCGCAGCTGCGTGTCCGACAGCTCGGAGCCATGGTCGTGATGGTCGTGGCCGTGGTGGCGATCGCCGTGATCGTGGGTGCTCATGAGCACCATTGCTGCCGCATCGCCGGGCCTGTATCAAGCCCCTAGCGGCATGGCTCCCAGGCGGGCACACTTAACTCCCCGGAGGTCCGGCGCGCATGGCGCTCAGGCACGTCACGCTCGACGATAAATATGATCTGGCGCAAAGCCGCGTTTTCGTCACCGGCTTTCAGGCGCTGGTGCGGCTGTGCCTGATGCAGCGCGAGCGCGACCGCCGCGCGGGGTTGCGCACCGCGGGCTTTATCACCGGCTATCGCGGCTCGCCCGTGGGCGGGCTCGATCAGCAGTTCGAGCGCGCCAGGAAATTCCTCGATACCGCGCATATCAAATTCCAGCCGGGCATCAATGAGGACCTCGCCGCCACCGCGCTGTGGGGGACGCAGCAGGCGGAGCTGCGCGGCGAAGGCAAATACGACGGCGTCTTCGGGATGTGGTACGGCAAGGGGCCGGGCGTCGATCGCGCCGGTGACGTCTTCCGCCATGCCAATCTCGCCGGCACCTCGCCGCACGGTGGCGTGCTGGCGGTGGCGGGCGACGATCACACGGCGTCGTCTTCCACCACCGCGCATCAATCGGAGTTCCGCTTTGTCGATGTGCTGATTCCGGTGCTGGTGCCCGCCGGCTTGCAGGAGATCGTCGATTACGGCCTCTACGGCTGGGCGCTGTCGCGCTTCACCGGCGCCTGGGCGGCGCTGAAGGTGGTGCAGGACACGGTGGAGGCCACCGGCATCATCGACGGCAGCATCGAACGCATGACGTTTGTCGTCCCCGCCGACTTCGCCATGCCGCCGGGCGGACTGAACATTCGCCTGCGCGATCCCGTGCCGGCGCAAGAAGCACGGCTCTACGATTTCAAGCGCGACGCCATCCTTGCCTTCCTGCGCGCGAACAGGATCAATCGTCCGATTACTTCGGGCGGCCCTGCGGCGAAGATCGGCATTGTGACGGTCGGCAAGGCCTATGCCGATGTGCGCGAAGCGCTCGATCAGCTCGGCCTCGATGAAAAGAAGTGCAACGATCTCGGCCTGCGGCTGTTCAAGCTCGGCTGCGCCTGGCCGCTGGAACGCGGCGAGATCATGGAATTTGCACGCGGCCTCGAGCTCATCGTTGTCGTTGAGGAAAAAGAATCACTGGTCGAAGCGCAGCTTCGGCAACTCCTTTACGGCACTGCGCACCAGCCGGTGATCGTCGGCAAAAAGGACGAACAGGATCGCGCGCTGTTTCCCGCCAAGGGCGCGCTCGATGTGGGCGCCATCGCTATTTGCATTGGCGAGCGGTTGCTGAAAAATTCTCCCGATGCCGGGGTGTCCGTGCGCGTCGCCGGCTTGAAGGAGATGCAGCAACGCCTCGCGCAAGCGGAGAACGTGGCGACCCGCCACGCTTATTTCTGCTCCGGCTGCCCGCACAACACCTCCACGGTGGTTCCCGAAGGCATGCGCGCCTACGCCGGCATCGGCTGCCATTACATGGCGCAGTCGATGGACCGCTCGACGCTCGGCTTCACCCAGATGGGGGGCGAGGGCGCCAATTGGATGGGCGAAGCGCCGTTCTCCAGCCGCGCGCATGTTTTCCAGAATATCGGCGACGGCACCTACAATCACTCCGGCAATCTGGCGATCCGCGCCGCCGTCGCGTCGGGCGTCAACATCACCTACAAGATTCTGTTCAACGACGCCGTGGCCATGACCGGCGGCCAAGCCAACGACGGCAATCTCACCGTGCCCATGATGGCACGGCAGGTGGCGGCGGAAGGCGCCGCCCGTGTCGTGATTGTCACCGACGACCCGGACAAATATTCCAAGAGCGAAGCCTGGCCGCCGGGGCTCACCATCCATCACCGCGACGAGCTGATGACCGTGCAGACCGGGCTTGCCGCCATACCCGGCGTCACGGTGCTGATCTACGACCAGACCTGCGCGGTGGAAAAGCGCCGCCGCCGCAAGCGCGGCCTGATGGACGACCCCGACAAGCGCGTCATCATCAATGAGCTGGTGTGCGAAGGCTGCGGCGATTGCGGGGTGCAATCGAATTGCATCTCGATCCAGCCGCTGGAAACCGAGTTCGGCCGCAAGCGGCGGATCGATCAGTCGAGCTGCAACAAGGACTTTTCCTGCCTCAAAGGTTTTTGCCCGGCGCTGGTGACCGTTCATGGCGCCAAGGCGAAGCGGCGCGAGGGCGTCAATGAGGGCAGGGCGCTTCCCGCGCTCCCGCCGCCGCGCTTGCCCGATCTCGCGCGGCCTTACGGCATTCTCGTCACCGGCATCGGCGGCACCGGCGTCATCACGATCGGCGGCATTCTCGGCATGGCCGCGCATCTCGAAGGCAAGGGCGCCGGCGTCATCGACATGTCGGGGCTGGCGCAGAAGGGTGGGCCGGTGCACAGCCACATCCGCATCGCCGCGCGCCCCGAGGACATTCACGCCATCCGCGTCGCCGCGGGCGGCGCCGACCTCGTGCTCGGCGGCGACATGGTTGTCACCGGCAGCAAGACGGTATTGGCCGCGGTCGGGCCGGGCACGCGCTTGGTGGTCAATCTTGCCGAATTTCTGCCGGGCGATTTCACCCGCAACGCCGACTTCACGCTTCCCGGCAAGCGCATCGAGCGCGCCATCACTGCCGCCGCCGGGCCTGAGAATAGTCATTTCATCGATGCGACGCGGCTCGCGAGCGGGCTATTCGGCAATTCCATCGGCGCCAATATCTTCCTGCTCGGCTACGCCTATCAGCTCGGCGCCATCCCGCTTTCGGCCGACGCGATCGAGAAAGCGATCGAGTTCAACGGCGAAGCGGTGGCGATGAATCGGGCCGCGTTCCGCTGGGGGCGGGTGGCCGCCGTTGATCGGGCGGCTGTCGAGGCGCTGTTGCAGCCCGCGGGCGAAGTAAACGATGATCGCCGCTTATCGCAATCCTTCGAGGAGACGGTCGAGCGCCGCGTGCAATACCTCACGGACTACCAGGACGCCGCCTATGCCGCGCGTTACGCGCGGGTGGTCGAACAGACGAGGGCGGCCGAGGCGGCGCAAGTCCCCGGCAAGTGCGGCTTGGCCGAGGCGGTGGCGCGCTATCTTTTCAAGCTGATGGCCTATAAGGACGAATACGAAGTAGCGCGGCTCTATGCGGCCGAGTCATTCATGCAGCAGGTGAAGGCGGAGTTCGACGGCGACATGCGTTTTGAATTCCATCTCGCGCCGCCGCTGTTCGCGCCGCGCGACCGCAACACAGGCTTGCCGCGCAAGCTCGGCTTCGGCGCGTGGATGCTGCCGGTCTTCAAGACGCTGGCGAAGCTCAAAGGCCTGCGCGGCACCATGATCGATCCCTTCGGCCATACGCGCGAACGCCGCACCGAGCGCAAACTGATCGAGGATTATGTAGCGATGCTCGGCCATATCCTTACCAAGCTCGATAGCAACAACCACCACGTAGCCACCGCTCTTGCCGCCATTCCGGAAAAAATACGCGGCTTCGGCCATGTGAAGATGCTTCACCTAGCCGCGGCCAAGGCCGAGGAAGCGGCTCTGCTCGATCAGTTCCGTGCCGGTTCAACGGCGTTCCTGAAAGCGGCGGAGTAGGGGAGTGATGACAGGAGTGGAAGACAAAACGTCCGATCTTCCTGCGATGAATACAACAGAACATCCCGGCGCCCGAAGCGATGCCGCGCGCATCGGCGTGCTCATTGTCAATCTCGGCACGCCGGACGCCACCGATTTCTGGTCGATGCGCCGCTATCTCAAGGAATTTCTTTCCGACCGGCGCGTGATCGAAGACAATTCGCTGCTCTGGAAGCTCGTCTTCAACGGCATCATTCTTACGCTTCGCCCGCGCGCCAAGGGCCGCGATTATGACAAGATCTGGAATCGCGTGAAAAACGAATCTCCGCTCAAGACCGTCACCCGTTCGCAGGCGGAAAAACTTTCCGAGCGGCTGACGGCGGTCGATCACCGCATCGTCATCGACTGGGCCATGCGCTACGGCAATCCATCGATCGCCTCGCGGCTCGCCGCCCTGGCGGCGCAGGACTGCGAGCGCATTTTAGTTTTTCCGCTCTACCCGCAATATGCGGCGGCGACCACGGCCACGGTTTGCGACGAGGTGTTTCGTGCGCTCTCGAAGATGCGGCGCCAGCCGGCGCTGCGCATCGTGCCGCCCTATTACGACGATCCCGTTTATATCGAGGCTCTGGCTTCATCGCTCCAGGCGGATTTAGCAAGGCTTCCGTTCAAGCCCGAAGTCATTCTTGCCTCGTTCCACGGCATACCCGAGGACTATGCGGCCAAGGGCGATCCATATCCGTCGCATTGCGCGGAAACGACGCGGCTCTTGCGGAGAAAACTCGGTTTTGACGAGAAGAAACTGCTGCTGACGTATCAGTCACGCTTCGGCCGTGCCGAATGGCTAAAGCCCTATACCGACGAGACGGTGAAGAAACTCGCCAAGAAAGGCGTCAAGAATCTTGCCGTGGTGACGCCGGGTTTTGCCGCCGACTGCCTGGAAACCTTGGAAGAGATCGCCGTGGAGAACGCGGATATTTTCAAGCGCCACGGCGGCAAGAATTTCGCCGCCATCCCCTGCCTCAACGACAGCGAGATGGGCATGACCGTGCTCAGCCACCTGGCGATGAGTGAATTGCAGGGGTGGTTGTAGGGAGAGGTGCGCGGTTAGGCGACTCCGGCGCGCAACAGATCCTGGAAGTGGAGGAAGCCCACAGGTTTGCCGTTTTGCTCCACGATCAATGTGTTGATCTGCAAGGAATTAAGGACTTCCAACGCTTCACTGGCGAGTTGATCCGGACCGATTGTTTTGGGGTTCGGGGTCATCACTTCCTCGACACGCGCATCGAGCAAATTCGGCCTCATGTGGCGGCGCATGTCGCCGTCGGTGATGATGCCGACCAGCCGGTCTTCGGCGTCGACAATGGCGACAGTGCCGAATCCTTTGGCCGACATTTCGACCACGGCCTCCGACATGCGCGTGCCGAGCGCCGCCAGCGGAACGGCGTCGCCCTTATGCATGATGTCGCGCACGAATTTGAGTTGCGCGCCGAGCTGACCCCCGGGATGAAGAATGCCGAAATCGATCGCGGTAAAACCGCGGCTTTCCAAAAGCGCCACCGCCAGCGCATCGCCAAGAACAAGCTGCATCAATGACGACGTGGTGGGCGCCAGATTGTGCGGGCAGGCTTCGCGCGCCTGCGGCAGCGCCAGCACGATGTCCGCCGCCGCCCCCAGCGTGCTGTCGGCCTTGGCGGTGACGGCGATGAGCGGAATACGGAAGCGGCGTGAATAGTCGATCAGGCTTTTCAATTCGGCGGTTTCGCCCGACCAGGACAAGGCCATGACGGCGTCGTCCCGGGTGATCATGCCGAGGTCGCCGTGGCCGGCTTCGGCGGGATGCACGAAAAAGGCCGGCGTGCCGGTGGAAGCCAAAGTCGCGGCGATCTTGTGCCCGATATGGCCGGACTTGCCCATGCCGGTGACGATCACGCGGCCGCGAATGCCGCGGATCAGTTCGACGGTCTGAACGAAAGCCGCGCCCAGTCCGTCTCCGATCGCCGCCGTCATGGCGGCGATGCCGCCGGCCTCGGCTTCCAGCGTGCGCCGGGCCGATGCCGTCAATGGATTGCCGCGCTCGCTCGGGCGGCCCGCATCACTGAGCGCTTTCGACTTTGCCATGGCAGCTTGGAAAGGTTCCCGGTCCGGATGGGTAGCACGGATAGGGGATCGATGCGATCAGCCGCGCGCCATCAACGTCTCGTTAACCATAACTGTTTTAACTCCGTTAACCAAAGCCTGCCGGCTGGCGGGCAGCGGGCTCATGGGTGCCGGGGCGGTGGCGCCAACATGCTGATTTTGTGCCGATTTCGCGGCTTGCGCGGCGTTCCCGAGACAACCCGCAGCGATGGCGAAGATCGGAGCCAGGAGGTCGTTAAGTGCCGCGCCTTCGCCCAGCACCTCCAAAGCCGGCCTTTGGTCTTGGCGCTTGCGCGGCCGCGGTTGCGTTGATCCTGGGCATGGCAAGCGCCGCGGCGCAGACCGCTGACGTCCTCAGCCCCGAAATCGTCGGCAATCCGGACGATCCGCCGCGTTTCCTGAAAAGATCGGATTACGGCAATCCGCCGGGCTCGGGCGCCGGCAGCACCGGCTTCGTGTCCACCAATAGACCCCCCAAAGGCCAGAACACGTCACAGGGCACATGGGGAGCGCCCAGCCGGCCGCTGGCCCCCGCGAGTGCCGGCCGCGTCGCTTCCGTTTCCGCGCAGCCGCGACAGCTGCCGCAGCCGATCTCCTATCCGCAGCCGCTTCCTTCCGCCGATCCTGCCGTCACCGGGACGATTGCGCCGAAACGAAAGCCTGCGCCGGAAATCGACCCTTACGAACCGCTCGGCGTCCGCGCCGGCTCGTTGCTGTTGTTTCCGGCGATCGAATTGAGCGGCGGTTTCGACAGCAACCCCCATCGCGCGACCAATCCCGACGCTTCCTCGCTGTTCATCGCGGCGCCCGAATTGAAGGTCCGTTCGGACTGGGCGCGTCACGAATTTCGCGCCGATCTGCGCGGCAACTACACCGGCTACGGCTCGGCCTCCTCGCTGAACAATCCCAATTTCCGGTCGACGCTGGACGGGCGCATCGACTGGAGCCGGCAAACGCGCATTGAGTTGCAAAACCGGTTTCTGCTTTCCACCGACACCCCCGGCAGCCCCAATTTTCAGGCCGACGTGGAAAAGCCGACGATCTACACCACATTCGGCGGCAGCGCGGGCCTGGTGCACCGTTTCAACCGCCTGGAACTCGCGGGCAAGTTCAACGCGGACCGGACGAGCTATCGGGATTCGAAGCTGACCGACGGCACCACCGCCAGCAACGAGGATCGCAATTTCGACGAATACGGCTTCGAATTGCGCGGCAGTTATGAGTTGACGCCCGGCGTCCGGCCGTTTGTCGCGGTCGAGGCCGACCGCCGCGTGCACGATCTTGCAATCGACAGCTCCGGCATCCAGCGCGACTCCAACGGTTTTTCGCCGCGGATCGGCACGAGCTTCGAACTGACGCGCCAGCTTACCGGCGACGTGAGCGTCGGATACCTGAAGCGGAACTATAAGGATCCGAGTCTTCCCGAATTACGCGGCGCGATCGCCGATGCCTCGCTGGCGTGGTCGGCCACGCGGCTGACGACCGTGACGCTGACGGCGAATTCGGCGGCCTATGAAAGCATCGACGCGGACGTGTCCGGCATCCTGGCCCGCGACTTCGGCATCCAGCTCGATCATGCGTTTCGCGACTGGCTCATCGGTACGCTGGAGCTTGGCTTCGGTCTCGACGATTATGTCGGCTCCAATCGCGAGGACCGCCGCTTCTCCGCCGCGGCCGAGCTGACCTACAAATTGAACCGGGAGATGCAGATCAAAGGCGAGGCGCGGCGCGAGCAGCGCAGCTCCAACGAGTCCGGGCAGGACTACACGGCCAACATCTTTCTCCTGGGTTTGCGGCTGCAACGCTGACGCGGCGGCTATTTTCCCCGCAGCAATCGCTCGATTTCCGCGCGCAAGGCCGGCGCCAGGTCCTTGCGTTGCAAGGCGTAGGAGACGTTGGCGGCCAGGAAGCCGATTTTGGAGCCGCAATCGAAACTGCGGCCATCGAATTTCAGCCCGTAGAAAGGCTGTTTCTTCGCCAGCGCCACCATCGCGTCGGTGAGCTGGATCTCGCCGCCGGCGCCGCGTTTTTGGGTGGCGAGCAGGTCGAATATCTCCGGCTGGAGAATGTAGCGGCCGGTGATCGACAGATTTGACGGCGCCTCGTCGGGGCGCGGCTTCTCCACCATCTTGGTGATGGAAAAAGCCTTGCCGCGCGCTTTTCCGATGCCGACGATGCCGTACATGTGAACGCGGTCGCGCGGCACTTCCTCGACCGCGACGACGTTGGAGCGTTCATCGAGCTTCCGGTAGGCATCCATCATCTGCGCCAGGCATCCGGGCTCATGCTGTACCAGCACGTCGGGCAGCAGCAGCGCGAAAGGCTCATGCCCCACCAGATCGCGCGCGCACCACACGGCATGGCCTAAGCCCAGCGGCGACTGCTGCCGGGTGAAGCTCGTGGTCCCCGGGCCGGGCAGGTCTTCCGATAGCAGCTTGAGGTCGGATTGCTTGCGGCGCTCCTTCAACGTCAGCTCAAGCTCGAACTGGCGGTCGAAGTGATCCTCGATGACGCCCTTGTTGCGCCCGGTCACAAAAATGAAATGCTCGATCCCCGCCTGCCGCGCTTCGTCCACCACGTGCTGGATCAGCGGCCGGTCCACCACCGGCAGCATTTCCTTGGGCATGGCCTTGGTGGCGGGCAGGAAGCGCGTCCCCAGGCCTGCCACCGGGAATACGGCTTTGCGGATCGGTTTCATGCGACTCCAAGGCGCAGGGGGGACGTTAACCGACGGCGCCTGTTTCGTCCAAATGCGGTCAAATATGGGTTATTCAATTCTACCGAGAAGTCAAAAGGAAAGCGCCCGATGGCGCTAGGTCGCCGGTAACCGCAAAGACGCCTCTTCAACGCTGGCAGGCAAACGATGATCTTTCAAAAGTATTTGGGATGGATATACGCGGCGTTGCTGAGCGCCGTCATGACCGGCCCGGCCGCGGCCGCTCCCGCCTGCCAGAATACCGGCAGTTTCGAGCGCTGGTTGGAAGGCTTCAAACAGGAGGCTTTGGCCTCGGGAATCTCGCGCGCAACCGTTGCCGCCACGCTCGACGGCCTGACCTTGGATCCGAACGTCATCCGCCGCGACCGCGCGCAGGGTGTGTTCCAGCAGGGCTTCCTGCAATTCGCCGGGCGCATGGCGGGCGGCGGGCGCTACCAGAACGGTCTCAAGCAGATCAAGAACAATGCGGCGCTGTTGGCGCGCATCGAGCAGCAATTCGGCGTGCCGCCCGCGGTGGTCACCGCTTTCTGGGGACTGGAGAGCGACTACGGCGCTTACAAAGGCGGGGTATTCCCCATCATCCGCGCCGTTGCCACATTGGCCTACGATTGCCGGCGGCCGGAATTTTTCCGCCCGCAGCTTATGGACGCGCTCCGCATCGTCCAGCGCGGCGACCTGCGGCCGGAAGAAATGATCGGCAATTGGGCGGGCGAGCTTGGGCCGACCCAGTTCACGCCGTCCGACTATTTCAAGAACGGCGTGGACTTCGACGGCGACGGCCGCGTTGACATGCTCCGCAGCGTTCCGGACGCGCTCGCCTCCGCGGCAAATCTCATGAAGAGTTTCGGCTGGCAGCGCGGTCAGCCGTGGCTGCAGGAAGTGCGCGTGCCGCAGCAGTTGCCGTGGGATCAGGCGGACCTTGCCGTCCAGCATCCGCGCGCGCAGTGGGTGCGCTGGGGCGTGACCTCCGCGCACGGCGCGCCGCTGCCGGCCGACGATCTGCCTGCGACGCTGCTCTTGCCGATGGGACGCAACGGACCGGCGTTTCTCGCCTATCCCAATTTCCAGGCCTATCTGAACTGGAACGCCGCGATGGTCTATGCCACCACGGCCGCTTATTTCGCCACGCGGCTTGCCGGCGCGCCGCAGGTAGGACCCGGTAACGCCCCCGTGGCGGTCCTGAACCAGCAGCAGATCGCCGAATTACAGCAGCTGTTGCGCGCGCGCGGTTTCAGCGACGGCGAAGTGGATGGAAAATTTGGCGCACAATCGCGCGCGGGGACCAAACGGGCGCAGATGGCGCTTGGTCTGCCCGCCGATTCCTATCCGACGCTGGAACTCATTGAGCGCTTGCGCGGCCGCCGATAGCGCGCGCATATCTCCGTGTCCGTACGCTAAGGCCGCTTGGGCCGGTTAACATTCGTTAAACCATATCCGGTCCCAATAGGCATCATTACGGGCGGCTGGCGCCGCGCGCTGGGGGTTGCGGAATGGCGGGATTGTCCGGACGAGCATTCGCGCTGGTTGCGTCTGCTTGGCTTTGCGCCGCACCGCAGGCGTGGGCCGATGAGCGCGACGATCCTTTGACGAACTTCATCCGCGGCATGACGACAGGCGCCGTCGACGCGCCGTCGGCTGACGAGAACGCAGCGCCGCCCGCCGCTTCGATCCATCCCTTGATGACGCCGCAAGCCGTCGCAACGGCGGCGGCGGAATTCGGGGTATGTGTAGAGAAGTTGTGGCCGGAAGCCGCCCGCCGCGGCGTGTCGCGGCAGTCATATGAAATCCACGCGCTGTCGCTGACACCCGACACGAAGATCATGGAGCTCTTAGACGCGCAGCCCGAGTTCACCAAATCCGTCTGGGACTATTTGGATTTGCTGGTGACCGATGCCCGGATTGCGCGCGGACGCGAAATTCTCGCCGAGCACCGCGCGGTCTTCGATGCGATGGAGCAGGCTTACGGCGTGGAGCGCCATGTCATCGCCGCCATCTGGGGCATCGAGTCGAATTTCAGCGCCGCGGCCGGCGATCGTCCGGTGGTCCGTTCAACCGCGACGCTGGCCTGTATCGGACGCCGGCAGGATTACTTCCGCGAGGAGTTTCTTTCCGCTCTTGAAATCCTGCATCGCGGCGACGTCCGCCCCGAACTTTTGAAGGGATCCTGGGCCGGCGCCTTCGGGCCCACGCAATTCATGCCCACGTCGTTCAAGCGCTATGCGGTGGACTTCGATGGTGACGGCCGCCGCGACGTGGTCGAGTCCGTGCCCGACCTTGTCGCTTCCACCGCCAACAATCTGAAAAAGGCCGGCTGGGTGAGCGGGCAGACCTGGGGCTACGAAGTCGTCCTGCCGCCGGGCTTTAACTATCTGCTTGCCGACCGCTCCCGGCAGATGACCTTGCACGAATGGCAACGGCTCGGGGTGAGAAGGGCCGCGAACGGTTCATTTCCGCGCCCGGGCGATCGCGCCTATCTGCTGCTGCCGGCGGGCGCGCGCGGGCCGGCGTTCCTCATGCTCAACAACTTCCGCGTCATCATGCGCTACAATCCTTCCGAGGCCTATGCGCTCGCCATCGGTCATCTCGCCGACCGTATGCGCGGCGGCGCGCCCTTCGTGCAGAATTGGCCGCGTGAGGAGCGGGTATTGTCGCGCGCCGAACGCTACGAGTTGCAGGAACTGTTGTCCAAGCGCGGCTACGACGCAGGGCAGCCGGACGGCAAATTGGGCGGCCGCACCCGCGCGGCGATCCGGCGGTTCCAAGCCTCGATCGGCCAGCCTACAGACGGTTTTGCCTCGGTAGACCTGCTTAACCGCCTCAAAGGCCGCCCCGGCGGGGTCGCCACGAGGTAACCACCGGGCGATCCTCAAGTTGACATTTTTGTCGTATTATTGGCCGATTCCGAAGGGCCGCATGCTTCGGCGCGCGAGCCGTTCATCGGGCGGTGATTTTTATGACGGCAAGGAACAAGGCCAACAGGAAGTTTCTGCGGCGCGCCGTCGTTCTCTGCGCGACGGCGGGCGCGGTATTGGCGGCTGCCCTGCCGCTGAGCCTCTTGCTCCCGGCGCCCGCGGCGGCGCAGTTCTTTCCCTTCTTTGCGCCGTTTCAACAGCCCGCCGAGCCGAAAGCAGCGCCAGTCGACAGTTCCCGGGCGCCGGCTCCCAAGAAACCGGAAACTCCGCCCACGACGACCATTGTGGTCATGGGCGATTCAATGGCGGACTGGCTCGCCTACGGTCTTGAAGATGCATTTGCCGACACGCCGGAGATCGGCATCGTCCGCAAGCATAAGGCCTATTCCGGCCTCATCCGTTATCAAGCCAGGAGCGACCTGGAATGGCCGGCCGTCGCCCGCGACATTCTGAC
Organism: Xanthobacteraceae bacterium; assembly: GCA_040877285.1. GTDB lineage: Bacteria > Pseudomonadota > Alphaproteobacteria > Rhizobiales > Xanthobacteraceae > CANKHA01. The sequence goes on from JBBDNZ010000160.1 coordinate 11,903, forward strand.
GAAGGAGTCGCCGGCCGCCGTCATCATGATACTCGGCTTGAGCGACCGGCGTTCCATTGAGGACAGCCCCGATTTGCAAGACGAAGAAAATCCGGCGGGACAGGATCAAAACGCCGACGATGCCAATAGCCCCAATCTGCAAATCACGGCGCCTGAGCCTAAACGCGGCAAGGATGAGCGCTACGCGTACCGCACGGAGCAATGGGCGGAGCTCTACGCCAAACTGATCGACAAGACCATCGCCGCGCTGAAGAGCAAGGGTGTTCCCGTTATCTGGGTCGGTCTACCGGCCGTGCGCGGCACCAAGTCCACGAGCGACACCGCCTATCTGAATGACCTGTTCCGCGCGCAGGCGGAGAAGGCCGGCATTGTCTATGTCGACATTTGGGACGGATTTATCGATGAGGCCGGCAAATTCACTTCCTATGGCCCCGACGTGGAAGGCCAGCCCCGCCGTCTGCGCAGCGAGGACGGCGTCCATTTCACCAAGGCGGGCGCGCGGAAGCTCGCGCACTATGTGGAGCGGGAACTCCGGCGTGTCATGTCGGTGCGAACTCTTCCGGTCGCTTTTCCATCGGACGACGGTATCCAGGCGCCCGGGATTCTGCGTCCGGGCTTGCCGCGTCCGGCGGCGGGCCCCGTCGTGCCGCTGACCGCGGACGCCGTTCCCGGTTCGGAAGAATTGCTCGGCGGGGGCACTGCGCGGGTAGGGCGGCCCGATCCGATTGCGGAGCGTGTGCTTGTCAAAGGTGAAGCGATTGCCCCGCTCAAGGGCCGCGCCGACGATTTTGTCCAGACACCCGCAGTCGGCGGCGCCGCAACGGCGCCTTCGTCGACGGAAAAATCCGCCGTCAACGAACCTGCATTGTCCGCGCCGGCACAAGTCCCGGCCGCGGCGCAGCCCACCTCCGATCAAAAACCCGGCAATGATGCCGCTGCCTCCGGAAAGCGGACGAGCCGGTCGGACGAAACTGCGGCCGATAGCGCGGGCAGCCAGGCTGCGGCGGCGCAGCCGGCGCAAAGAAAGCGGGCGCGCGACGTGCCCAGACCGCCGGCTCCCCTTGGCGGCGCAGCCGCGTTCATACCCTTCAACTGGTTCCGCTGATCGCTCGGCCACTTTCCGGTCAGCGCGGCAGCGTGGTTGATCCCATCAGGAATTTGTCGATGGCATGCGCGGTCTGACGGCCCTCGCGGATGGCCCAGACCACAAGCGACTGGCCGCGCCGCATGTCGCCGGCGGTAAAGACCTTATCGAGCGAAGTGCGGTAGTCCTCGGTATTGGCGCGCACATTGCCGCGCGGATCGAGCTCGAGTCCGAGCGATTTGATCAGCCCTTCATGCACCGGATGCACGAAGCCCATGGCGAGCAGAACGAGATCGGCATTGACCTCGAATTCGCTGCCGGGCACCGGCTTGAACTTCTCGTCCACATGCACGCAATGCAACTTCTTCACGCGGCCGTTTTCACCTGAAAATTTCTGCGTCATCACCGAAAATTCGCGCTCCGCGCCTTCCTCATGGCTCGCCGACGTGCGCAGTTTCAGCGGCCAATCCGGCCAGGTCAGCAGTTTATTCTCGTGCAAGGGCGGTTGCGGCATGATCTCGAAATTGGTCACCGACAATGCGCCCTGGCGGAATGCGGTGCCGATGCAGTCGGAGCCGGTGTCGCCGCCGCCGATCACCACCACATGCTTGTCCTTGGCGATGATGGGCGGCACGTCGCCGGCCGGTTCGCCGCTCACGCGCCGGTTCTGCTGCGGCAGGTAATCCATGGCGAAATGAATGCCGTCGAGTTCGCGGCCGGGGATCGGCAGGTCGCGCGGCTGCTCGGCGCCGCCGGTCAAAACCACCGCGTCGTATTCCTTGACCAGTTTCTCGGCCGGCAGGTTGACGCCCACATGGGCGCCGTAGTGGAAGGTCACGCCTTCCGCCTGCATCTGTTCGACGCGGCGATCGACGATCTGTTTTTCCATCTTGAAGTCGGGGATGCCGTAGCGCAGAAGCCCGCCCGCCTTGGCGTGCCGCTCGAACACATGCACGTCATGCCCCGCGCGCGCGAGCTGCTGGGCGCAAGCCATGCCCGCCGGCCCTGAGCCGACGACGGCGACCTTCTTGCCGGTCTTGTGCGTTGGCGGCTCCGGTTTCACCCAGCCTTGTTCGAAGGCGCGGTCGGCGATGGCGCATTCGATGGTCTTGATGGTGACCGGGTTGTCGTCGATGTTGAGCGTGCACGATGCCTCGCACGGCGCGGGACAAACGCGGCCGGTCACCTCGGGGAAGTTATTGGTCGAGTGCAGGTTGCGCGCGGCTTCTTGCCAATGGCCCTTGTAGACCAGGTCGTTCCAGTCGGGGATCTGGTTGTTGACCGGGCAGCCGGTGTGACAATAGGGAATGCCGCAGTCCATGCAGCGCGCGGCCTGATCGCGCGTCTCCTTTTCCGGCAGGGGAACGACGAATTCCCGCCAGTTCTTGACGCGCTCCTCGACCGGGACATAGTCACGATCCTGGCGCTCGATCTCGAGGAAACCGGTAATCTTCCCCATCTGCCGTCACTCAGCCGCCTGCATGGTGCGCGCCTTCTCCATCTCGGCCAGCGCGCGGCTGAATTCGTGCGGCATCACCTTGCGGAACTTCGGCAGATAGTCGCGCCAGCGCGCGAGGATTTCCTTCGCTCGCGCCGAACCGGCGTAGCGGGCGTGATTGCTGATGTAGTGGTGCAGGCGCTCGCAATCGTAGCGCGTCATGTCGGTGAGGTCGCCGTGCACCTCGCCTTCGATCCATTCCGGCATTTCCTGCAATTCCACCATGCCGCGGTTGCAGCGCGTCTCGAAGGCCCCGTTTTCGTCGAGCACATAGGCGATGCCGCCCGACATGCCGGCGGCGAAGTTGCGGCCGGT
>JBBDNZ010000161.1:0-2664 GCA_040877285.1 Xanthobacteraceae bacterium
GCCGCAAAGAACAGGGCCGGCGCAGCGTTGGCTAAGGCTGTTTGAAAATTGAATCCGGCCGACGTCCCGCGAACGCCTATCCGCTCGCCTTGATCTCCTTGACCGCCCGCGCCAGCAGCTCGGTCATGGTGCGGCGAATGTCGGCGTCGGCGAGCGCGACGCCCTTGGCGTCGAAATCTTTGCGGATCTTGCGGAAGACGTCGTCCTCGCCGCTCTCCTCGAAGTCGGCCATCACCACTTGCTTGGCATAGCCGTCGGCTTCCGCGCCCGTAAGCCCGAGTTTTTCCGCCGCCCACAGGCCGAGCAGCTTGTTGCGCCGGGCGGTGGCCTTGAATCTCAGCTCCTCGTCGTGCGCGAACTGCTTTTCGAAGCCTTCCTCGCGCTTGTCGAACGTGGTCATGCCAATCCTCGCATTCATTCCCAGCCCGCGCGGCGCTTTCGGCGTCCGCGCGCCTTGCATATCGGTCCGAAACGGTCAAGGCAACAGGCGCGGACCATGCACGCCTGCGGCAAACCTTCCACAGCCCTGTCGCATTGTGCTGGCTTGCGCCATCGGCTAGGTTGCGCCTTGGCCGGACAGGCTATTCACTTATATGAGTCGGCCATCCGGTCCCGCCGCCGCGGACCCGCGAACTGAAATGGAGCCACGGCACCCCCCATGGACTTTCAAAAACCACGGTACACTCCGATGAGCCGCCGTCGTAAAATCTACGAAGGCAAGGCCAAGGTCCTTTACGAAGGCCCCGAGGCCGGCACCCTGATCCAGCATTTCAAGGACGATGCGACCGCGTTCAACGCCAAAAAGCACGAGGTGATCGAGGGCAAGGGGGTCCTCAATAACCGCATTTCCGAGTATATCTTCCAGCACCTCAACGACATCGGCGTGCCGACCCATTTCATCCGCCGCCTCAACATGCGCGAGCAATTGATCCGCGAGGTGGAAATCATCCCGCTCGAGATCGTGGTGCGCAACGTGGCCGCCGGCTCGCTGTCCACCAGGCTCGGGATCGAGGAGGGCACGCAGCTGCCGCGCTCGATCATCGAATTCTATTACAAGAACGACGCGCTCAACGACCCGATGGTGTCGGAAGAGCACATCACCGCCTTCGGCTGGGCCACGCCGCAGGAGATCGACGACCTCATGGCGCTCGCCATCCGGGTGAACGACTTCCTCTGCGGCCTCTTCCTCGGCGTCGGCATCCGCCTCGTCGATTTCAAGATGGAATGCGGCCGCCTGTGGGAAAACGAAGTCATGCGCATCGTCGTCGCCGACGAGATTTCCCCCGACTCCTGCCGGCTGTGGGACATCAAGTCGAACGACAAGCTCGACAAGGACCGCTTCCGCCGCGATCTCGGCGGGCTGATCGAGGCCTACACCGAGGTGGCGAGACGGCTCGGCATCATGGGCGAGAACGAGCCGCCGCGCGGCGCCGGCCCGGTGCTGGTGAAGGGATGAGATTTGAAAGCCCGCGTCACCGTCACCCTGAAATCCGGCATCCTTGACCCGCAGGGCAAGGCGATCGAAGGCGCGCTGCGCGCGCTTGGCATCGGCGGCGTCGCCAGCGTCCGCCAGGGCAAGGTCTTTGACATCGAGATCGAGGGAAAAGACAAGGCGCAGGCCGAAATCGCCTTGAAGGAAGCGGCCGACAAGCTGCTCGCCAATACCGTGATCGAGAATTATCGCATCGAGGTGGTGGGATGAGGTTGCCTCGGCCAACCGCGCATTCCATATCGCTGCCATGAAGTCCGCCGTTCTCGTCTTCCCCGGCATCAATCGCGAGCGCGACATGGCGCGTACCTTGCGGCTCATTTCCGGGCGCGAGCCGGCGATGCTCTGGCATGCGGACACGGCTCTGCCGGCGGGCACCGATCTCGTGGTCATCCCCGGCGGCTTCTCCTACGGCGATTATCTGCGCTGCGGCGCCATTGCCGCGCGCTCGCCGATCATGAATGCGGTGCGCGACTTTGCTGGCAAAGGCGGATTGGTCCTGGGAGTGTGCAACGGTTTTCAGATTCTTTGTGAAGCGGGGCTGTTGCCCGGCGTGCTGATGCGCAATTCACAGCTCAAGTTCATCTGCCGCGACGTCTATCTGCGCGTGGAGCGTTCCGACACGCCGTTCACCCGCGGCTACAACGCCGGCCAAGTGATTAAGGTGCCGGTGGCGCATGGCGAGGGCAATTACATCGCCGACGGCGAGACCATCGCCCGCCTTGAAGGCGAGGGGCGCATCGTGTTCCGCTACGCCTCGCCCGACGGCATGATCGATCCGAACTGGAACCATAACGGCGCCATCAACGCCATCGCCGGCATCCTCAACGAGCGCGGCAACGTGCTCGGCATGATGCCGCACCCGGAGAACCACGTCGAAGCGGCGCTCGGCCCGACCGACGGGCGCGGGCTGTTCGCGGGGCTGGCCGACCATCTGGCGAGGGCGGCGTGACGCCGGCCATAAAGTGACTGTGACCGAACCCGCCATCACCCCGCAGCTTGTCGCGGAACATGGGCTGAAGCGCGACGAATTCCAGCGCATCCTCGACCTGATTGGGCGCGAGCCGACGCTGACCGAGCTCGGCATCTTCTCGGCCATGTGGAACGAGCATTGTTCCTACAAATCCTCGAAGGTGCACTTGCGCACGCTGCCGACCAAGGCGCCCTGGGTGATC
>JBBDNZ010000162.1:0-13368 GCA_040877285.1 Xanthobacteraceae bacterium
CACCTCCAGCACCGCGCGCGCGCCGCGGCCGCCGGCGCCTTCGTAGCCGAAGCCGGGATCGAAGAAGCCGGCGTAATGCACGCGGAATTCGCCCACCAGAGGATCGAACGGCACCATCTCGGCGGCATAGTCGGGCGGCACCTGCACCGCTTCCTTGGATGCGAGAATGTAGAACTCGTTGGGATCGAGAATGAGGCTGCGGTCGGCGCGCGCCGGCATCGGTTCCCAGAAATCCGCCACCGCATAGCCGGCGCGGCGCTCCACGTCGATCAGGCCGGTGTGGCGCTTGGCGCGATAGCCGACGAGGCCGCCGGGACCGAGCCCGGAGAGATCGACGCCGACGGCGATGCCGTCGCTCACGTCGGCGTCGTCGGCATCCACCAGCCGCTCGCGCGCATGCAGCGCGCGCAACGCCTCGCCGTTGAGCAGCGCATGGCCGCGGCGAAAGCGGATTTGCGAGAGCCGCGATCCTTCGCGCACCAGCACCGGGAACGTGCGCGGGCTGATCTCCGCATAGAGCGGGCCGTGATAGCCGGCCTCGATGCGGTCGAAGCCGCGGGTTTCGTCGGCGATCACGCGGGTGAAAACGTCGAGCCGGCCGGTGGAGCTTTTCGGGTTGGCCGCCGCCGCGATGTCCTCGGGCAGCGCCAAACTTTCGATCAGCGGCACGATGTAGACGCAGCCGGTCTCCAGCACCGCGCCGTCGGCCAACGCGATCTCGTGCAGTTTCAATTCGTCGATGCGTTCGGCCACCGTGGTGCGCGGGCCGGGCAGGAAACTCGCGCGCACGCGATAGGCCACCTCGCCGAGCCGCAAGTCGAGGCTCGCGGGCTGGATCTGATCGGGCACGAAAGGATAGGCCGCAAGAATGCCGCCTGCTTCCGCCAGCGCGGCGATCATGCGGTCCGGCAGAATGCCCTTGTCTTGCGCGGAATAAGAGAGCGGCACGATTGCTGTCCCCGGACGGCTCCGTGACCGTCTATCCGATGGGTGCCTTGACGGGAAGCCGCCGGGCGCGTATCACCCCCATTATCCCGTGGTCCTTTGAGCCGGCCGGCTTGCAGCCACGTAAAATAAGTCGCTAAAAGGCCGGGGACGCGTGTGCCCGGCCAGGATATTTTTCCGGCCGGTTTTTTGTTGGCTACGCGCATGGTCCCGAAAAAGCCTGCCCCCGGACTTGATCCGGGGTTGGACACCGGTTTTCGGAAAAATTCATGCGCCAGGCCCATAGGAGGCCCGCATGCCCGCGTCGAAGAAAAGCCGCCAGTACCGCCCCGAGACCCGCCTCATCCACGCCGGAACGCTGCGTTCGCAATTCGGCGAAACTTCCGAGGCATTGTTCCTCACCCAGGGCTTTGTCTACGACAGCGCTGAATCTTGCGAAAAACGCTTCAAGGGCGAGGAGCCGGGCTATCTCTATTCCCGCTTCTCCAACCCCACGGTGGCGATGTTCGAGACGCGCATGGCCGCGCTGGAAGGCGCCGAAGCGGCGCGCGCCACCGCCAGCGGCATGGCCGCCGTCACCGCGTCATTGATGGGCCAGCTAAAGGCCGGCGATCATATCGTCGCGGCCAAGGCATTGTTCGGCTCCTGCCGCTATGTGGTGGAGGAATTCCTGCCGCGTTTCGGCGTCGCGTCCACACTGGTCGATGGCGCGGATCTCGACCAATGGCGCAAGGCGGTGCGCAAGAATACCAAAACCTTTTTCCTGGAATCTCCCACCAACCCCACGCTCGAAGTCATCGACATTACGGAAGTGGCCAAGATCGCGCACAAGGCGGGCGCGACGCTTGTCGTCGATAACGTCTTCGCCACGCCGCTGTGGCAAAGCCCGCTGACGCTCGGCGCCGACTGCGTGGTCTATTCCGCCACCAAGCATATCGACGGCCAGGGCCGCTGTCTCGGCGGCGTCATCCTAGCCTCGGAAAAGTTTATTCAAGACAACATTCACAATTTGCTGCGGCAGACCGGGCCGGCCATGTCGCCGTTTAATGCCTGGGTGCTGCTGAAAGGACTTGAAACGCTCGCGGTCCGCGTGCGGCGGCAGACCGACACCGCCGCCACGGTTTCGGTCGCGCTGGTCGATCACCCGAAGATCAAGCGCCTGATCTACCCCGGCCGCCCGGACCACCCGCAGGCAGACGTGGTGAAAAAACAGATGCGCGGCGGCTCCACCCTGGTCGCCTTCGAGGTCGCCGGCGGCAAGGCCGCCGCTTTCCGTTTCCTCAACGCTCTAAAACTGATCCGCATCACCAACAATCTCGGCGACGCCAAGAGCCTGGTCACGCATCCGGCAACCACCACGCACCAGCGGCTGACGCCGGAGGCGCGCGCGGAGCTGGGAATCACCGACGGCGTTGTGCGCTTTTCGGCGGGCTTGGAGCATCCCGACGACGTGGTCGAGGATTTGCTCGCCGCGCTTGACGCGGCATGAGGCCGGCGCGCCGAGCGCGTAGCGGCCGTTACAGCCGGTTGTGGACTTGCAATCACGAAACCATTTTCGCCCATTGCAAGCGGCGGGCGGACCCTATTCACTGTCCCGGCCGGGCTCATCCGAAGGCCGGAGCGTTCAAGGATATAGCTTGTATCGCGCAGTCACCCGCAACATCGAGGTCATGGTGAAGCCGCGCTTCCTGCCCGAGCGCTCGTCACCGGACAATGGATATTTTTTCTGGGCCTATACGATCGAGATTACCAACTTCGGCCCGGATGCCGTGCAGTTGCGGACCCGGCACTGGCGCATCACCGACGCCTTCGGGCGGTTGCAGGAAGTCAAGGGCGCCGGCGTCGTCGGCGAAGAGCCGGTGCTGAAATCCGGACAGTCGTTCGAATATACCAGCGGCGTGCCGCTGCCGACGCCGTCCGGCTTCATGGCCGGCAGCTACGGCATGGAGACCGAAGCGGGAGAGCGTTTCGACATTGAAATTCCGGCCTTCTCGCTGGACTGTTCCTATGCCGAGCGGACGATCAATTGACGCAGCGAAGTGACCTCATGGCTTGCCATCCGCAATCTGCGGCAGGCAGTCGGGCAATCGGCTGAGCGCCGCTTGCGGCAAGGTTGCGAGAACCGCACCCGGCGCGGCGAATTCCTGCAATGCCGCCACGCGCGCTTCGGGCAGCGCAACGCACCCAGCGGTAGGAAATATCGCAGAGCGCCACACATGAATGAAGATGCATGACCCGGCCCGCGTTTTCGCATTCGTCGGGTAGTCAACTACAAGTCCGCGCCGATAACGGGGATTGCTGCGCATATTCTCAGCGTGAACCTTGTGCCCGACGACGGCGCGGGAGGTAATCGTATTGTAGGCAAGCGAGGCGGGATCGTCGACGCAGACGGCGCCGTCGGTGAGGCGGATATAGCCGGGCTGACTCGAGGGCGAGAATCCGAAACTTTGCCCAATGCGATAGAGCCCGGCCGGCGTTCGCTTGTCGCCCTCCACTTTCCTCGGCTCGCCATCCTGCCCGAGTTGATGAAAGCCGTATCCCCAAGCCATTCCGGTACGCCCAAGCACCGCCGGTTCGGCGGGCCCGAGCGGGCGCCATGCGTCGGCAGCCGAAGCGCGTTCGAAGAGTTGCATTGCCGCGGCGGGGGTCGTCATCGTTTTGGCCGTCACGAGCACGAGGCGCCGCGCATCACGAAGCGGCTGCGGACAGGTCTGTCCGAAAGCGGGAACGGATACCGGCGCCGACAATGTGACGAGCATAAGAAAAACGGTTGCACGGCAATTCATTCTTCCTCGCTTGCGGGCTGGGTGGCGCAGCCCGTTGAGAGAAATTCCAAGCCGATGGCCTTATATTCGCTCTTCCGGCGCCACCTCACCGGGCTTGAAATCATAGGTGGCATTGCAGAACTCGCAAGTGACCGAAATCACGCCGTTTTGGACCATGTGATCGCGATCGTCTTGCGAGAAGCTGCGCAGCATCGCCGAAACCCCGTCGCGCGAACACGAGCATCGCGCTTCCACCGCGCCGTCCTTGAAAACCTTGACGCCGGGTTCGTGGAACAAGCGGTAGAGCAAGGCTTCGCTGGACAGCGCCGAGTCGACCAATTCGACATCCTCGACGGTTTCGATCAGAGCGCGACCCTCGACCCAGGCGTCGTCCTCCGGCAGATCATGCGGCTTGAAGCCTTCCGGCGCATCGCCCGGATGGAGGTCGGGCCCGCGCATCCGTTCGGCTGCCCTGGGAAGAAATTGCAACAGGACGCCGCCGGCCCGCCAGCGATGGCCGGAACTCTGTGAGCGCGGGCGAAGTTCTTCGGCTACCGCGAGCCGCACGCGCGTTGGAATCTGCTCGGAGCGCAGGAAATATTCGTGTGCGGCGTCTTCCAGGCCGCCGCCTTCGAGCGCCACGAGTCCCTGATAGCGGTTCATGTCCGGCCCCCGGTCGATGGTCATGGCCAGATGGCCGCGACCGAGCAGCGCCCCGGCGTCCGTCTCTCCCGCCGCAAGCGCGGCTACGCGGCCGCGATCGAACCGCGCGCAGGCGCGCACGCGCCCGGGCGTCGTAAAATCCACAACGAGCATGCGCACGGGCCCGTCGGTCTGCGTCTGCAGGATGAAGCGGCCCTCGAACTTCAGCGCCGAGCCGAGCAAGATGGTAAGCACGATCGCCTCGCCGAGCAGCTTGGCCACCGGCGCGGGATAATCGTGGCGGGTCAGAATCTCGTGGACGGACGGGCCAAGGCGGGCCACGCGGCCGCGCAGATCCAGGGCCGGAACTTCGAACGGCAGGACGGTGTCGTCCTCGGACGTGGCCGCCGGCGCGCGCACGGGAATGATCATGTCGGGATTGGTCATCATGACGCTTATGTAAGTCCGACGACGGCGAAAGCGAGCCCTAGGCGGCGTTGAGGCACCAGGCCAGGATGCCCTTTTGAGCATGCAGCCGGTTCTCCGCTTCGTCCAAGACGACGGAATGAGGCCCGTCCATCACCTCATCGGTGACTTCCTCGCCGCGATGCGCGGGCAGGCAATGCATGAACAAGGCATCAGGCTTGGCGCGCGCCATCAGCGCGGCATTCACCTGGTAACGCCTGAGCAGATTGTGCCGGTGTCCATCGGCGTCGCGGTCGCCCATCGACACCCAGGTATCCGTGACCACGCAGTCGGCTCCCGCGACGGCTTCTTCCGGATCGTGGCCGAGACGTATCGGCGCGCCGGAAGCTCCGATCCAGTCGAGCAGCGGCTGCTTAGGCGCGAGCTCCGGCGGTGTGGCGATGCGCAGCTTGAAATCGAAACGCTGCGCGGCGTGCATCCACGAAGTCAACACGTTGTTGGCGTCTCCAGTCCAGGCCACGATGCGTCCGTGAATGGAGCCGCGATGCTCTTCGAAGGTCATCACATCCGCCATAACTTGGCAGGGGTGCGAGAATTTGGTGAGCCCGTTGATGACCGGAACCGTGGCGTGCTGCGCGAATTCCGTCAGCTTCTGGTGATCGAGGATGCGGATCATGACAGCGTCCACATAGCGTGACAGCACGCGCGCGGTATCCGCGATGGTCTCGCCGCGGCCGAGCTGCATTTCCTGACCGGTGAGCACGACGGTCTCGCCGCCCAATTGATGCATGGCGACATCGAAGGAAACCCGCGTGCGCGTCGAGGGCTTGTCGAAGATCATGGCCAATGTCCGGCCGGCGAGCGGGCGCTCGCGCGAGGACTCGGCGGCCTCGCGCCGCGCCTTCATCAGGCGAGCCGCTTCGATCATGGACCGCAACTCCGCGGCCGGGAGCTCGATCAGGTCGAGAAAATGCCGCATGCCGTTGCCGTTCACAGCACCGCTCCCTGCTTGGCCGATTCGGACAAGGCGCGCGTAATTCGGCCGCAGGCCCGGTCGATTCGCACGACGGCTTCGCCGATCTCCGCTTCTCCGACGATCAGCGGCGGCACGAGCCGCACGACGTTGTCGCCGGCAGCCGCGGTCAGCAGCTTCTCTGCTTGGAACTCATTGACCAGTTCGCCGTTCGGTATGACGCTGCGCAGCCCGATCAGCAGGCCCTCGCCGCGCACCTCGGCGATCACGGCCGGATAACGGTCCTTCAATTCGGCGAGCCGCTGCTTGAGCAGCAACGTAGTCCTGCGCACGCCATCGAGGAACCCCGGGGCCAAAACCACGTCAAGCACCGCACTGCCGACCGTGACGGCAAGCGGATTACTGCCGAAAGTCGAGCCGTGGGTACCCACGGTCATCCCCTTGGCCGCCTCGGCGGTGGCAAGGCAGGCGCCGAGCGGAAAACCTCCCCCGATGCCTTTGGCGATGGCCATGATGTCGGGCGCGATCCCGGTGCGTTCATAGGCGAACAGATCGCCGGTGCGGCCGACGCCGGTTTGCACCTCGTCGAACAGCAAGAGCAGGCCGCGTTCGTCGCACAGTTGCCGCAAGGCGCGCAGCGCCGCTGCGGGCGCTACACGCACGCCGCCTTCGCCCTGGATCGGCTCGATGAGAATGGCGGCCGTTTCCGGACCGATCGCGCGCTTGGCCGCCGCAACGTCGGCGAAGGGCACCTGATCGAAGCCTTCGACGGGCGGGCCGAAGCCTTCGAGATATTTCTTCTGGCCCCCGGCGGCGATCGTCGCCAAGGTCCGTCCATGAAAAGCACCTTCAAAGGTGATGATACGGAATCGCTCGGGCTTGCCGCTGGCGGCCTGGTATTTGCGCGCCATCTTGATGGCGCATTCCATCGCCTCGGCGCCGGAGTTGGTGAAGAAGACGGTGTCGGCGAAGGTCGCGCGGCATAGCTTCTCGGCAAGCCGTTCGGCTTCCGGAATGCGATAAAGATTGGAAACGTGCCAAAGCTTCTTGGCCTGCTCGGTCAGCGCCTCGACCAGGCGCGGATGCGCGTGACCCAGCGAATTGACGGCGACACCGGAAGCAAAGTCGAGGTAGCGGTCACCGTTGGTCGCAATCAGCCATGCGCCCTCGCCCCGCTCAAATGCGAGATCGATGCGCGCGTAAGTCGGCAAGAGATGCGACGTCACGGCCGGACTCTTTCAAGGCGAGGCTATCCGAAAATGAAATGTGCCGCCCACTGGCGGCACGCTATTGATTTAATTGTATTTGGGGCCCGTGGCCCGGTCAACACGCCCCTAGCGCCGGCCCGAACCGCCGCCGATGCCGCGCGCCGCCATGTTCTAGCCTTGGCGCTCAGTTTTTTGAGGAATGTGTGGACGCATCGTCGGGCGACTCTTGCGCCGGAGTCACGTCATATTGTAGCTTTCCAATCGTTGCATACGATATCTCGTACGGCGGACTGTTCCTAGAGTTTTGACTGCGTATGGGTCGGGCGGCCATAGGGCTGCCGGACAACGGGGTGGGATTCATTGCGGCGGCAGTCGAGGAGCAATGGACATGAGCTGGACCGACGAACGGGTTGAATTGCTGAAAAAGCTTTGGTCTGAAGGACTTTCGGCCAGCCAGATCGCCGGGGAGCTCGGCGGCATCACCCGCAATGCGGTGATCGGCAAGGTCCATCGTCTGGGCCTCTCGGGCCGCGCCAAGAGTTCGTCCTCGGGCAGCGCCCGTCCGCGCAAGGCCCGCGCTTCGGGGCACATGTTGCGCGTGTCGCGTCCGTCGATGCGCGGCAATACCGCGCTTGCCCATGCCTATGAGCACGAATTGGAGTCGGAGCCGGAGCTGATCGATAACATCATACCGCTCGGCCAGCGCCGCACGATCCTGGAATTGACGGAAAGCACCTGCCGCTGGCCGATTGGCGATCCTGGGAGTTCCGATTTCTTTTTCTGCGGCGGCAACACCCTGGAGAACCTGCCCTATTGCGCCTACCACTCCCGTGTGGCCTACCAGCCGGTCAATGACCGGCGCCGGGACCGGCGGCCGTTTAGGGGCTGATTTCGTCAAGTGGCCGAAAATCCGGCGACCTCGTCCTGAGGAGCGCGCGACTCGAAGGATGCAAGTCGCCCTCGTCCTTCGAGCCGCAACCTGCGGTCGCTCCTCAGGACGAGGGGCAGTTTCGGTCACGCCACTTTGCCGAACCTGTCGTCCAAGGCATAGCCCGCGCCGCGCACGGTGCGGATTGGATCCGTGGCATGGCCGCGGTTGAGCGCCTTGCGCAGGCGGCCGACATGCACATCCACGGTGCGCTCGTCGATATAGATGTCCCTGCCCCACACGCCGTCGAGGAGCTGAGCGCGGGAAAAGACCCGCCCGGGACGCTCCATCAGGAACTCCAGCAGGCGGTATTCCGTGGGGCCGAGATCGATCGCGCGACCGTCGCGCAACACCCGCTTCTTTTCCCGGTCGAGCTCGATATCGCCGAAGGAGAGGAGCGTTGCCACGCGCTCGGGGCTGGCGCGGCGCAGCAGGGCGCGCACGCGTGCGATTAGTTCGGGGACGGAAAAGGGTTTGACGATATAGTCGTCCGCCCCGGTCGCCAGCCCGCGCACCCGTTCGCTCTCCTCCCCGCGCGCGGTAAGCATGATGATCGGCAATTGCCGCGTCTCCGGCCGGGCGCGCAGGCGGCGGCATAGCTCGATGCCGGAGAGGCCCGGCAACATCCAATCGAGCACCACCAGATCGGGAACCCGCTCTTTGATCTTGGTGTCGGCCTCGTCGCCCCGAGCCGCGGTGTCCACGTCATAGCCGTCGGCCTCGAGGTTGTAGCGCAGGAGCATGGTCAGCGGCTCCTCGTCCTCGACGATCAGGATGCGCGCACTCATGCCGAGGACGCTCCTCTTTTAACCGCCGACCGCCAATTTGGTGGTGTCGCCCTTCGGCCGCTCTTCGGCGATCGGCCGGCCTTCGATCACGTAATAGACCGTCTCGGCGAGATTGGTGGCGTGATCGCCCATTCTTTCGATGTTCTTGGCGCAGAACATCAGGTGAATGCAGAAGGTAATGTTGCGCGGATCTTCCATCATGTAGGTGAGCAACTCGCGGAACAGCGAGGTGCACATGGCGTCCACTTCTTTATCTCCCTTCCACACCGCCAGCGCCTTGCCGAGATCGCGGGCCGCGTAGCTGTCCAGCACGAGTTTTAGCTGCGCCAGCACCAGCGCCGCCATGTGCTCGACGCCGCGGAACAGCTTCTGGGGACGAAACTCCCCGTTAAGTTCGGGCACCCGTCTGGCGATGTTCTTGGCGAGGTCCCCGACCCGCTCCAGATCGCTGGCAATGCGGAACGCGGCAATGACCTCGCGCAGATCGATGGCCATGGGCTGGCGGCGCGCGATGGTAAGAACGGCCCTTTCCTCGATATCGCGCTGAAGCGCGTCGATTGTTTTATCGACCGCAATGACCTGCGCCGCCAGTCCGTGGTCGAGACGGACGAGGGCATCCACGGAATCGGCCAGCGCCTTCTCGGCGAGACCTCCCATTTCCGCGACGGACTTGTTAAGTTCCTGCAGGTCGACGTCAAAGGCCTTTGCAGTGTGTTCGTGCGTCATCTTTCATTCCTCGCAGAGGAATTCTCCGTTTCTAGCCGAAGCGGCCGGTAATGTAGTCCTGGGTGCGCGGATTGCTCGGCGCCGTAAACATGGTGGTCGTCGGTCCGAATTCAATGATCTCGCCAAGATACATGAAGGCCGTGTAATCGGACACGCGCGCCGCCTGTTGCATATTGTGGGTCACGATGACGATGGTCACCATCGGCGCGAGTTCCATCACCAATTCCTCAATGCGGGCGGTCGCTATGGGATCGAGCGCCGAGGTGGGCTCATCGAGTAGCAACATCTCGGGATCAGGCGCCAGCGCGCGGGCGATGCACAGACGTTGCTGCTGGCCGCCGGAAAGTCCGTAGGCCGACTCGTGCAAACGATCCTTGACCTCGTCCCACAGCGCCGCGCGCTGCAAAGCCCATTCCACGCGTTCGCTTACGATCGATTTCTGCCGCACGCCGCGCACCCACAGGCCGGAAGCGACGTTGTCGAAGACGGATTTGGGAAACGGATTGGGCTTCTGAAACACCATGCCGATACGCAGGCGCACGAACATCGGATCGATGTCGCGGCTCACAATGTTGACGTCCTCGGGATAGAGCCGGATAGCGCCCTCATAGCGGTTACCGGGATAGAGGTCGTGCATGCGGTTGAAACAGCGCAATAGCGTGGTTTTGCCGCAGCCGGATGGGCCGATCAGCGCCGTCACCTTGTGATCGGCGATCGGAATGCTGACCCGCTGCAGCGCCTGTTTGTCGCCGTAGAAGAAACTTAGCTCCCTTACCTCGGCACGGCGGGGACCGTCGATGGCGGCTTTCTGGTCGTGACTTACCGGATCGGACATTACGGCACCAGCCTCGCGCGTCGGGATTGCAGCGGAATCCTGCACGGTAACGCCGTCCATCGTCAAATCCTCTGAATCCCCGAGGCTATCACGAGACGGAACGTCTATTGCTTTGAGCGAATTCTGTAGCGCAGCCATATGGCAAATCCATTCATGAGGAGCGTCATGGCGAGCAGGATGAGCCCTGTCGCCGCGGCGTTGATGTGAAAGCCGGCCTGCGGCCGTGAGATCCAGTTGAACATCTGGATCGGCATTGCGGTGAACGGCGAGAACAGCCAGTCGAAATTGATGAACGGAAACTCGGGCTGAACGGGCGCCGGCGGCAGGAAGGCGATGAAGGTGAGCGCGCCGATGGTGATCAGCGGGGCGGTTTCGCCGATGGCGCGCGACATGCCGACGATCGCGCCGGTCAAAATCCCGGGCCGCGCGGCGGGCAGAAGATACAGCCGTATGACCTGCCATTTGTCGGCGCCGAGGCCATAGGCGGCCTCGCGAATTTCAAGCGGGATCGAGCGGAGCGCCTCGCGGGTCGCAACGATGATGATGGGCAGAATCAGCAGCGCCAGCGTCATGCCGGCGACCAGCACGATTTCGCCCAAGCCGAAGGTCTGCACGAACAAACCCAGCGCCAGCAGGCCGTAAATGATCGACGGCACACCGGCGAGATTCGTCACGTTGATCTCAATCAAATCATTGATGAGATTCTTGGTGGCGTATTCCTCGAGATAGACGCCGGCCGCGACGCCGAGCGGAACGGCGAGAAAGGCGGTAGTGACCATGACCATCGTGGTCCCGACCCAGGCGGACAGAATGCCGGCCTCTGCTGGACGGCGGGAGGGAAAATTGATGAGAAAGTCGAAGTCGATGCGCGGCAGCCCATCGGCCATGAAGTCGAGGATCAGCGCCAAAAGCACCAGCATCGTGAGCACAAGCACGGCAAGCCCGGTGATCTCAAAACGGCTGTCGGAGCGCTTGGCTTTCCGGACGAGCGACCTCTCGTCAATCCGGGGCATTGTCGAAGCGGGTATTTGAAGTGTCCGGTCTGTCATCAATAGACCTCCCGGTACTTGTGACGCAGCCAGAAGGCGATGATGTTGAAGACAAACGTCATCAGGAAAAGCGTAAGCCCGGCTGCAAAAATGGTGAGATAAGCAAGCGAGCCGTGCGGCAAGTCGCCCAGACTCATCTGAACGATGTAGGCGGTGATGGTCGCCGCGCCTTCAAGCGGGTTGTAGGCGATGCGCGCCTGCTGGCCGGCGGCGATGGCGACGACCATCGTCTCGCCGACAGCGCGCGACATGCCGAGAATGTAGGCTGCGGTCACCCCGGAAAAGGCGCCGGGAATGATGACGCGGAGCGCGGTCTGCAACTTGGAAAATCCGAGCGCATAGGCGCCCTCGCGTAGACTCGCGGGAACCGCGCGCATCGCATCCTCACTCACCGACACGATATAGGGAAGGATCATGATCCCCATGACGATGCCGGGCACCAGCAGATTGAAACCGGAGAGATTGGGGATGAAAATCTGGAAGATCGGCGTGAGGAACAAGAGCGCGAAATAGCCAAAGGCAACGGTCGGTATGCCGGCGAGCAGCTCAAGGCAGGGCTTGACGATCTCGCGCACTTTTGAATTGGCATACTCGGACAGATAGATCGCGAGGATGGTGCCGAGCGGTATGGCTACGACGAGCGCAATCAACGAACTCACGAACGTGCCGGAGATCAGCGTTATGATGCCGAAACGTGGATTTTCGAACACCGGCGTCCATTCGGTATCGAATAGAAAGTCGAAGATCGAAACATGAGCAAAAAACTTCGCGCTTTCGCTTACCAGCACATAGACGATCCCGACAGTGACAAAGATCGAAAGCGCGGCGGCGGAAAATAGAACGCCTTGCACGACGATGCCGACGAGCCGGCGTCGCTTCAAGAAAGCAGGGCTTGCGTTGAACTGCCCTTTCCCAGCAGGCACGAAAGGACCGCTAAAGTCTTGTGCTAAAGCCATCCGGCCCCCCTGGAAGCGATGGCGGCAGGCGGCGCAACCCCTACCACGGTTCGACCCACTCGTAATTCACCGAAAATACGGGAGGGCGGCAAGGATGCCGCCCTCCCTACCCACACAATTCCCGTCAATAGACGAGCTTTTCCTTCATCAGTTCCTCCACCGAGACGCCGATCTTGGAGCCGGTGAAGCCGGTGCCGATTTCACGCTTGGCGATGCGCTGGCCAAACGCCTTCAGCGCCGGCTCGGGCAATGGTACATAGCCAACCTCGGCGACGAGCTTCGTGGAGTGCTTTGGGTCCATATAGAACTCGGCGAACTTCAGGACCTCCGGCTTGGTGTCGAGCGACTTTTTGGCGAAGTACATGAAGATCGGCCGCGACAGCGGCTGATAGACGCCCGTCTTGGCGCCTTCGACCGACGGCAGGACGCCCTTGGCCTTGTCGTCGAGCTTGACCGCCACAGCCTTCAGCTTGTCTTTATTCTCCAGATAGTAGGCGAGCCCGAAGAAACCGATGGCGTTGGCGTCGCCGGCGATGCCCTGGACGAGCACGTTGTCGTCTTCCGACGCGGTGAAGTCGCCGCGGCTGGAGTGTTCCTTGCCCACGATCGCGGCGGTGAAATAGTCGTAGGTGCCGGAGTCAACGCCGGCGCCAAACAGCTTGAGCGGGGCATCGGGGAAGCTTGCGCGAATCTGCTTCCAATTGGTGATCTTGCCCTGCGCCTCGGGCTCCCACATCTTCTTCAGTTCGGCGACGGTGAGCTCGGTGGCGAAGGTATTTTTCGGGTTGACCAGGACGGCAAGCGCGTCGAGCGCGACCGGCAGCTCGATATATTCGATGCCGGCCTTCTTGCAGTCGTCGGCTTCCGACTTCTTGATCGGCCGCGAGGCGCCGGTGGCATCGGTATCGCCGCGGCAGAATTTCTTGAAGCCGCCGCCGGTGCCGGAAATGCCGACCGTTACCTTGATGCCTTTATTGGCCTTCTGGAACTCCTCGGCCATGGCTTCGGTGATGGGGAAGACGGTGGACGAGCCGTCCACCTGCACGATCGTCTGAGCCGATGCAGTCGCCGGCGCCAGCGCCAGAGACGCTGTCGCCGTGACAATACCGGCAGTAAAAATTTTTAGA
>JBBDNZ010000162.1:13378-14794 GCA_040877285.1 Xanthobacteraceae bacterium
TTAGAAGCTTCACAGGATCTCTCCATGTTTTGCGGCCAAAAGACGCGCCGGGGTCCTGCGACCCAAGAGCTTGCGCTTCCGGCCCCGTTGAATGGGCAACCGCGTTTGTTTGACGGCACGTCGGCGCGTTTGCGGATATTTTTCTGAGCCGTTTCGTAGACGGCCCGACCCTTACGGGGCGCATGTCACCGTTCTATGAGAGATAGATGACAGACCTGTGACAATATATATGATTGAAATATAAGGAATAACTTAGAGATGAGCGGCTCCAGGCCTGTGGATAGGCAGATGCACGGTGAAAGTCGCGCCCTGGCCTAATTCACTGGCAATGGACAGCCGCCCGCGATGCCGGTTGAGGATGTGCTTGGCAAGCGCCAGACCGAGACCGGTGCCGCCCTGGGCGCGGCTGTCGGCAACGTCAACACGATAGAAGCGTTCAGTGAGGCGGGGCAGATGCTCGGGCGCGATGCCCGGGCCATAGTCGCGCACGGATACCTGGATTTCGGGCGCGCCATCGTCGGCTGCACCGGGGGTGAAACCGATTTCCACCCGCTTGCCCGACGCACCGTATTTCAACGCATTCTCCACAAGATTCTCGAATACCCGCAGCAGTTCATCGCGATCGCCGAGCACGATGACGGGCTCCGGAGGGGCTTTCACCAGAATTTTAACGTCGCGATCGCGCGCCAGCGTTTCCAGGCCATCGACAACCTGCCGCACGATAGGCACGAGGTCCGCGGGTGTCTCCGGGGGCAGATGTGCGCTCAGCTCGATGCGCGACAGAGACAGCAAATCGTCGATCAGCCGCGCCATGCGCGTCGCCTGCGCCTGCATGATGGGGAGGAAGCGATTCTGCGCCGCAGGATCGTCGCGCGCGGTGCCCTGCAAGGTATCGATGAAACCGGACAAGGCGGCAAGCGGCGTGCGCAACTCGTGACTCGCGTTGGCGACAAAATCGGCGCGCATTTCCTCCACCTGCCGCAAGGGCGTGAGATCATGGAAGGTCATGAGCAGAACATCGACGGGCGCTTGCGCGGAAGTGCGGCCCAGAGTCACCCGGGTCACGATCAATTCAAACCAGCGATCGACCGGCACGCGTTGGGAGAATTGCACTCGCTGCGGCATGCCGCTCTCCCGGGCTCGGCGGATGGCATCGACGACTTCGGGGATACGCAACGCGATCTGAGCAAGCTCCCCGCGGCGCAAGACGGGAGCGATGAGAGATGCTTTCGCATTGAAGGCCAGAATCCGCCCCTCGCGATCGACCGCCATCACGGGATCGGGCAATCCGGCGATCACTGTTTCGAGGATCGAATCGCTGAAAGGGACTTGCGCCTGTTCGCCCGCGGCGCGGGCGCTGTCCGCTTGCCTGCGCTGGACGCCCGCGAGCATGGCCACGGCGGACAAAATGGCCAG
>JBBDNZ010000163.1:0-14251 GCA_040877285.1 Xanthobacteraceae bacterium
GAATCAGGTTCGGGCGCATAGGCATGACAGCGAAAGCCGAGCCGCGCAGCCGCCATCGCCAGCATGCGGCCGAGCTGCCCGCCGCCAAGAATTCCGACGACCGCACCCGGATTCAGCATCGGCGGCAGGGTCACGCGCGGCGCTCGCGCGGGCGCTTGGCCACCGCCTTGGTCTGACGCGCGCGCCAGGCGTCCAGCCGCTTGGCGAGCTTGGCGTCGGACGCCGCCAGAATGGCGGCGGCGAGCAGCGCCGCATTGATCGCGCCGGGCTTGCCGATCGCCAGCGTGCCGACCGGAACCCCGGCCGGCATCTGCATGATGGAGAGCAGGCTGTCCTTGCCTTCCAGCGCATGAGTCTTCATCGGCACGCCCAGCACCGGCAGCGAGGTCAGCGAAGCCGTCATGCCCGGCAAATGCGCCGCGCCGCCGGCGCCCGCGATCACCACCTTGAAGCCCTTTTTGCGCGCGGATTTGCCGAATTCATACAATCGGTCGGGGGTGCGGTGCGCCGACACGATTAGCGCCTCATAGCCAACTTTAAGTTCGGCAAGCGTCGCGCCGGCATGCTGCATGGTCTCCCAGTCGGACTGGCTTCCCATGATGATCGCGACCGGCTTTGCGGCCATTGGCCCCTCGAATCCGGCGATGCCGGCGAAAAGAAGCGGCGGATTATAAGTGCGAGCGACACAGTGGCAAGCCGAAACGGCTCGGCTATCCTTCCGCCCCGGCGATTCATGTCGCCAAGGATGGACATGGCAAAGGAAAAGGCCCGGCCGCTCGGGCCGGCGACCGAGGTGAGAAAGCGCCGCCGCCGCGGGCCGGCGCCGCGGGACCGCACTCCCGCGGACGGCGATGCCCCGCCGGCCGCTAAAAAACCTGCCCGGCGTTCGGCGGCCATGCAGCTTGCCATCGAGGTCGAGCGCCTGCGGACCGAGCTTGCCGCTACCCGCGCCAAGGTGAACGAGCTGGAAGCCAAGGCCGACATCGATCCCTTGCTCGATGTGCTCAACCGGCGCGGCTTCGAGCGCGAGCTGCGGCGTTCTCTCGCCTATGTGCGGCGCTATGGCACCGCGGCGGCGCTGATCTATCTCGATCTCGATCGGTTCAAGCCGGTGAACGACCGGCACGGCCACGCCGCCGGCGATCGGGTGCTCAAATCGGTGGCGGCGGCGCTGCAACAGAACATTCGCGAATCCGATGTGGTGGCGCGGCTCGGCGGCGACGAATTCGGCGTGCTGCTGTGGAACATCAGCGAGACACAAGCGGCCGCCAAGGCGGAGCAGCTGGAATCGGCCGTCGCCGCGACCGTCACGGCGCACGGCGGCGCGCGGCTATGGGTCCGCGCCTCGGCCGGCGCCGCCATGCTGCTGCCCGCCGACACGCCGGCGGACGTGATCGCGCGCGCCGATCATGCCATGTATGCGCGCAAACAGGCGCGCCGGCCGGCGAATTTATCCGCCGCGGTCAGACAAATCAGGCGATAATGTCGGGGGTGAGCTGATCTTCGATGAAGGTAATGCGATCGCGCAGAACGAGCTTGCGCTTCTTGAGGCGCTGCACCTGCAAAATATCCGAACCCGGCGATTCTTGCAGCGCCGCGATGGCGGCGTCGAGGTCGCGATGCTCCTGCAGGAGCCGTGCCAATTCAGCGCGGAGCTCGCGTTCTTCCTCTTCCGTCATGTGGTCCTGGCGATCAAGCTGGCCTACGGATGCGCCCGGCCGCAAAATCCTGATTATTATCGTTTTTTTGTCCGGGACGTGCAAGCCGCGCGGTAACGGTACCCGCCAACTTTGCGGGGATTTGCTGCATTGCACATACGATCGGGTCTTCGAACCGACCCCAACCTGATGTACAGTTTCAACGTCGGGCAAAAGGAGATATCCCCTATGTCCATTTCAACGCATCTTGCGGAATTGGAGCAGCGCCACCGGGCGCTGGAGGATGAAATCGCTGAAGCGATCGCTCATCCATCGAGCGACGGATTGCTGATTGCGGAACTGAAGCGTCGCAAGTTGCAAGTAAAGGACGAAATTGCGCGTTTGCGCCAGGATACCGGCGCCAGCGTACACTAACGCACGGTGATTTTCTAAAGCAACGATGCCGTCGAGCCGCCGGCTCTCCGGAAGGGGAGCGGTGTTTTGTTTTGTCCAGCCATGATTGCGTGAAGCATCCACCCTCATCCTGAGGAGCCCGCCGTAGCCCGATGGGCGAAGGCGCGGCGTCTCGAAGGATGCGGGCGGCCACATGCTTCGAGACGCGTCGCTGCGCGACGCTCCTCAGCATGAGGCCCAGTTGAGTTGCGCGGGGTGACTCACACCCCCTTCGCCATCTCGCGCAGCTTGAATTTCTGAATCTTCCCCGTGCTCGTCTTCGGAATCTCCGCGAACACCACGTAGCGCGGGCATTTGTAGCCGGCGAGATTCTGCTTGCACCAGGCGATGAGATCCTCCGCGCTCACGTTCGCGCCCGGGCGCAGCTCGACGAAGGCGCACGGCGTCTCGCCCCATTTTTCGTCCGGCTTGGCCACCACCGCGGCAGTCTGCACCGCCGGGTGCTTGTAGAGCGCGTCCTCCACCTCGATGGAGGAAATATTCTCGCCGCCGCTAATGATAATGTCCTTGGAGCGGTCCTTGATCTGGATATAGCCATCCGGATGCATCACGCCGAGATCGCCGGAATGGAACCAGCCGCCGGCCAGCGCCTTTTCCGTCGCCGCCTTGTTTTTGAGATAGCCCTTCATCACCACGTTGCCGCGGAACATCACCTCGCCCAGCGTCTGCCCATCGCGCGGCACCGGCTGCATGGTTTCCGGGTCGAGCACGTCGAGCCCCTCCAGCACGGCGTATTTGACGCCCTGGCGCGCCTTCTTCTGCGCCTGCTCGCCGGAGGGCAGCGCGTCCCATTCGCCGTGCCAGTCGTTGACGGTGGCCGGCCCATAGACTTCGGTCAGCCCATAAACGTGCGTGACGTTGAAGCCCGCCGCCTTCATCGCCGCCAGCACCGCCTCCGGCGGCGGCGCCGCCGCGGTGACGAACTCCACCTGATGCGGCAGCGGTTTCTTCTCGTCGTCCTTGGCGTTGAGCAGCGTCGACATGACGATCGGAGCGCCGCACAGATGCGTCACCTTGTGCGCCGCGATCGCCTCGAAGATCGGCTTCGCCCGCACCGCGCGCAGGCACACATGGGTGCCGGCAATGGCCGACAGCGTCCAGGGAAAGCACCAGCCGCTGCAATGGAACATCGGCAGCGTCCACAGATACACCGGGTGCTTGGCCATGTTGCAGGCCAGGATGTTGCCGAGCGCGAGCAGATAGGCGCCGCGGTGGTGATAGACCACGCCCTTGGGGTCGCCGGTGGTGCCCGAGGTGTAATTGAGCGCGATGGCGTCCCATTCGTCGTCGGGCATCTGCCAGGCGAAATTCGGGTCGCCTTCCTGCAGAAGCTCCTCATAGTTGAGATTGCCGATCCGCTCGCCCTCGCCGGTAAATTCCGGATCGTCATAGTCGATCACCAGCGGCTTGACCTTGGCGCGCGCCAGCGCCTCTTTCACCACCTTGGAATATTCACGGTCGGTAATCAGCACCTTGGCTTCGGCATGGTCGAGAGTGAAAGCGACAATGGCGGCGTCGAGCCGCGTGTTGATGGCGTTGAGCACGGCGCCTGTCATCGGCACGCCGTAGTGCGCCTCCAGCATGGCCGGGCTATTGGCGAGCACGGCGGAGATGGTGTCGCCGCGTTTGATCCCGCGCTTGGCGAGCGCGGAGGCGAGCCGCCGTGAACGGTTATAGAAGTCGGCATAACTGATGCGCCGCGGCCCGTGGATGATCGCAGGATGCGCGGGAAACACCGCCGCCGCCCGTTCCAGGAAAGTGAGCGGCGTCAGCGGTTGAAAATTTGCCGGATTCCGGCCGAGATCGATGTCGTAGGGCGTCTTCGCCATGTTGTTCCCCCGCGTCGCCGGGAACCTAGCGAAGGACATGGCCTGCGATCAATCGGCCGTTGCAACCGAGCTGTCGGCGGACTGCGGACGGCGGAGGAAAGAACCGGCCGCGCAGATAATGGGGGGAAGTGGAGTTCTGCGCGGCCGGGAAGGTGCGAACCACCTTTTGGGGATGTAGGCCGCACCACGCTGAGCCACTGCCATGGAGCATCCGGCCTGGGCTGAACGGTACGACCGACCGCCGAACGCGCCAATTCGGAGATGTACCTAGGCGGCGGATGTGCTTAATGAATCGGCGGTTTATCGCAGCGCATTGGCTAAGTTTGCCATTCGGCCCCTGGCCGCCCGCCGCCGCAACTTCACCCTTCGCTTTTGCCGCCGATCTTCTTGAGCTTGGCGAGGACGGCGTCGACGTTGAGTTCCTCCGGCTTGGCGGGTTCCGCCTCGGCCTCCTTGCGCGCGGTGGTCTCCGCCGCTGGCAGCAGGGTCGCGCTCTGCTGCTCTTCGGCCTCCGCCGGCTTGTCCTTCGACGCGCGGGCGACCTCGTGATCGAGATCGGTCTGCGAGCAAAGACTGAGGGTTACGGGGTCGAGCGGCGAAAGACTCGTCGCGTTCCAATGGGTGCGGTCGCGGATCGACTGAATGGTCGATTTGGTCGTTCCCACCAGCCGCATGATGGCGGCGTCCTTCAGTTCCGGATGGTTGCGCACCAGCCAGAGGATGGCATTGGGACGATCCTGGCGGCGCGAAACCGGGGTATAGCGCGGGCCTTTCTTGCGCTGGGTTTCCGGCAGGCGCACCTTGGCTTCCAGCAGTTTCAGGCGGTACTTGGGGTCGGCTTCCGCCTTGGCGATTTCCTCGCGCGTCAATTGTCCGGTTTGCAGCGGATCCATGCCCTTGATCCCCTGGGCGGCATCGCCGTCGGCGATCGCCTTCACCTCAAGGGGGTGCAAATTGCAGAAATCGGCGATCTGGTCGAAGGAGAGCGCGGTATTCTCCACCAGCCATACGGCGGTTGCCTTCGGCATCAATGGTGCGTCCATAGCGGCAAATCTCCTTTACGCTCCGCCCGCCCTTGCGGGCGAAGCCTCAAGTCATCAGCGATGACGAGGAAGTGGCCGTAATATAGGCAATTCCCCCTTCGCTCGCAATGGCGCAGCAACAGGCCCTAAACTTGACAGATGGCCGGCCGGCGCTCATGTCCGGGCGGCTGGAAAACGCCAATAAGGACGCAAAAAGCACCGATGCCCGCCGCTGATACAGTTTCGGCCGCCTCCAAGCCGCCCCTGCGGGTGCTGCTGTGCTCGCCGCGCGGATTCTGCGCGGGCGTTGTGCGCGCCATCGATTCGGTGGAGCGGGCGCTCGCGCTCTATGGTCCGCCGGTCTATGTGCGCCACGAGATCGTTCACAACCGTTACGTGGTCGATGGCCTGCGCGCCAAGGGGGCGGTCTTCGTCGAGGAGTTGGATGAGATTCCCGACACCGACGCGCCGGTGATTTTTTCCGCCCACGGCGTTCCGCGCTCCGTGCCGGAGGAGGCCAAGCGGCGCAATTTCCTCGCGCTCGACGCCACCTGCCCGCTGGTCACCAAGGTGCATCGCGAAGCGGAGATTCATCTGCGCCGCGGACGCGAAATTTTGCTCATCGGCCACGCCGGCCACCCGGAAGTGGTCGGCACCATGGGTCAGCTTCCCGACGGCGCGGTGACCCTGATCGAGACATTGGCGGATGCCGAAGCTTTTGCGCCGCGCGATCCCGCGCGGCTGGCCTATGTGACGCAGACGACGCTGTCCATCGACGACACCGCCGAAATCGTCGAACGGCTGAAGGCGCGCTTTCCGCAGATCGCAGGTCCCCACAAGGAAGACATCTGCTACGCCACCACCAACCGTCAGGAGGCGGTCAAGCGCGTCGCGCCGCAGGTCGATGCCATGCTCGTGGTCGGCGCGCCCAATTCGTCCAATTCGCTGCGGCTGAAGGAAGTGGCCGAGCGCGCGGGCTGCCGCCATGCCGCGCTGGTGCGGCGCGCGGACGATATCGATTGGCCCGCGTTCGGCAAAATCGCAAGCCTCGGGATCACCGCGGGAGCCTCCGCGCCGGAAATCCTCGTGGAGGAGATCATCGACGCCTTCGCCAAGCATTATTCCGTCAGCGTCGAAACCGTATCGGCGGCCGAGGAGGATGTATTCTTTCCGCTGCCGAGGGGGTTGCGCGAAAACGAGGCCGCGGAGTAGATCGCCGTGGCTGTCTATACCGACGTTTCCGCGGAGGAACTGGAAGCATTTCTCGCCGGCTATGACGTCGGCGCGCTCTTGTCCTACAAGGGGATCGCCGAAGGCGTCGAGAATTCCAACTTTCTCGTTCACACCGGCGCCGGCCATTTCATCCTGACGCTGTACGAAAAGCGCGTCGCCGCGGGCGACGTGCCGTTCTTTCTGGCGCTGATGGAGCACTTGGCCAAGCGCGGGCTGACCTGTCCGCTGCCGGTGAAAAACCGCGCCGGCAGCGCGCTCGGCAAGCTGGCCGGCCGCCCCGCCGCGCTCGTCACCTTTCTCGACGGCATGTGGATCCGCCGCCCGAGCCCCGGCCATTGCGCCGCCGTCGGCGAGGCGCTGGCCAAATTGCATCTCGCCGGCGCCGATTTCCCGCTCAAGCGCGCCAATGCGCTGTCGATTGCCGGCTGGCGCGCGATTTGCGAAGCCGCCGCGCCGCGTGCGGACAACGTGCAGCGCGGGCTCGCCGCCACCATGACCAAGGAGCTGGCCCATCTGGAAAAAGAGTGGCCGCGCGATCTGCCGCAAGGCGTCATCCACGCCGATCTGTTTCCCGACAACGTGTTCTTTCTTGGCGACAAGCTATCGGGGCTCATCGACTTCTACTTCGCCTGCATCGACACACTCGCCTACGACGTGGCGATTTGTCTGAATGCCTGGTGCTTCGAGCCGGATCATTCCTACAACGTCACCAAGGGGCGCGAGCTGCTGTCGGCTTATGCCAGAACGCGGCCGCTTTCCGCCGCCGAGCGTGAGGCCTTGCCGCTGCTCTGCCGCGGCGCGGCGCTGCGTTTCCTGCTCACGCGCCTGGAAGTCTGGCTCGACGTGCCACCGGGCGCGCTGATGCGGCCCAAGGATCCGCAGGAATACTTCCGCAAGCTGCGCTTTCACCAGAAAGTCAAAAGCGTGCGCGATTACGGCATCGACGCATGATCCCGAAAAACATGCCCGCGGACTTGATCCGTGGCTGGAACCGGTTTTCGGACAAGATCATGCGCAAGGAAATAATGCGATGAGCGTCCAGCGCGTCATCATCCACACCGACGGCGCCTGCTCGGGCAATCCCGGTCCCGGCGGCTGGGGCGCGATCCTTACCTTCGGCGATCATGAGAAGGAGCTCAAAGGCGGCGAGCCGGTCACCACCAACAACCGCATGGAGCTGATGGCGGCGATCGCGGCGCTGGAGGCGCTGAAATTTCCCTGCGTGGTCGAGTTGCATACCGACAGTCAGTATCTGCGCAGCGGCATCACCGAGTGGATCAAAAAATGGAAGGGCAACGGCTGGCGCACCGCCGACAAGAAGCCGGTCAAGAACGTCGATCTGTGGCGGCGTCTGGAAGAAGCGCTCAAGCATCATCAGGTGCGCTGGCACTGGGTCAAAGGCCACGCCGGCCATCCCATGAACGAGCGCGCAGACCAGCTCGCCCGCGAAGCCATTGCGGCGATACGGGCGGGGGCCTTCGGCGCGCTGGATAGAGGGAAGCCGGGCGTTTGATTCGTTGTCATTCCGGAAGCCGCCAACGGGTCGGCGCGAAGCGCCGCCCGATGACAGGCTTCGCGGGGCTGTCCGGAATCCATAATCCCCGTCTGTGGATATGGATTCCGGGCTCGCGCCTTCAGCGCGCCCCGGAATGACAGTTATATCTGCTTGAGCAGCACATCGCCGCCGGACACGTCGAATTTGCCCGGCTCGTCCACGTTGATCTTCTTCACCACGCCATCTTCGAGCAGCATGGAATAGCGCCGCGAACGGGTGCCCATGCCGTTGCCCGACAGGTCGAGGGGGAGGTCGATGGCCTTGGCGAAATCACCGTTGCCGTCGGCCAGGAATTCTACTTTGTCGGCATTGGACGCCTTCTTCCAAGCGTCCAACACGGAGGCATCGTTGACGGCGGTAACGGCGACGGTGTCCACGCCTTTCGCCTTCAGCGCGTCCACGTTCTGCACGATGGTCGGCATGTGCTGCTTGTGGCAGGTGCCGGTAAAGGCGCCGGGAGTGGCGAACAGCGCGACCTTCTTTCCTTTGAATATTTCGTCGGTGGTCTTCCAAGCCGGACCCTCCGGCGTGGTCACTCGGAATTTGGCGTGGGGCAGCCGGTCGCCGACCTTGATGGGCATGGTGTGATCCTCTCGCATTCTTGGATATATCCGGGCGGGCTGCGCTAAGGTAGCGCACCGATCAAATTAGTCGAGATGGGCCGTTACTTCGATCGCCTTGTCGTCCGCGACCAATGTCAGCGTGAGCTTGGCGCCACGGATGCTGGCGCCGGGAGGCACCCCGTCCGCGTCGAAGGCGAAGCGGCGCGATTGGCCCGCCGTGCCGTCCACGGGCTGCGGCAAGGGCAGTGACCAGCGGGGCTCCGGGCCCTCGGCGAAGAGTTCGGCGTTGGCGCCCTTGGGCACGGTCACGTCCACGATCACCCGCGGCCGCTCGCCGGAGGCATCATAACGGGCGGCGCGGATCGCCAGGGGGCCTTTTGCACCGAGCGCGACAGGCTTTGGCACCCGCGCCTCGGCGGCGGCCAGCACCGTCTCCTTGCTCGTCGGCCCGGCAGTCAGCGGCAGCTCCGTTTTGCCTTCGGCCGGAATGCAGACTTTTTCACATACGCCGTAATTCAGCTTTGCGCGCAGAGTGACCGGCTTCGTCGGATCCTCTGCGACAATATGCACCGGGAAGATCACGCCGCCCATGTAGCCGATGGAATAGCCGCCGGCCCCGTCGGGAAAACGCCGCGGCGCCGGCCACAGCACCGTGACCGATTGCACGTTTTCCGATCCGGCAAAATCGAATTTGGGCGGCAGGCCCGAATCGCCGGCGTAGCGCCAATAGGTCTTCCAGCCCGGGTCGAGGCGCAGCTCGATTCCCGCGCGCAAGGGAGCCGGCTTGCGGTCCGGCAGATTCGAGCCGGCAATCAGCCGCATGGCCGAACGCAGGTCCGCGGCCCACGGCGAAACTTCATCGCCGCGGCTTTGCATGCCGCCGCAAAGAATTATGGCAAGCGACAACAGCGCTGCCCGGCATAAATGTTGGCATCTTGCCTTCATGGCTAATCGAATTAAGCCATAACTTCGGGCTCGCGTCACGGTTTTCATCGTGACAAAATCATTAAACGCGGCGACCGCGGACATGGATTCGCCGGTATCTGGGGAATACTGGTCCTTGCGGTTGCGGGGGCCGGCGAGCGGAAGTTAACGCCGCAGCTTCGTTTTCAAAGCGGTCGGAATCGGATAACATTTTTTCATGCAGCTACCGAAGAGCGGGAAAGACAAGAATGCCGACGGCAGCTATCTGGACGGCCAGATGCTGATCGCGATGCCGGCGATGCAGGACGAGCGCTTCGCCCGCAGCCTCATTTACGTCTGCGCGCATTCCCCCGAAGGGGCGATGGGCATCGTGGTCAACCACCCCGTCACCAACATCAACTTCCCCGATCTTCTGGTGAAGCTCGACGTCATCCCGGCCGCGGACCGGATTCAGCTTCCGTCGAAGGCCGGAAGCGTCAAGGTGCTTAGGGGCGGCCCGGTGGAGACCGAGCGCGGCTTCGTGCTGCACTCCAGCGATTTCTTCATGGACAACTCCACGCTGCCGATCGACGACGGCATTTTCCTCACCTGGACGCTCGATATCCTAAAGGCAATCGCCCGCGGCGATGGGCCGGCTAACGCCATTCTTGCGCTCGGTTACGCCGGCTGGGGCGCCGGCCAACTGGAAAACGAGATTCAGCAGAATGGATGGTTGCATTGCGCTGCCGACCCGGAGCTGATCTTCGGCGGCGACACCGACCGGAAATATCAGAAGGCGCTGCGCAAGATCGGCATCGATCTTGGCATGCTGTCCAGCGAATCCGGGCACGCGTAGCCCGCGTTGATTGCTCCCCGCATGCGGGGAGTGGGAAAGCCTCACCTGACCGTCTCGAAGCGCTCCTCGGTCAACAGTTCCGTCGCCTCTTCTGCGGTCATCGGTTCGCCGAAGGCGTAGCCTTGCGCATATTCGCAGCCGAGCTGGTAAAGCTCCACCGCGTCGGAATCCGTCTCCGCGCCCTCCGCCACCACTTCCATGCCGAGATCGTGCGCCAGCGCGATGATCGAGCGCAGGATGACCGGGCGCGTGCCGCGCGCGGTGGTGCGCACGAAAGACTGATCGATCTTGATGGTGTCGAAGGGAAAGCGCTGCAAATAGGCCAGCGACGAATGTCCCGTGCCAAAATCATCGAGCGCAAGGCCCGCGCCGAGCTCGCGGATGCGCGTGAGGATTTGTGCGGCATGCTCCGGGTTTTCCATGACCAAAGATTCGGTCAATTCAAGCTTGAGCGTGCCGCGCACCAGGCCCGAGCGTCCCAAAACCGTGCGGAGATCGTGAATAAGATCATGCCGCAGAAGCTGACGCGACGACACATTGACGCTCACGAAGATCGGATCGCGCGCCCGCACGCCGCGCTGCCAAATGCTGAGCTGGCGCGCGGCGCGCTCCAGCGCAAACAGGCCGAGATCGACGATAAGTCCGATTTCCTCCGCGATGCTGATGAATTCCGCCGGCGACATGCGCCCCATTTTGGGGTGATCCCAGCGCGCCAGCGCTTCGAAACCGGCGATGGAGCGATCCTCCAGCCGCACGATCGGCTGATAGAGCAGGGTGATCTCGTCGCGCTCCAGCGCGCGCCGCAGCTCGGACTCCAGCGTCAGGCGGTCGGTCTTGCGCGCGCGCATGGTCGGCTTGAAGACTTCGATGCGGTCGCCGCCGATGCGCTTGGCGTGATACATGGCGAGCTCCGCGTCCTTGAGCACTTCCTCGGTGCGATGCGACTGGTCGTCGGCCAGCGCGATCCCGATCGAGGCGGTGAGGAAAATCTCCCTGTCGTTGAAGGCGATGGGCGCGCGCAGCGCCCGGCGCAGGGTCTCGGCGAAGCCGATGATGCGCGTCGACTCGCGCTCCGAAAGAAGGATCAAGGCGAATTGATCGCCGGAGATGCGCGCCAGCGTGTCCTGCGGCTTCAGCAGGCGGCCGAGCCGCCGCGCCAGCGTAAGCAAAATGGAATCGCCGATGGCGATGCCGACGGAATCGTTGACCTGCTTGAAGCGGTCGAGATCCACCATCAGCACGGTTGGACGGATATTGGTGTCCGCGCGGGCAAGGCCCAGCACGGCTTCCAACCGATCGAGGAACAATTCGCGGTTGGGAAGGCCGGTCAGATTGTCGTGCACGGCATCGTGCAGCATGCGCTCTTCCGCGGTCTTGAATTCGGTGACGTCGGTAAGCGTGCCGACCAGCCGCACCACTTCGCCGTCGGAGCCGACGACCGGCCGCGCTTTCAGCGCAAACCACAGATAGTGTCCGTCAAGCGACCGCAGGCGAAAATCCTGCGTCAGCCGGCCGCGCCGCTGTTCCACCACGCCGTCGAGAGAAGCGCGAAAACGGTCGCGGTCGAGCGGGTGGAGCACGTCGAGCCAGCGCGCCGCCGGACCTTCCAGCGTCCCGCGCTTGAGCCCGAGCAATTGCTCGGCTTCCGGGCTGGTAAAAACTTTGTCGGCGGAAACGTCCCAATCCCAGATCATGTCGCCGGCGCCGGTCAGCGCCAGCGCCTTCCGCTCCACGTCGGAAACGATGCCGTGGGTGATGCCGCCGGAAAAAGCGTGCTGCATCACTGTAAATCCAATGAGCATCACGATGAGCACGAGTCCGCCCAAGAGCGCCGGACCGACGATGTCGTTGGTCATGACGCCGGCGATCGTCAGCCCGGCCGCGAAGACCCACACAACGAGCAGAAACCAGGTGGGAATGAGCAGCACCGCGCGGTCGAAGCCGTGGGTGGAGAGATAGATGACGAGGCCAAATCCAAACACCGCGATGGCCGCCAGCGAAAGCCGCGCGATGCCGGAGGCGACGGACGCGTCGAACAGGGCAAGCCCGACCAGTGCGCCGAGAAAGGTCAGCCAGCCGAGCGTGATGTGCACGTAGCGCACGTGCCAGCGGTTGAGGTTGAGATAGGCGAAGAGGAAGACCAGCAGCGTCGCCGCCAGGATCGCTTCGCTGGAGGCGCGCCAGATGCGCTCCGTGCGCGTGGCCAGATCGAATACCTTGCCCCAGAAGCCGAAGTCGATGCCGATATAGACGAGCACCGCCCAACTCAGCGCGGCGGCGGCGGGGAACATCATGCTGCTCTTGACCACGAACAAGATGGTAAGAAACAGCGCCAGCAGGCCGGCGGTGCCCAGCACAATGCCGTGATAGAGCGTGAGACTGTTGATCTTGTCCTTGTAGGCGTCCGGTTCCCACAAATAGAGCTGCGGCAGCGTATCGGTGCGCAGCTCGGCGACAAAGGTCAGCACCGCTCCTGGGTCGAGCGTGATGCGGAAAACGTCGGCGGTGGGGCTGTCCTGCCGCTCGGGCGGCTCGCCGCTGCTGAGGATATAGACGATGCGGGAATAGCCGAGATCCGGCAGCAGCAAGCCCGAGCCGACCATGCGGTAATGCGGCGCCACGATCAGGCGGTCGAGCTGCTCGTCGCTGGAATTGGCCAGCGCAAAGACCGCCCAATTGGTGTTGCCTTCGCGCGCCGGCACCTGAATGCGGCGAATGATGCCGTCCGGGCCGGGCGCAGTGGATACCGTGATGCGGTCCACGTCGGTTTTGTGCCGCTCCATGACGGCGGTGAGGTCGATGGCGGCGGCTTCGGGGCGGACATTGACCGCCTCGACGGCATAGGCGCCGGATGTGCCGAGCAAAAGGCCGACTAGAATTGCCACCGCGGCGGCGGCGCGCAGAAAACGCAAACCTGGACCTCCCGTGGCGGCGGACCTGCCGTTTTCGTTCACGATGTCTTGCGCGATGTTTTGCGCCTCCGGCCGGGTCTTGGCGCCGGCGCATAAGCTAGCGGACATTACGCCGATTTCGCGACTCGCGCCCGCCCTTCGTAGCATGGCCCAAAGCAGCGATGCACTTCCTCCGGCGCAAATATTCATAAGCGAAATCAAATGGTTAGAACGATCTTGCCGATATGCTCACTCGACTCCATGCGCGCATGGGCGGCCGCCGCCTGGGCCAGCGGAAAGGTGCTGTCGATGACCGGCCTCACCCGGCCTTCGGCCAGGAGCGGCAGCACCTTGGCTTCGATGGCGCGCGCGATGGCCGATTTGTCCGCGACCGAGCGCGAACGCAGCGTCGAACCCGTGTGATGCAGGCGCTTGAGCATGATACGGCGGAAATCCACGGTGGCGCGGGTCGATCCCTGGAAGGCGATCTGCACGATGCGGCCCTCCACGGCGGCGGCCTCGTAATTGCGCTCGATATAGTCGCCGCCGACGATGTCGAGAATAACATCGGCTCCCTTGCCGCCGGTCGCGCTCTTGGTGGCGGCAACGAAGTCTTCGGTCCTATAGTTAATCGCGAGATCGGCGCCGAGCTTGCGCGCCGCCTCGCATTTTTCCGGCGAACCCGCGGTGACGATGACATTTGCGCCGAAGGCCTTGGCAAGCTGAATCGCCGTCGTGCCGATCCCCGAGGTGCCGCCGTGCACCAGCAAAGTCTCGCCGCTCCTGAGCGCGCCGCGCTCGAAGACATTGTGCCAGACGGTGAAAAAAGTCTCCGGCACCGCCGCCGCTTCGACCAGCGACAACTTGGCCGGCACGGGCAGCGCATGGCCTTCATGGGCGAGGCAGTATTCCGCATAGCCGCCGCCCACGACCAGCGCCATCACCTTGTCGCCGATTTTCCATCGCTTCGCGTCGGGCTCGAGCGCGACCACTTCCCCGGCGATTTCCAGGCCGGGTATATCCGGCGCGCCCTTCGGCGGCGGATAGAGGCCCTGGCGCTGCATCACGTCCGGGCGGTTGACGCCGGCGGCCGCGACCTTGACCAGAATTTCGCCTGGGCCGGGCGCCGGCACCGGACGCTGCTCGGGAACAAGCGCGTCCGGTCCGCCCGGCGCGAGCTGCATGAAGATGAAAGAGAGCACGGCCACGCCGAACAGCAGCGGGATAGCCCCAAGCAAGCGCCGGATGAGAAAGCGGGTCATGGGTCAACCCCTGGAGCGGCGGGGGG
>JBBDNZ010000163.1:14261-14785 GCA_040877285.1 Xanthobacteraceae bacterium
CCCCCCCCCCCCCCGCGCCGGGATCAGACGCTAGGTCAGATACCACTCGTTGGCGTTCCAGAGCAGGAAGTTGAACGGGCTCGGCCAGAAGCCGCCCAGATTCGGGATGACCGCGGGGAAGGCCTTCTCCCAGTAGATGAAGATGACCGGCGCCTCCTCATGGAGCAGCTCCTGGATTTGCCAGAAGATCTCCTTCCGCTCCTCCTGGTCGGTCGTCGCGTCCGCGGCTTCAGTCAGCCCGTCGATCTCTTCCTGGAAGCTGTACTCGTGGAAGTAGGCCGGCAGGTTGCCACCGGACCCCGTGGGAGTGTCGGGGATGTCGTCGGAGTGCCAGTAGAACTTGTCGGTCGGGTCATTGCCGTTGAACCAGGAGTAGAGACAGCCGGTCATGCGCTCGGTGAACTGATACCCCTCAGGTCCCCAGATGGTGGAGACGTCCTGGTTGAGCACGGTCGTTTTCACGCCGATGCTGTTCCAGCTCTGGGCGATGACCTGGCAGATGCGTTCGTT
Source organism: Xanthobacteraceae bacterium (assembly GCA_040877285.1). Taxonomy (GTDB): domain Bacteria; phylum Pseudomonadota; class Alphaproteobacteria; order Rhizobiales; family Xanthobacteraceae; genus CANKHA01. Next base: position 14,772 of record JBBDNZ010000163.1, read on the forward strand.
CTCCGTGCTGCCGG
>JBBDNZ010000164.1:0-14758 GCA_040877285.1 Xanthobacteraceae bacterium
ATGGGGGAATCGCTGAGCGTGAACAGGATTGCCGGTGCGCGGCCCGGATTGATGTGCCGGTGCCAGGTCCAGTTCGGAATCGCCACGGTGTCGTGCTGGCCCCACGCGATCTCCTTGTCGCCGAACATCGTTCGCCCTTCGCCCTGAACCACGAAAGCGATCGAGCTCGCGGTGCTGCGGTGCAGCCGGCCGGTGAAGCCCGGCGGCAGGACCTGGATCTGGCACTTGATGGTGGGCAGCGCCGGGCCGCCGGTCAGCGGATTGACGTATTCCAGCAGTTGACCGTGATAGGGATCGGCCGGCTCGTTCTCTTGCGCTTTGAGCGCGCGCAGCGTCTCCTTCCAAGGATAGCGGTAAGGCCGCATACCGGACACCTCGTTTCGAGCAGCAGGCCGATAGAGCAGCGAAGGCAGCGAGTCCTGCCTGTTCTGCTCTTGCGCGATGTCGCCGGGCTCTTCGTAGAAATTCAAATTCATGCCCACGGTGAAAGGCACGTCGAGCGCGTCGAGCCAGATCGCTTCGCGGTCGCTCTCGTTGTGATGGTCGTGCCAAGACCAGCCCGGCGTCAGAACCAGGTCGTAGGACTCCATCGCGAGCGGCCGTCCATCGACCACGGTGAAGACCTTCTCGCCGCCTTGGATCGAAAAGCGCAGCGCATTGATGGTGTGGCGGTGCGCCCAGCAGATTTCGCCCGCTTTGACCGCCTGCATGCCGGCCACGAGATTTTGCGTCGTGCCGCGCTGCAGCTTGGGATTGGTGAACATCAGCGCACGCCGCGCGGTATAGCTGTCGGTCATCGCCGCCAGGGCGCTTTGCAGAATTTGCTGCATGTCCTGCCATCGCCACACATGCGGGATACCGGCAGCCATTGGTTCGATGAAGACCTGGCCGTTGGCGCTTTTGCGGATGTTCTGCGGGCGGTTGGCGTCGATTTGCCATTGGCCGCGCAGATTGGCGGCGGCCATGCGGCTTTCCAGATCGCGCAGGCGCGGATCGGCTTCAGCGGTTGCCATGGGACGTTCTCCCTTTTGTTTACGCCGATCTATTGGAGACCGTTGCCGCCGGAGCGGAGCCAAAATAGTATGGCTACCATACTAACTTGTCAACGGCCACCCTCTATGCTCGGATTGAATGAATCTAGCCTAAGCGGCGCAAGGCGGCCAATGAAGGGTATGTCCCGATGGCAAAAGGGAAATTAGCGCATCCCCCGGCGCAAGCCGTGCCGTCCGTGCCGGCAACGGCGGGACTCGGCTTCTACCTGCGTGAGGCCTATCGCGCCTTCAGCCGCACGTTCCATGCGCGGCTCGCGCGCCACGGCATCACCCACGCGCAATGGGTGATGCTGTGGTTCCTCTCGCAAGCCGGCAGTCTGACGCCGCTCGAACTGTCGCGCCGGGCGGGGATTCAGAAAGCGTCGGCCACTTCGGTCATCGATGCGCTCAAGAAACGACGCTTCATCCGCGGCGATCAGGACAGCGTGGATCGCCGCAAGATCAATCTGCACCTCACGCCCGCGGGCACGGAGTTGATGCAGGAGCTGATTGCCTGCGCCGCCGCCACCAACGCCGATGCGCGCGAGGGATTTTCCGACCGGGAAGCCGAAACCCTGCTCAGGCTGTTGCGCGGCGTGACCGCCAATCTCGAAAAATTGAATGGCGAGCCGCGGTCCTAGTTTTCGCTGCGAAACTGGCTCTCGTCGATGTAGTCGCCCATCCCCGACTTGACGCCGTTCTTCGCCAGTTCTTCCAAATATAATTTGTGAATGCGCGGGTCCTGATCCTCGTATTCGATCTGCGCGCCGCCCGCTTTCACGTCCTGATCGACGCCGAGATAGATCCGCCGTTTTTCCGCGGTGAACGGGTAGCGCAGGCTACCCATCGCCAGCGCCAGATAGCGCGCGGGATAGGGGCTGGTGTTGAAGTGCTGATGGAAGATTTGATCGACCGGGGCAAAGACCACGCCCGGATGCCAGTCGATGCGGGTGAAATCCTTGTCGTTCTCGTACCAGAACAGCGAATAGCCTTTGCCTTTGAGCATGAGCACATGGAAATCGGGGCCATGCCGGTGGCCCTTCTTGTAGGTGCCGACCGGCATTTCCGACGTGTGCACATGCATGATGCCTTCCGCCAGGCAAAAGCGCATGTTGGAGCTCTTGGCGCCGCGCCGGTCCCAGGCTTCCAGCTTGAAGTTCGCCACGTCGGCGACAAAGTTCGTCTCCCACATGAAACGCCCGCGCTGCGTCTCGCACATCTCGCCTTCGCCGCGGAAATAATTTTCCTTGCCGATGCGACGGCGAAACACGGCGGGATTGTTGAAAATAAAATCGTCGTCGTAGAACTGATTCATAACGGCGGTGAGATTGTTTGCCGAGACGAGCCGCGCTTTTTCCGTGCCTGAGCCGTTGAAATGCTGGTAGGGCACGTTCAGCGGCAGCGCGAACAGGCTGTTCGGCCCCCATTCGAAACTGTGCGTTTTGCCTTCGATGTCCACTTTCGTGCTGCCGTGGCCGGACAGCACATAGACGACTTCTTCATAGAGGTGGCGCTGGGGCGAGGTCTTGCCGCCCGCGGGCAGATCGATCACGAACAGCGACATAAAGTCGCCGCGCCCCCGCAGATGAACAAAGGCGCCTGGCACGTCCATCCGCGGCCAGTGGCGGGTTTCCACGCGGTTCAGATCGGCGGAAAAGCCCTCCACGATCGGCGCGCCCTCGGCCTTCGCCCATTCGAGATAGGGATCGCGCAGAAAATTTTCGGCCAAGACGACGGAACTGTCCGTGACCGGCGGCTTGTCCCGTTTGTTCATTCCGGCACTCTCCCGTTGCGCCCCACAGGCTACGGAGTCGCGCATAAATGCAAAAGTCTTTTTTCTAAGGAGCCTAATCCAAGGCGTTAAAAAGCTAGACAGGACCTGCAAACTTTGCGACTTTCGCTAAAAGTAAAACCGATCTCGAAAAATGCGGCGGAGCCGCAGGCTCGGATTTTGCTTTGTATCGTAACCGGACTGGAAGGACGGCGTTCGTTAACTCAAGTTAGCTCGGGAGCAGCATGGACAAGGTCGCATTTCCTTATCGTTCATCCAGCCATCTCATCCTGCTGCATGTGATCGCCGAGTCCGGCTCGTGGGAAAAACACGGCCTCGACGTCGATTATGACCGCAAGATCGGATCGGAGGACGCCCAGCGCGGCATCGAATCCGGCACTCTCGAATTCTGCGGCGGCAATCACGTTTCCACCTATGGCCTGCGCGCCCGCGGCAGCAGCTGGGCCTATCTCGGCCAGACCGTCAATCAGGTGAATCATCAACTGGTGGTTCGCCCCGATTCCGGCATCAACGGCGTTGCCGACCTGCGCGGCCGGAAGCTGGGCGGCGCCGGCTCGCACCCCATCCTCAACAATTGGCTCTATCTCAAGCAGCGCGGGCTGGATCAGGACCGCGACGATTACGAGCTCATCTGTCAGGAAGAATTCAAGCCGGGCACGATGGACGAGGTGGAAAGCGACAAGAAGCCGCCGCCGCTGTGGCATTGGGTGCGTGACGGCATCGTCGATGCGGCGTTCCTCGGCATGCCGGCCAGTCTTTTCGCCAAAGCCGCCGGACTCAAGGTTATCGACGTCGAGCCGCTGCCGATGATTCAATTCAGCAGCATCTCCACCAACCTGAAATTCGTGCAGAAGCATCCCGATCTGGTCGAGCGTTTTCTCAAGGGCATGCTGGAAGGAATCGCCTTCTTCAAGACGAGGCCGGAGGAGTCCATCAAGATCATCCAGCAGCGTTACACCAAGAGCGGCCAGATGAACCGGGAACAGGCCGCCTTCACGCATCGAAACCTGGCGCGGACGCTGGAGCCGAAGCTCTATCCGACGATGACGGCGATCGCGAACGTCTATGAGGAGGCGCTGCGGCAGGACAAGGACGCCCGCAAGGTCAATCCCATGGAGCTGTGGGACCTGCACCACGTCCGGCGTCTTGACGATACGGGGTTCATCGACAGTCTTTACGGTGAGAAGAAAGCATCCGACAATCGGCACCTACGTCGGAAAGCCGAAGGGGAAAAGAAGCACGTCAGCGGCAAAATTACCGAATCGCCGGCGGTCGGTCATGCCGATTGCGACGACGCTTGCGCCGCGACGCACTAAAAACAGGGAGAGAGACAATGAAGCGTTTTGTACTTGGGCTGGCCGCTGCACTGATGATGTGCACCGGCGCGGCGGCACAGGCCCCGGTATCGTTCGAGGGCAAAACCGTCACCATGATTATTGGCTACCGGCCCGGCGGCGGCACCGATGCTTCCGGACGGCTGATCGCGATCTATCTCGCCAAATATCTACCCGGCAAGCCCAGCATCATCGTGCAGAACATGCCCGGCGCGGACGGCGTCACCGCCATGAAGTTTTTATTCCAGCAGGCGAAGCCGGACGGCATGACATTGATGATGGCCTCGAGCACCCAGGGCGACCCGGTCGTCTACAGGCAACCGCAGGCCGGCTACGATCCCACCAAATTGTCGATCATCGGCGGCATCGGGCGCGGCGGTTCGACGGTGGTCATTAGGAAGGAGGCCGAAGCGCGCCTGCACGACAAGAGCAAGCCGCCGGTCATCATGGGCTCGGTCGGCGGTATTCCGCGTTCGGGCATGCAGACCACGGCCTGGGGCATCGATCTGTTGGATTGGAACGCGAAATGGGTGACCGGCTATCCGGGCACCAACGATCTGTTCATCGCGCTTGAGCGCGGCGAGATCGACATGACTGCGAGCAGCAATCTGTTCCAGGTCAAGAAGGTCTTGGAAACCGGCAAGGTCAAGGTATTGACCCAGACCGGCACGATGGAAAACGGCAAGATCGTCAGCCGCTCCGAGTTTCCGGACGCTCCGGCCTTCCCCGCCATGGTGGAAGGCAAGGTCAAAGATCCGCTGAAGGAGCAGGCCTACAAGTACTGGTTCAGCCTGGTCGTGCTGGATAAATGGCTCACCTTGCCGCCCGGCACTCCCGAGCCGATCGTGAAGGCCTACCGCGAGGCCTTCCTAAAGATGGCGAAGGACAAGGAATTCCTCGATCTCGGCAAGAAGATCAGCCAGGATTTCGAAACGCAGGACGGCGAAGGCGTCGCCAATCTGATCAAGAACTTGGGCGAGACGACGCCTGAAGCCATTGCTTACATCCACAAGATGCTGGAAGGCCAAGGCCTTAGCAAATAATCGCACGGCACTTCGCGCCGAAGCGAAAAAAAGATCACGGCCGCCCCACGGGGCGGCCGTTTTGTTCTCAGCAGCGCGGCTTCATCAACCGCCGGTCGGCCGCGCCCCCAGCTCGGCGCCCGCGTGCCGGTCCTCGCCGGGCGGGATGTGCAGGTCGATCACGCAGACCTTTCCGGCGCGCAGCGCCGCCACGCCCTTGTCGATCGCGGCTTTCACGTCGGCCGGATTCTTGATCGGTCCGATGCCGACGCCGCCCTGCGCTTCGGTGACCTTGGCGATGTCGGGCGCGGGATCGTCCACGCGCTGGCCGATCCAGCGGTTCTTCGGCTCGCGCCCGCGCGTGCGCGCGATCGTTTCCTGATGCAGCTCATCATTGAAATAGGAGAGGTTGTTGTTGATGAGGATCAGCAGCGGAATGCCGTAGTGTGCCGCGGTCCACAGCGCATTCGCGCCCATGAAGAAGTCGCCGTCGCCGAGCACCGACACCGCCAGTTTCCCGCGCTCCTGCAAAGCCAGCGCCACGCCGATGGAAATGCCCGGCCCCGAGCCGATGCCGCCGCCGCCGTCCTTGCCCATGTAGGAGACCGGATGCTGATGTGGCCAGATGTCGATCGGCCATCCCTTGCATAGGCTGGCGAAACCCACTTCGTTCGGATCGTTGAAGGCGGCGCGCAGCGTAGATGCCACGAGATTCAGCGTGATGACAGCGCCGTCGCTCTTCGGCGGCTTTGCCGGTGCGCGCGTGCGCCACGACTCTTTGCGGCCGTCGCCCAAAGCCGCAAGCAATTCCGTAACCGCGGTGTCGGAATCGCAAGCCATCGGCACGTCCACTGGAGGCAGCGGCTGGTAATCCATGTTGAAGCCGTTGGCGAGATGAGAGTCGAGCGTCGCCCGGATGACGCGCGCCGATACTTTACCCACCTTCTCGGCTTGATTGATCGCTCCCGCCACGTCGATCCAGTCGAGCGCGAGAATGAGATCGGCTTCGCACAGAATTTCCCGCGCGTTCTTGCCCAGCAAATTGAACGGCGGCACCGCATGCGCGGGATGATCGGTCGGGAACATGGCGCCGGATTTCAGGTCGGTCATGACCACGGCGCCGAGCCGCTCCGCCAGTTTGATCCGCGCCTGCCAGGCCGCGTCGCTGCGTTTGCCGCGCCCGACCAGCATCACCGGCCGGGCGGACTTGTTGAGCAGCGCAACGGCTTTGTCGATTGTCGCCTGTGACGGCCGCGCTAGTTCCGGCGGCGTGAAGCGCGCGAGATCGGGCCAAATCGGCTCCTCTTCCAGCCGCGATTCCTGAAGCCCGGCGTCGAGGCAGATATAGACCGGGCCCGTCGGCGCCATGCGCGTCAGAATATTGGCGCGCACCATGCCCTCGATCAGCGCCTGCGGCGAGGACGGCAAATCGTCCCATTTGACGAAGGAGCGCACCAGCGCGCCCTGGTCTCGCGTCGTATGAATCCAGTCGATAAACGGCCGCCGCTGCGCGCTGTCGAGTGGCCCGGTCGCGCCGAGCACGATCATGGGCGCGCGGTCGCACCAGGCGTTGTACATGCTCATCATGCCGTGCATCAGCCCGACATTGCTGTGCAGCGCGCAGGCCATGGGCTTGCCGGTGACCTTGGCATAGCCGTGCGCGACGGCCACCGCATGGTCTTCGTGCAGGCAGAGCAACATGCCGGGGTTCTTGTTTCCGAGATGATTGACGATGCTGTCGTGCAATCCGCGATAGCTGGCACCCGGCGTCAGGCTCACATAGGGGATTTCCATGCGGCGCAGCATCTGCGCCGCGATATCGCTGCCCCAGGCGATCTTCTCGTCGGGCTTTCCTTCAATCTTGTCCAATTGCATCTGTCGTCACCTCGTTCCTGGCTATCCCTTCCCATATTTTTTGGGAGAAAAACAGCGGGTTGTCCGTACCACCATCGGCTAAGGCCGCGCCGGCGCGCAGGCCGATTATTCCCCCGCTGCTGCCGGCCGTTGCAGCCAATCGGCGATGACGCGGCGGTGGTCGCGCAAGTAATGCAGAAACCAGACGGTGTAGCGTTCGGGATGCGTAAGCTGGTCGGCGGCGAGTTCGGGCAACGGCATCCATTTCCATTCGCTGACTTCGGCTGCGTCGGGCGTCACTCGTCCATCGTGGATGCCGGCAAAAACATGCACGACCTCGTCCTCGATGAGATCGTTCGATACCGCCGCGCGGTATCTGGTGGTGAACAGGGGGATGAGCGGGCAATCCACGCCCATCTCCTCGGCCAGACGCCGTTGTGCCGCGGCGGCGGCACTTTCGTCCGGCCGCGGATGGCTGCAACAGGCGTTGGTCCACAATCCCGCCGAATGATATTTGCCGGCCGCGCGCCGTTGTAGCAGTATCAATCCTGCGGAATTGCGCACCAGCGCCGAGACCGCGCGATGCGTCAGTCCGCGCCGGTGCGCGTCGAGCTTGGGCGCGGTGCCGAGCGGCCTGTCGCCGGCATCGACCAAGATCACCATGTCGTCGTCGGTCGCGCCGGCTTTCATGCGGAGATTTTATTGTCGGCGCCCACCGCGTCGGCGACGGATTTGAATCCGTCGGCGCGCAGCCGCGCGGCGAGGTCGCGCTTGATCTCTTCCACCAGTGCGGGGCCGTGAAACACCAGCGCGGAATAAAGCTGCACCAGCGAGGCCCCGGCCCTGATCTTGACATAGGCGTCGGCGCCGCTCGCCACGCCGCCGCAGCCGATGATGGGTATGGCGCCATTCACATAACGGTACATGGCTGCAAGACAGGCGGTCGAGGGCGCCATCAGCGGCCGGCCCGACAAGCCGCCCGCCGCATTGCGGTCGCGGCCGCGCAGATGCGGCGGCCGCTCGAGCGTGGTGTTGCCGACGATCAAACCGTCGATGCCGTTCTTCAGCGCCACCTCGGCGATGTCGCGCAGCTCATTGTCGCTGAGATCAGGTCCGACCTTGGCCAAAATCGGCGGCGGGCGCATGCGGTCCGGTGCCGCGCGGCGGCGCGCCTCCATCGCGCGTGCTAGCAATTTGTCCATCTCGTCGCGCGCCTGCAGCGCCCGCAGCCCCGGCGTGTTCGGCGACGAGAGATTGACCACGAGATAATCCGCAAGCCCGCACAAGGCTTCGATGCCCGCCACGTAATCCGCCGCCGCGTCCGCGGTGTCGCGATTCTTGCCGACATTGGCGCCGAGGATGCCGCGGCGGCCGGCATGCTTGCGTTGCGCCAGCCTCTCGGTGAAGGCGGCGAGCCCCTGGTTGTTGAAGCCCAGACGATTGATGACCGCCTCGTCTTCGTCGAGACGGAAGAGCCGCTTGCCCGGATTGCCCGGCTGCGGCCGCGGCGTCACCGTGCCCGCTTCGACAAAGCCGAAGCCGAGCGCCAGCATGGCGTCGGGCACTTCCGCATTCTTGTCGAAGCCGGCGGCAAGCCCGATCGGATTGGGGAAGGAAAGGCCGAAGACATTGCAGGCAAGAATAGGATCGTCGGGGGGGCGCGCGCCCGGCACGAGGCCAAGCTTGAGCGCCGCAATGGTGAGGCGATGCGCGGCTTCCGGCTCGAGGCAGCGCAGGAAAGGCCGGGCAAAGGGGTAAAGATCCATATTGGCGCTATCTTGCTATGGTTGCTCAACTAGAGCAAATAACCCTGTCCCGGCGGGTTGTTACGACGGGACAGCACTGCTAGCCGTGGGCCGCCGATGACTCAAGCCGCATCCAAATCGCCGCCGCAGGGGTCGGCCTTTTGGCGTTTTTCCCTGCGCTTCTATCGCGCGCCGGAGGTCGCTTCGGCTTGCATCCAGATGCAGGACGCGGCCGGCGTGGACGTCAATCTGCTGTTCTTCCTGTTATGGAATGCGTCGCTGAAGCGGCGCTTTTCCGCTTCCGACGTCGCGGCGGTGGACCGGCATATCGCGAGCTGGCGCCAGAGCGCGGTCATTCCCTTGCGCAATGTGCGGCGTGTGTTGAAATCCGCGCCCTTCGCGGTCGAGCCGGGGGCGGTGGAAGTTTTCCGCACTAAGGTTAAAGGGTTGGAGTTGGAGGCCGAGCGCTTGCAGCAGGAGGTGCTCTATGATTATGCCCGGGCCGCGGCCCCGGGCGAAGACGCCGCGTCCGCCGCGGAGGCCGCGCGCGCCAATGTCGCCGCCTATGAAACATTCATCGGCCGCCCCTTCCCAAAGCCCGCCGTCGATGCTGTGCTCGGCGCCTTCGAAAAACTGAAAGACGAAAACGGATGACTGGCAAAAACGCAAAGCGGCTCATCGTCGGCATTTCCGGCGCCTCGGGCGTCATCTATGGCGTGCGGATGCTCGAGGTGCTGCGCGAGGTGGGCGTCGAGACGCATCTGGTCATGAGCAAGTCGGCGGAACTGACGCTGGTCTACGAAACCGACTTCAAGCCGAAAGACGTGCGCGCGCTGGCGTCGCATTTCCATGCCGTTTCCGACATCGGCGCCTCCATCTCCTCCGGCTCCTTCCCGACCATGGGCATGGTGATCGTGCCCTGCTCGGTGCGCTCCATGAGCGAGATCGCGTCCGGCGTCACCAGTTCCCTGCTGTCGCGCGCCGCCGACGTGGTGTTGAAAGAGCGCCGCCGTCTGGTGCTCGCCTTCCGCGAGACGCCGGTCCATGCCGGCCACCTCAAGACCATGACGACTTTGACCGTGATGGGGGCCATCGTCGCGCCCATCGTCCCCGCCTTTTACAACCGGCCGAAGACGTTGGACGACGTCATCAATCACACCGTCGGCCGCCTGCTCGACCTGTTTTGCATCGAAACCAAGCTGGTCAAACGCTGGAAGGGCGCCCCAGCGGAGGAATAACCGGGTTATTGACGTCTTCTTGTCTTGAATGCGCCTATATCTTGCGCGATTTCCACCGAGCGACGGGCTTTTCCCGGGAGGAACCCTGATGCTGCTGCGCCTTGCCGCTGCCATTGCTGCGGTCCTGACCGCCTTTTCGGCCGGCCAGGCGGCTGCACAATATTATCCGGGGCCTTACTATCCGCCGCCCCCCGGGGTCTATTACGACCCCAGCCCGTATCCGATCGCGCCGCCTTATGAGGAGGAGAGCGAAGAGTCCGTTATTCCCCCGCCCTATCCGCCTGCGGCGGCGCCAGGATTGCCGCCCGATAACCGCACCGGACTGCCTTATCCCGCAACCCGGGACCGCTCTATGCCGCCTGCGCCGGACTTCGCTTCTCCGGACCGCGCGGCGCCGGCGCCGCCTTACGGCCATATGCCGGCGCCGGACGCGCAGCGTGGCGGCACCGTTCCCGCCGAGGGTGGGCCGCCGCGGCCGCCGCTCGCAATCGGCCCGGAGCAGCAGTCGATCATTTCATTGCTGCCGCCCGAAGAACAGCCGGAGGTCGGCGAGCCGAAGGAATTGCCGGCACACCTCCAGCGGCAGCTCGTGGACTATCGCACCAAGGAGCCGGCAGGCACGATCGTCATCGACACCGCGAACACCTATCTCTATTTCGTCCTCGGCAACGGCCAAGCCATGCGCTACGGCCTCGGCGTCGGGCGCGAGGGCTTTACCTGGTCGGGAACCGAGCGCATCTCGCGCATGGCGGAATGGCCGGACTGGCATCCGCCGGAGGAAATGATCGACCGGCAGCCATATCTGCCGCGCTTCATGGCGGGAGGCGAAAGCAACCCGCTCGGTGCGCGGGCGCTCTATCTTGGCAAGACGTTGTTCCGCATCCACGGCACCAACCAGCCGTCCACCATCGGCCAGTTCGTGTCGTCGGGCTGCGTGCGGCTGCTCAACAAGGACATCGAAGACCTCTACGACCGCGTAAAGGTCGGCACCCGCGTGGTCGTGCTGCCGGGCCAGCCGCCCGCCACGGCGCAGGCCACCCCGCAGCAATAATTTCATTCGCCGCTCAGCGCGGCGTCATCACGTTGACCGGCTTGCCGTCGAGCCAGGCGCGGATGTCCGCGACCATGCCCTCGTAGAAAAGCTTGAAATTGTCGCGCGTCGCATAGCCGAGATGCGGCGTGGTCACCGCATTGTCGAGCTTGCGGAAAGGATGATCGAGCGACAGCGGCTCGACGTCATAGACGTCGATCCCGGCGCCGCCAATTTTCTTCTCCCGCAGCGCCGTCAGCAGCGCCGCTTCATTGACCACTTGCCCGCGCGAGGTGTTGATGAGATAGGCCGTCGGCTTCATCAGCGAAAGTTCCGCCGCGCCGATCATCCCCGCCGTGCGCGGGCTGAGCTGCACATGCAGGGTCACGAAATCCGATTGCCGCAATAGTTCTTCCTTGCTCGCCGGCGTCGCGCCCACCTCGCGGCATCGCTCCGCCGTGAGATTCTGGCTCCAGGCGATGACGTTCATCCCGCAGGCTTGGCCGATTTTGGCGACCCGCTCGCCTATCTTGCCGAGCCCGATGATGCCCAGCGTGCGGCCTGAGAGTCCGTTGCCCAGCACGGTCTGCCACGGCACCCCGGCCTTGAGCTGCCGGTCCTGCAAGCCGATCCGGCGCGAGAGTTCCAGTATCAGGCCAAACGTCAGCTCCGCCGTCGTGGTGCCGACGGATGGCGTGCCGCAGACCGCGATGCCGCGTTCGGCCGCTGCTGCCAAATCGATGGCGGCATTGCGCATCCCGCCGGTGACGATGAGCTTTAAATCCGGCAGCGCCTCGATCACGTCGCGGGAGAAGAGCGTGCGCTCGCGCATCACGCAGACGACCGCCACGCCTTGCAGCGCTGCAATCGCCTTGTCGGCGCCGCCCAGCGGCTCGGTAAACACCTTGAATTCGATTTCGGGAAGTTGCGCCCAGTCGGCGAGCGACAACGCCACCTTATGGTAGTCGTCGAGAATGGCTCCGCGATAATGCATCGATCTTCCCGTGCCCGGTCTGTGCCGGGCCCGTCTCACCACAGCCTACCGCGGACGGCAAGGGCCGGCGCGCTTGCTCGCGCGCTGTGCTTTCAGGTGCTGGAGACTGTGGGTTGGCCGGCAGGCGGCATGGGGGCCTGGCCGTGCTTCTCGCGCCATTTGGGCCCAGGTCCACGCATGTAGTGAAGTTCGGGGCGGTAGGGATCGCGCAGGTCCCTGGCAAGGCGCCGGAACTGATGGGCGACCCGGGCGCTCAGAGACGACTCGGTCTCAAAGAAATGAAAAGCGGATGCCTTGGCCTCAGACATAGCCGTCCCTGTCAGGCGCGGCGCCGGTGGTCCGGCGCTCCTCATTCGCCGCTTTCTGCGGCGGTGGTTTATGCGAAACATCTTGCGGGACTACGGGTTAATGCGGAGTTTGTGACGGTGGGGAACGCGCACATAGCCTTTCCACATTCTTACCGCGCGCGAATGCCCCGCCGCTCGGTGCGGAACGGCGGAGCCTTCCCCGGAGCGCAAAAAGGCGGGCAACGCGGCGGCGGGATTGCGGGTCAGGCGGTCCGCAACAAAAGCAGATTCGTGTGTCAGCCGCATGTCCGCGGCAGGCGCCTTCGTCTTGCCCTTTGCCGCCGGGGTCGCTACATCAAGCCCGAACTCCCCGACAATGCGTCAGGCTGCGCGCCCCGCGACGGCGCGGGGAAAAAGCTAGGCGCGATGAAGGAAAGCGATGAACGGACGCCAATTCATCTACCACATGCAGGGTCTGTCCAAGACCTATCCGCCCGCCAAGAAGGTGCTGGATAACATCCACCTGTCCTTCTACCCCGACGCCAAGATCGGCGTGCTCGGTGTTAACGGCTCCGGCAAGTCGACCCTGCTGCGCATCATGGCCGGCATCGACAAGGACTATTCCGGCGAGGCCTGGGTCGCCGAAGGTGCGCGCGTCGGCTATCTGGAACAGGAGCCGCAGCTCAATCCGAAGAAATCCGTGCGCGAGAACGTGATGGAAGGCGTCGCCGGCAAGAAGGCGCTGCTGGACCGCTACAACGAGATCGCCGCCAATTACTCCGACGAAACCGCCGACGAGATGGCGAAGCTCCAGGACCAGATCGACAGTCAGAATCTCTGGGACCTCGACTCCCAGGTCGATCAGGCGATGGACGCGCTGCGCTGCCCGCCCGACGATGCCGACGTAACAAAGCTCTCCGGCGGCGAGCGCCGCCGCGTGGCGCTGTGCAAGCTGCTGCTCGACCGGCCCGATCTGCTGCTGCTCGACGAGCCCACCAACCATCTCGACGCCGAATCGGTGAACTGGCTGGAAGGGCATTTGCGCGACTATCCCGGCGCCATCCTGATCGTCACCCACGACCGCTACTTTCTCGACAACGTCACCGGCTGGATTCTCGAGCTCGACCGCGCTCACGGCATTCCCTACCAAGGCAATTACACCGCCTGGCTTTCCCAGAAGCAAAAGCGCCTCGCGCAGGAGGGCCGCGAGGAGGAAGCGCGCCAGCGCACGCTCGCGCGCGAGCAGGAATGGATCGCGGCCAGCCCGCGCGCCCGCCAGGCAAAATCCAAGGCGCGCTACAACGCCTACGAGGAACTGGTGAAGAAGGCGGCGGAAAAGCAGACGCAGAGCGCGCAGATCGTCATCCCCGTCACCGAGCGGCTCGGCCAGAACGTTATCGACTTTAACGGACTGACCAAGGGCTACGGCGACAATCTCCTGATCGACGATCTCACCTTCAAGCTGCCGGCCGGCGGCATCGTCGGCGTCATCGGACCGAACGGCGCCGGCAAGACCACGCTGTTCCGCATGATCACCGGCGTGGAGAAGCCGGACAAGGGCACCATCAAGATCGGCGAGTCCGTGCATCTGGGCTACGTCGATCAATCGCGCGATTCGCTCGACGGCAAAAAGACCGTCTGGGAGGAAATTTCCGGCGGCCAGGATATCCTCCGCCTCGGCAAGCGCGAGGTGAATTCGCGCGCTTATTGTTCCACCTTCAATTTCCGCGGCGCCGACCAGCAGAAGAAGGTCGGCCAGCTCTCCGGCGGCGAGCGCAACCGCGTGCATCTCGCCAAGATGCTCAAATCCGGCGCCAACGTGCTGCTGCTCGACGAGCCGACCAACGACCTCGACGTCGATACGCTGCGCGCGCTGGAGGAGGCGCTGGAGGATTTCGCCGGCTGCGCCGTCATCATCAGCCACGACCGCTGGTTCCTCGACCGCATCGCCACCCACATGCTCTCCTTCGAAGGCGACAGCCATGTGGAATGGTTCGAGGGCAACTTCCAGGACTACGAGGCCGACAAGATGCGGCGGCTGGGGACGGACTCAGTCATTCCGCACCGGATCAAGTATAAGAAGTTTTCGCGCTGAAATTAGATTGTCATCGCCGGGCTTGACCCGGCGATCCCGATCAGGAGAACTCTGCGTATCCCCAGGCGAGATGACCGGAATAAGTCCGGTCATGACAAAAATGCGATTTGCGCTTTCACTCTTAGTGTTTTTCATCGCCGCCGCGCCGGCGGCCGCCGCCGACGCCGCCTTCCAGCAATGGCTGCAATCGCTGTGGCCGGCCGCGCAGCAACTCGGCGTCTCGCGCGCCACCTTCGACGCCGCCACGCGCGGCCTTGAGCCCGATCTCTCGCTGCCCGATCTCGCCATCCCCGGTCGGCCTTCAAGCCCGCCGCCCGGCCAGCCGGAATTCGTGCA
>JBBDNZ010000165.1:0-2620 GCA_040877285.1 Xanthobacteraceae bacterium
GCTCGCTTCGTCCCCCGCCCGCCCGGCCCTTCCCATTGCAGCCTCTATATAATGAGAGCGGCTACCTTGAGTCGCGTCCCTCCCTGCCCGCTATGGAGATCGCATCATGACCTATCAGGCGCCGGTCGAGGATATCTCTTTCACCTTGAAGCACGCGGCGGGCATGGGCGACGCGCTGGCGCAAGGGCTTTACGGCGATCTTAGCGAAGACCTGATCGAAGCGGTGCTGCAGGAGGCGGGACGCTTCGCCAGCGACGTGATCGCGCCGCTCAATAAAGTCGGGGACAAGCACGGCACGCCGTTCAAGGATGGCGCCATCGCCATGCCGCCGGGCTGGAAGGACGCCTATCGCGCCTGGATCGAAGGCGGCTGGAACGCGCTGGCCGCGCCGGAACAATTCGGCGGCCAGGCGCTGCCGCACGCACTCAACGCCGCCTGCCTGGAAATGTGGAACGCCGCGTCGATGGCTTTCGGCATCGGCCCGGTGCTGACCATGGGCGCGGCCGAGGCCGTGGCCGCGCATGGCAGCGACGAGCTCAAGCGCGTCTTCCTGCCGAAGATGGTGAGCGGCGAATGGACCGGCTCGATGCAACTCACCGAACCGCAGGCCGGCTCCGACCTGGGCGCGCTGCGCACGCGCGCCGAGCGCGCTCCCGACGGCAGCTACCGCATCGCCGGGCAGAAGATCTTCATCACCTATGGCGAGCACGACCTGACCGACAACATCGTGCATCTGGTGCTGGCGCGGCTGCCCGACGCGCCGCCGGGCACGCGCGGCATTTCGCTTTTTCTCGTGCCGAAGTTTCTGGTCAACGCCGACGGCTCGCTCGGTGCGCGCAACGACGCGCGCTGCCATTCCATCGAGCACAAGCTCGGCATCCACGGCTCGCCCACTTGTACGATGGTATTCGGCGATGCGGGCGGCGCCACCGGCTATCTGATCGGCGAGGAGAACCGCGGGCTGGCCTGCATGTTCACCATGATGAACCAGGCGCGGCTGTCGGTGGGCCTGCAAGGCGTCGCCATTGCCGAGCGGGCGACGCAAGCGGCGCTGGCCTATGCGCGGGAGCGCAAGCAGTTCGGGCCGATCATCGCGCACCCCGACGTGCGGCGGATGCTGCTCACCATGCGGGCGCAGACCCGCGCCGCGCGCGCCATCTGCTACGCCACCGCCGTCGCCATCGACCGTTCGCACCGGCTGCACGGCGAGGACGCCAAGACCGCGCACGAGCGCGCCTCGCTGCTCACCCCGGTGGCAAAGGCTTTTTCCACCGACATCGGCGTGGAGGTGGCCTCGCTCGGCATCCAGGTGCACGGCGGCATGGGTTATGTGGAGGAGACCGGCGCCGCGCAGCATTTGCGCGACGCGCGCATCGCGCCGATCTATGAAGGCACCAACGGCATTCAGGCCATCGATCTCGTCACCCGCAAGCTGCCGCAATCGGGCGGCAAGTGCGTCGGCGCTTATCTGGCCGAGCTGCGCGCGATCGCGGGCCATGTGCAGGCGGCGAACGATCCTTCGTTTGGCGCGAGCGGCGCGCGATTGGGCGAGGCGCTGGACGCGCTCGACCGCGCCACGCAATGGATGCTGGCGAATGTGGAGAGCAACGCGGAAGCTGCGCTCGCGGGCGCGACCCCCTATTTGCGCTTGTTCGGCGTCACCGCCGGCGGCGTCATGCTGGCGGACGAGGCGCTGGCCGCTCAGCGCATCGGCAACGGCGCCGACGCCGCGGGCCGCGTTTGCCTCGCGCGTTTTTTCGCGGAAAATATTTGCGTGGGCGCGGGTGGACTGGAACGCACAGCGGTCGAAGGCGCGGAGAGCGTGAACGCGGCGAAGGCGGCGCTGGAGGAATAAAAACAGGCGACACGGCGGGCGCAACCGGCCACACTGCCGGCGAAGAGGAGCATCGCCATGAGCCTGATCGAAGAATTGGCCGGCAAAATCCAGGCGCTGGAACATGAGCTGGACGCCGAGCTGGCTAAGCGCCGCGCCGGGCTTCGCATCGGACTGGAGAACGGCCGGGTGGCCTTCGAGGAAGAGATTTTGCGCCGCCACCGCGAGCTGCGCACGCAGCTTTCGGCTTATATCCTGCGCGCGCGGCTGCTGGTGGTGCTGACCGCGCCGCTCGTCTACGCGCTGATCGTTCCGCTTGCGCTGCTCGATCTCTTCGTCACCGTCTATCAGGCCGTCTGCTTTCCGGTTTACAGAATCGAGAAGGTGAAGCGGCGCGACTATTTCGCCTTCGACCGCGGCCACCTCGCCTATCTCAACGCGGTGGAAAAGCTCAACTGCGCCTATTGCTCCTATGCCAACGGGCTGATCGCCTATGCGCGCGAGATCGCGGCGCGCACCGAGCAATATTGGTGCCCGATCAAGCACGCCCGCCGCGTGATCGGCGCGCACGCGCACTACGCCATGTTCGACGACTACGGCGACGCGGAAGCCTTCCGCAAGCGGCAGGCGGAATTCCAGAAGGTATTGGGGGAGTGAGCGTACCGTTTCGTCATGGCCGGGCCAAGCCCGGGCATGACGGATAAAACGCATGCGCATCCGCACATCTTTCCGATTCAATTTTCAAACAGCCTTAGCCAACGCTGCGCCGGCCCTGTTCTTTGCGGC
>JBBDNZ010000166.1:0-2617 GCA_040877285.1 Xanthobacteraceae bacterium
CGAGCGCCTTGGCGGTGGCGTAAAGATTGGCGCCGTCAATGAATAGAGCGATTTTTTCTGTTGGAACGGGCATTTCTCTCTCTTTCTCGCCAATAAAACCCATAAGAGCCAAAACCGGCCGCCGTGAGGGACGGAGGCAACGGTGGCGGCGGGATCGTCGCTAGCGGAAACTACGGCGCATCGAACGAAAAGGTGACGCCGTGGCCATGACCCGTCCAAAAAATATCGGCGGACTGGGGCAGGACTAAGGTTTCCAAGGGTTGCCTAACAGAGGCCCCTTCCGACGCCAAGACAAAAATTCATACTTGCGCTTTAGGGCGTAGGTGGCTACCTAACGGCTGAGTTTCGCACAATTTTCCGCTGCAATAGGAGCGCGAGGCCATGGCCCGTGTGACAGTTGAGGACTGCATCGACAAGGTCGAGAACCGCTTCGACCTCGTTCTGCTGGCGGCCCATCGTGCGCGCATGGTTTCCTCCGGCACGCAAATCACGGTCGAACGCGACAACGACAAGAACCCGGTGGTTGCGTTGCGTGAGATCGCCGAAAC
Source organism: Xanthobacteraceae bacterium (assembly GCA_040877285.1). Taxonomy (GTDB): domain Bacteria; phylum Pseudomonadota; class Alphaproteobacteria; order Rhizobiales; family Xanthobacteraceae; genus CANKHA01. The sequence goes on from JBBDNZ010000166.1 coordinate 549, forward strand.
CACGATTTCGCCGGAAGACCTGCGGGAAGACTTGATCCACTCGCTGCAGAAGTATGTGGAGGTGGACGAGCCGGAACCCGAGACGATGCCGCTCGTCGGCGCCGCCACCGCCGGCATCGATGCCGACGATACCGAAGTGACCGGCGAAAGGATGACCGAGGAGGAGCTTCTCAAGGGCCTCGAAGGCTTGGCGCCACCCGAGGAGCAGCCGGAAGAAGAAGAATAAGGCTAACAAGCCCCGTTTTTCGCCCATTCTTGCGGCCCGAAGCGCTCCTTCGGGCCGTTCGCATTTGGGCAACCCTGCCGTCTTCCCTTGCTGCGCCGACGAATCGCCGTGTTATCCTGGGCTTAAGGCCGTGGACGGCTTATATGTTCGTTGATAGGCCGCAGGATGTCGCATGGCACGATCGGACACGCAGCTCCCGGTGGCAGAGGCGGCGCATCCGCCTCTTGGGACGCTTGAGCACGAGTTGAGAAAGCCTGCTCAAGTCGCTGAGAAATCGAAAAAATCCGCCGAACCGCGGATGATGCGGCAATACGACCTGATCGAGCGGGTGCGGCGCTACAATGCGCACGCCAACGAGGCGCTGCTCGATCGCGCCTATGTCTATGCCATGAAGGCTCATGGGGAGCAGAGGCGGGCCTCGGGCGATCCCTATTTCTCCCATCCGCTGGAAGTCGCCGCCATTCTGACCGACCTCAAGCTGGACGACGCCACCATCGCGGCGGCGCTGCTGCACGACACCATCGAAGATACCGAGGCCACGCGTTCGGAAATCGACGCGCTGTTTGGCGGCGACATCGGCGCCCTGGTCGAGGGCCTGACCAAACTGAAGAAGCTCGATCTGGTCACCAAGGAGGCCAAGCAGGCGGAAAACCTGCGCAAGCTTCTGCTCGCCATTGCCGACGATGTGCGCGTCTTGCTGGTGAAGCTCGCCGACCGGCTGCACAACATGCGCACGCTCGAGCATATGGCGCCGGAGTCCCGCCGCCGGGTGGCCGAGGAGACGCTCGACATCTATGCGCCGCTTGCCGGGCGCATGGGCATGCATGAAATGCGCGAGGAACTCGAGGACCTGTCGTTCCACGAGCTATATCCGGAAGCCCACCGGGTCGTGACCGGACGACTCGTGGCGCTGGCCGAGCGCAACAAAGGCCTCATCGCCGAAATCGAGCAGCAGCTCACGGAAAAACTCGCCGACCACGGTCTGAAGGCGAAAGTGTACGGGCGCCGCAAGCGCTCCTATTCGATCTGGCGGAAGATGGAGCGCAAGGCGGTCGGCTTCGAGCAGCTTTCCGATATTTATGGCTTCCGCGTCGTGGTGAAGAACGCGATCGAATGCTATCAGGCGCTTGGCATCGTGCATACGACCTGGCCGGTGGTTCCCGGGCGCTTCAAGGACTACATCTCCACGCCCAAGCAGAACGATTACCGTTCCATTCACACCACGGTGATCGGACCGGGCCAGCAGCGCGTTGAGCTGCAAATTCGTACCCGCGAAATGGACGACATCGCCGAATACGGCATTGCCGCGCATGCGCTTTACAAGGACGGCGTCGGCACGCCGACCGAAATGCTGTCGCGCGAATCCAGCGCCTATGCCTGGCTGCGCCGGACCATCGAGCTGCTGGCGGAAGGATCGAACCCGGAAGAATTTCTCGAGCACACAAAGCTCGAGCTCTTTCACGACCAGGTTTTCTGCTTCACGCCCAAGGGCAAGCTGATTGCGCTACCGAGCGGGGCGACGCCGATCGATTTTGCCTATGCCGTGCATACCGACGTCGGCAACATGGCGGTGGGCTGCAAGATCAACGGCAAGATTGCGCCGCTCGTCTCGCAACTAAGTAACGGCGACGAGGTGGAGATCGTGTCCTCGAAGGCGCAGGTGGCGCCGCCGGCGGCCTGGGAATCCATCGTGGTCACCGGCAAGGCACGCGCCGCGATCCGCCGCGCGACACGGGCGGCCATACGCGCGCAATATGCCAATCTTGGGCGGCGCTTCGTCGAACGCCTGTTTCAGCGCGCGAAGATCGACTATTCCGATGAAAAGCTGCAAGACGCGCTGCCG
>JBBDNZ010000167.1:0-2611 GCA_040877285.1 Xanthobacteraceae bacterium
GTTCTCTACACCTTGATCCTCGCGCCGCTGGGCGTGGCCCCGTGGCTGCTCGGCTTCGCCGGGCCGGTCTATGGCGCGGTCGCGGTGGCGATAGGAACCATCATGATTGCGCTGTCGCTTCGGGTTGCGGCCGACCGCACGCCTGGGGAGCAGGCCGGCAAGCATCTCTTTGCTTTCTCCATCCTCTATCTATTTCTGTTGTTCGCCTTCCTGCTCGTCGACCGGGCATGGACCGGTTTGTTCGGTATGGCGGCATGACCATGACCGAACCGCATCGAGAAACCGGCATCGTGCTCACCGCGGAGCAAAAGCGCCGCCGCCGCGCCCGCTCCGTCGCGATCGCGCTATGTCTCGCTGCCCTTGCGGTGCTGTTCTATGTGGTCACCGTGGTGAAGGGTCCGGGCGTTTTGCAACGGCCACTTTGATGAGACGTGAATTCATGACCGCAGCAGGCCCTGGCCATTCACTCAACGCGCAACGCAGGCGCGACGTAGTGCTTGCCGTGGCCTGTGGCGCCTTCGCCGCGCTCATGGTGGGTGCAGCCTATGCGGCGGTGCCGCTCTACAACTGGTTCTGCCGCACCACCGGTTTCGGCGGCACCACGCAGGTGGCGTCGCAGGCGCCGGACGAAGTTCTGGGGCGCAAGATCACCGTGCGCTTCGACGCCAATGTCACCGGCGGGCTGCCGTGGGCATTCGTTTCCGAGCGGAACTCGGTGGAAGCGCGGATCGGGCAGGTCGTCACCGTGTTCTACAAGGTCACCAATCAGGCCGCGCGCGAAACAGCGGGGCAGGCAAGCTACAACGTCACGCCGCCGACCACGGGCGCCTATTTCCAGAAGATCAACTGCTTCTGCTTCACCGAACAACGCTTCGGACCCGGCGAAACGCGCGAAATGCCGGTCGTTTTCTATATCGACCCGGCGCTGGCCAAGGATGCCGAGCAGAACGGACTGAACACCATTACCCTTTCCTATACCTACTATCCGGTGCGTGAACCGGAACGGCCGGTGGCGGTGAGCGGACAGACGGGAAGTTCCGGAAGAATCTACTAGGATCAACAAACTGCGCGCGCCATGCCGCGCCGCGCAATGACGAAGGACGGAGAAGACCACGATGGCCGACGCGCATCAGGTGCAGCACGACTATCACCTCGTCGACCCGAGCCCGTGGCCGGCGATCGGCGCCGTCGCGGCCTTCCTGACGGCGGTCGGCGCGATCAGCTGGATGCACAACCTGTTTTCCGCCGCCCCGCTTGTCTTCGGCGTGGGCGTAATCGGCATCATCTATACGATGATCGGCTGGTGGCGCGACGTGATCCGCGAGGCGCAAGTTGAGGGTCATCACACCCGCGTGGTGCAGTTGCATCACCGCTATGGGATGATTCTGTTCATCACCTCGGAGGTGATGTTCTTCGTCGCCTGGTTCTGGGCCTATTTCAACACGGCGCTGTTTCCCGGCGATCCGCAGGACATCGCGCGCATCGCGATCACCGGCGGTGTGTGGCCGCCGAAGGGAATCGAAACCTTCGATCCCTGGCACCTGCCGCTGCTCAATACGCTGATCCTGCTCACCTCGGGCACCACGGTGACCTGGGCGCACCACGCCTTGCTGCACAACGACCGCAAAGGGCTGCTACAGGGCCTGATCCTCACCGTCCTGCTCGGCCTCGCCTTCACCTCCATTCAGGCCTACGAATACGCGCACGCCGCCTTCGCCTTCAAAGGCAACATCTACGGCGCCACCTTCTTCATGGCGACCGGTTTCCACGGCGCCCATGTCATTATCGGCACCATCTTTCTGACCGTGTGCCTGTTCCGCGCCTACAAGGGTCATTTCACGCCGCAGCAGCACCTCGGCTTCGAATTCGCCGCCTGGTACTGGCATTTCGTTGACGTGGTGTGGCTGTTCCTGTTCGCCTGCATCTATGTATGGGGCGCGGGACCCGTGGCGGCCGGGCACTAGAACATAAATTCGCCATGCCCGGCACCGCAGTCTAGCTTGCGCAGACTGCGTAAACTTGTCTGCGCTGCCGGGCATCCACGACTTCGAGACTTGATCGAATGAAAGACGTGGCTGGCACCGGAACTCGGGCTTGCCCGAGTTCCGCGCTTTAACATCCACAAGTTGGGTATACCACGACTTGTGGTGACAAGCCCGGCCGTGACAGTTTTCTTCGCGCGGCGAGAAAAGTTGATGCCTGACTCACATTTGTCGCCCCCATCCCCCTATGTCGCGGGGCTGACCTGCCGTTGCCCGCGTTGCGGCAAGGGCAGGCTGTTCCAAAATTTCCTCACGCTGCGCCCGCGCTGCGAGCAATGCGGCCTGGATTACGGCTTCGCGGATGCGGGCGATGGCCCGGCGATTTTCATCATCCTGCTGGCCGGCTTCATCGTCGTTGGAGCGGCGCTGGTGGTGGAGATGCTCTATCAGCCGCCTTACTGGGTGCATGCCCTGCTGTGGGTGCCGGCAATCCTGCTGGTCACGCTTGGACCCCTGCGGCCGATGAAAGGACTGCTCATCGCCCTGCAATTCCATCACAAGGCCGAGGAAGGGCGGCTGGAGCAGCGGGAAAAATCATGAGCATGGCGCACGCTGTGCGCCGCCTCCTG
>JBBDNZ010000168.1:0-2603 GCA_040877285.1 Xanthobacteraceae bacterium
CCCCCCCCCCCCCCCCCCGCGCCGCCGGTTCCGCCCGGCGTCTCGCTGCACGAAGTGATGATCCTGAGCGGGCGCGGCAATCTCTGCACCGGCACCGTGCTGGCGCCGGATCTCGTGCTCACCGCCGCCCATTGCTTCGAGCCGGAGCTGGTCTACAAACTCTACGAACTCGAGCCCGGACAAAAACCCGTCTTCCGCGATCTGGCGAAAATCGTCCTGCACCCGCAATTCAGCCGCGCGACGTTCGAGGCCAACCGCGCCACCGCCGATGTCGCCCTGCTCAAGCTGGCCGAGCCGCTGCCGGCGAAATTCTCGCCCGCCGCGCTCGCGACCAAGCGCCCGCGCGTCGCGCCCGGCGAGAGCTTTATCGTCGCCGGCTACGGCGTCACCGCGCCGGGCGACAACCGCACTTCCGCCGTGCTGCGCCACGCCACGCTCGCCGCCACCGGCAAGCCGGGAAACATTCAATTGCGTCTGTTCGATCCCGCCACCCGCGGCGACGCGCCCGGGCTCGGCGCCTGCACCGGCGATTCCGGCGGCCCGGTTTACGAAAACCGCGGCGGCCAGTTCGTCGTCTACGGCCTTGTGAGCTGGTCCACCGCGCCGAAAGCGGAAGAAGGCTGCGGCGGCCTCACTGGTGTGACGCCGCTCGAGCTCTATTTGAATTGGATCGCGGAGACGGCAAGGAAGCTGGGGAGTGCGCTGCCGTAATTTACCTAAACGGGCTTGAAAATTCCGCGATCGAGGGCGTCGAGCGCCATCCCGGCGTCGCCGGCCTGCGGAAACTTGCGAGAATTGGCGATGGTCTCAATTATGGCGCGCGCGGCGACGGGCGCAACCGCTAGCGTCACATTCGCTGCTTGAAGGCGCACTTGTGCATTTTCATGGTCGTAAAGAGCGAGTAAGGCTCGGCGCTGATCTCCTGGACGCTGCTTCAGTTCGTCTCTGACCGCTGCCATTTGCCTAAAAAGCCGATTGAACTTTGTAATTTCAGAATATAGGAGCGCCTGATCCTGAGCCACACCAAGCATAGCGAAGCGATCAACCAACTGGCCAACGGTCATCGCCCCAAGGTTGATCTGCTTCATGGTTTGAGCACCCCCTCACCACTTGTTCCTAGGGAGTATCTCTTAATTAGCCGCGAACTTCGACAGCTTGATGGCGTCGAAATCCTGCACACCGCCGCCCACGGGCTTGGTCGTGTAGAACAGCACGTAAGGCTTCGCCGTATAGCTCAGCCAGCCCATTGGCCCTTCAGCTCGGCTTGAAAATTCCGCGATCGAGGGCGTCGAGCGCCATCCCGGCGTCGCCGGCCTGCGGAAACTTGCGAGAATTGGCGATGGTTTCGATTAATCTTCGAGCTTCAACCGGGGCCACTGCCAAACTAGCTCTCGCAGCTTGCAGACGGACCTGTGCGTTTTCATGATCGTAGAGAATGAGTAAGGCTCGACGCTGATCTCCGGGACGGCGCTTTAGTTCTTCTCTGACCACCACCATTTGGTCGTACAGCCGGTTGAACCTTGTAATGTCAGAGTAGAGGAGCGCTTGATCTTGGGCCATGCAAATCGTGGCAAAACGGTCTACTAACTGATCGCTCGTCATTGCTTCTGGCTTTGTTACCTTCATCGCGTGAGAACTCCGTATCGCCTTAGCGCACCGAGACCAACTCGTCTCCGTTCATCCCAATCTTTGCCAATGAGATACTCTCTCGGAGGCACCTCGCCATATTCCGGATTTTTCGTCTGATACCACGCGTTGATTTCCCAGTGTCTCAATCGAGGAATGCGCACAAGATTATCGGGCGCATCGATCCTTGTCCTCGGATAGCCGGCTGCCTCCGCTGACGATTGCTCGACGATGTGGTGAACATCATAGCCGATCTTGGGGGTTAAGGCATCTTGCTGCAGTTCCTCCAGCGGCTTGGGCGCGTCCAGATAAGAGCTGATGTAAGGAATTGCGTGATAGAGCCAGGAACTTCTGGCAATGGCCTCGCTCGCTGCGACAGCATTTTCCGCAAGCCATATGGCCGTTGCCTTGGCGATGGCCGTCCGCTCTCCCGGCGAAGGCGGCCGCTGCCGCGGAATCTTCGGCAAACCGGCGGCGACATACAAGCGGAGCGGCGGATTTGATGATCCGCCCTCGCGTGTTCCGCTCCCGCTTGTTTCGCTTCCGCTTGCTCCTCCGGCATCGGTCCACTGCCCGCCGTCGGAGTTACCCGCCGGCGCGCGCGGCTGACTGGGATTGAATCCGGCCTTGCGCCGCAGCAGCTCGCCTTGCACGGAAGCCAGCTCGCGGCGCAGAACCGCGAGACTCCGGCTGAGCCGCGCGAGATTCTCCGCGTGCAAGTCGCCGTCGTCGTATTTGTGCTCCTGCGGTTGCGGCGGCATTCGCCACACCGGCTCGGGCCGCTTCCATTTATTGTGATCCGGCCGCAGCCAGCGGCTCGGATCGGGCAGCATCCAGCGCCGGCGCGGCTGCGCCAGCCAGGCGACTTCGCGAGGGTTCATGGGATGGCCGTGAAATTGAAAAGAGCAGCGTGAATGCTGGTGAAACCGCTGCTTTAGAATCGTGTCCCGGGCGCAGCGCAGCGTGAAACGGTGCGC
>JBBDNZ010000169.1:0-14207 GCA_040877285.1 Xanthobacteraceae bacterium
GACGCCGGCCGCGATATTCAGCCGCGCCGATATCCTTTGGCTTGTCTTCGACACGAAGGCGGAAATCGACTTTGCCGCGTTGGAAGGAGAGTCGAGCCAAACGATCCGGAGCACGACGCTAACCCATTCGGACGATGCGGCGGTGATGCGAATCAAGCTCGAGCGCCCGCGACTCGCTAGCTTGAGCGCCGACGGGCCGAACTGGGTGGTCACCATCGGCGATGCCGTGGTGGAGCCGACCCGGCCGCTGATGCTCACCCGCAGCATTATTGGGCCGACACGCTCCAGCATCATCATTCCCTTTGAAGAACCGAGGCGGTTGCTTCGCCTGCCCGATCCCGATATCGGCGACGCACTTTTCGTCGTGACCGCGCTCGGCCCCGCGCGGGGATTCCTCAAGACCCAGAATTTCGTCGAGTTTCACGCGCTTGCTTCCATCCAGGGCGTGGTCATACAGCCGCTGGCGGACGATCTCAACGTCGAACTCGCCGCGGATAAAATCGTTGTCGGCCGCCCGACCGGTTTGTCGCTCTCCGGCGGCACCTATGGAGCGCCCAGAATGGCCGGACTTGCGCCGGTCGTGCTCGATCCGCAGCTCTGGGGTTTCGACCGCCAGGCCGAATTCGACGAACGCCAGGCGTCCCTGCTGCGCGCGGCCGCCGAGGCATCGGAGAACCGGCGCACATCCGCGCGCCTCGATCTGGCGCGTTTCTATCTCGCGCAGGGAATGAACGCCGAAGCCAAGGGGGTGCTCGACGTGGCGTTGTCCTCCGGGCGGCCGACCGTTGAGGACGTGCCCGCGCTTGTGCTGCGGGCGGTCGCCAACATCATGCTGGGACGCAGCGACGAAGCGTTGCGGGATCTTTCCAATCCGCTGGTCGGAAATCAGCACGACGCCCCGCTCTGGCGCGCGCTGGCGCGCGCCCAAGAAGGCCAATACGCCGAAGCGCGCGAGGGTTTCAAGAACGTCGCTGTGGCGATGGGCACGCTCCCGATCGAACTCCAGCGTAAGGCGCTGGAGGCGGCGGTGCGGTCGTCCATCGAAGTGCGCGACTTCGCCGGCGCGGCGAATCTGCTCAACGAATTCGAGATCATCGGCATTCCGCGCGAGCTCGAGCCGGAAATCTTTGTGCTGACCGGGCGGCTGGCGGAGGGCCTGGGCCGCGCCGAGAATGCGCTGCGGGCCTATCGCATGGCCGCGGATTCCTGGGACCGCCGCGCGGCCGCGCAAGGCCGCCTGCGTCTCATCGCGCTGCGCTACATCCTCGGCGATCTCAAACGTCCGGAAGTCATCGCCGAGCTTGAAAGCCTGACCACCACCTGGCGCGGCGACGGCACGGAGATCGAGGCGCTGCAACTCATGGCGCGCCTCTACACCGAAGAAGGCCGCTATCGCGACGCCTTCCATATCATGCGCGTCGCTCTCACCGCGCATCCCAATTCGGAGATGACCCGCCGCATTCACGACGAGGCGGCGGCGACGTTTGATTCGCTGTTCCTTGCCGGAAAAGTCGACAACCTGCCGGCCATCGACGCACTCAGCCTGTTCTATGATTTTCGCGAATTGACGCCCATCGGCCGCCGGGGAGACGAGATGATCCGCCGGCTGGCGGATCGCCTGGTCAGCGTCGATTTGCTCGACCAGGCCGCGGAGCTGCTGCAATACCAGGTCGATCACCGACTTCAGGGCTCGGCCCGCGCCCAGGTGGCGACGCGGCTTGCCGTGATCTATCTGATGAGCCGCAAGGCCGACCGCGCCTTGGCGGCGCTGCGGGCGACGCGGACCGCCGAGCTTTCCAACGAGCTGCGCAATCAGCGGCTATTGATCGAGGCGCGCGCCTTGTCGGACATGAGCCGCTATGACGTTGCGCTTGAAGTGATCGCGAATATTCCGGGCCCCGAGGCGATCCGGTTGCGTTCCGACATATTGTGGTCGGCACGGCGATGGGCCGAGGCGGCGGAACAGATCGAAGTCTTGTACGGCACGCGCTGGCAGGAATGGGTGCCGCTGAAGGATGTCGACCGCGCCGACATTTTGCGTGCGGCGATCGGTTTTGCGCTGGGCGAGGACCAGATCGGGCTTGCGCGCTTTCGCGAAAAATATGCCGCCAAGATGGCCGAAGGGCCGGACCGGCGCGCCTTCGAAGTGGTCACGGCGCCGACAGGCACCAGTGGCGCGGAATTCCGTGATGTCGCCAAGACCGTGGCCGCGGTGGATACCCTTGATGGGTTTTTGCGCGATTTGCGCGAGCGCTATCCGGAAACCGGTACGGAAGGTACGACGCAGTCGTCCTCCGGACCAGAACAACAATCGCAGATCGAGACGCCGCAAGGATCGGACGCCCGGCAGACTGCCGCGCGCCAGTCGGTCCCCTGAAAGTTGCAGCGTTGTCTTGGCGGGTCCGAATGCCGGGATGAAGCCGCAGCGCCGGTTCAGAAGCCGTAGCTCTGAATCAGGCTTCCCGCCACCAGGCTCCAGCCGTCCACCAAGACGAAGAAGATCAGCTTGAACGGCAGCGACACCACCACCGGCGGCAGCATCATCATGCCCATGGCCATGAGCACGGACGCCACGACGAGATCGATGATGAGAAACGGCAGGAACAGCAGAAAACCGATTTCAAAGGCGCGCTTGAGCTCCGAGATCATGAAGGCGGGAACGAGCACGCGCAGCGACATCTTTTCCGGCAGCGCCGCGGGCTCCTCGCGCGAAAGCTCGGTAAACAATTGCAGGTCCTTTTCGCGCACGTTCTTCTGCATAAAGACGCGCAGCGGCACGGATGCGCGCTCGAAGGCCTGTTGCGCGCTGACCTCATTATTGATGAGCGGCCGCACGCCGTTTTCGTAGGCGCTCTGCAAGGTCGGTCCCATGACAAAAGCGGTCAGGAACAAGGCGAGCGATACGATCACCGCATTGGGCGGCGCGGTCGCGGTGCCCAACGCCGTGCGCAGAAGCGACAGCACCACCACGATGCGCGTGAACGAGGTCATCATCACCAGGATCGACGGCGCCAGAGAGAGCACCGTGAGCAGGGCAATGAGCTGAATCACGCGCTCGGTAAGCCCGCCGCCCTCGCCGAAATTGATGCTGATGTCCTGCCCAGCGGCTGGAACGATCGTTACGCTGAGGAACCCCGTTACGCCAACCGCCACCGTCACCAGACGAACGCAGCGGTCGGCCCGACCTGCCACTAAGGCTTCCCCGGCGGACGGCCCAGCAAATTGGCCATCTCTTGCTCGAGGTTGTCGTAAAGCGATTTGGGCTGACCCGGCTTGCTCTCCGCCGCGGGCTTTTGCTCCGGCGCGGCCGGACGCCGTGGGGCGGGCTCGGCTTTAGCAGGCATTTCCGCTGCCGGGCGCATGTCCTGCGGCTGACGCAGGGCGGATTCGAGGCGTTGCGCCATTTCCGCGAGATTCTGATCGGTGCCGGCGGCCGCAGCGGCGGGTTTCCGGCCGGTCGAGAGGCCGGTATCGCGCTGCGGGGCGGCGTGGGCGGATAATTCCTCGGCGAGCCCGGCCATCGGTTCCGGACGCGGCGAACGCGGCGGCTCGGGCTGCGACTGCCATGACGTCCATTGCATTGTTTCTTCTACGACGGTGGTGCGTTGCGGGCGTTGATTTGCTTCCTGCTGCGGTTGCAAAGGCCACATGCTTCCCTCGCCGGGCGGGACCGGACGGGAGAAGGCGTCGGGGAGCGTCGCCGGGCGGCCGGTCGCCGCGTCGCGATCGCGCGAGGCTCCGGCGGCACGCACGATGTTCGTTTCGACCACGACATCGGTCGGTCCGCCGATCATCAGCAGATGCTCGACATTGTCGCGGCGGATGATGAGAAGGCGGCGCCTTCCGTCCACCGCGGCCGCATCGACGACCGCAAGCCGGGGTTGGCGCCCGCGTGCCGCGCTTCCGCCGAATCGCTCCGATCCATAGCGCCGCACAACCCATGCGATGACGCCGATCAGGATGAACACGATCACAAAAGCGAGGAAGAATTTCACGGCCGGTGAAACTTCCACGCCGAACAGGGTATCGAACATCGGGCACTGTCCTTCTGTTTTCGGGTGTTGTGCGGCGGAATCGCCCGATTAGTTAACGCCCGGGGTAATATTTGCCGCTCTGATTACTAAGAAAAGCTTAACATTTGGCCGGGATTTTGACCGTGAATCCGCCTGACAAAAGGCTTTCCTTGGTAAACCGTGGATTAATCGGTCCGAGCCGATAAACCCCATTATTAACTGAGTATTAACCATACCCCCGGCAAAGTCTGCCTACCAGGGTAGGGGCGTATTTTCCCGGATGGCCCGCCGCGGGGGACGCCATGCCGCTTTCCAACATTCCGATCTTTGCCATGCTGCGCACCCGGATGCAGTGGCACCAGGAGCGCCAGCGCCTGCTCGCCGAAAACGTCGCCAACGCGGATACGCCAAATTTCCGCCCGCGCGACCTTGCCCCGCCTGAATTCGACCGCCCGGTGGCGACCGCCGGCCAGGGCACTCTCGCGCGCACCAGTGCGGCTCACCTTGCCGGCTCGGCCAGCGGTGCAACGGGCGGATTCGAGAGCGACCGGACGGGCGGCAAGAAAATCCGGCCCGCCGGCAACGCAGTGAGCCTCGAAGAAGAAATGATCAAGGTGGCCGCCAACCAGATGGACTATCAGTCGGCAACGGCGGTCTATGCCCGCAGCCTTGCCCTCATCAAGACTGCGATCGGCAGAGGGTAACGATTTTTTCGCCGTAGCGTTTGTCCAACACACCGGATGTAGAACGAGGAGAAGGTCGTGGATTTCCTCAAATCGATCACCATCGCCGCCGCGGGCCGGCGCGCGCAGGCCGGTCGCATGCGCCTCATTTCCGAAAACATCGCCAACGTGGATTCAACGGCGCCGAGCCCGAACGCCGATCCCTACCGGCGCAAAATTCCCACCTTCGTTTCCGAGATCGACCGCGCGCTCGGAGCCCGGGTGGTGGAGCTTGGGCGCGTCGCCGTCGATCAGAGTGAATTCCGCTCGAAATACGAGCCGGGTCATCCGGCCGCCGACGCCAACGGCAATGTCAAATATCCCAACGTCAATTCGCTCGTCGAAATGACCGACATGCGCGACGCGCAACGTTCCTATGAGGCCAATGTCAACGTCATCAGCGCCACGAGGCGCATGATTCAGCGCACCATCGATATTCTGAAAGCCTGAACCCCCGAGGTAGAAGATGCCTATGTCCGCCGCCGCTGCCGCCAACGCCTATGCCTCCCTCTCGCGCCTTACCGATCCCGCCGCGGGCCTCGCCAAGGCGGCGGGTGGCGCCGAATCCGGGACGCCTTTCACCGCCGTATTGCAGGATGCCTTGAAAACCGTGAGCGAGATCGGCCGAAATTCAGATGCTCAGTCTCAGGCCATGGCGGCGGGCAAGGCCAATATCGTGGATGTCGTCACCGCCGTCGCCGAGACCGAGGTCGCGATCAACGCGCTCGTGTCCGTGCGCGACAAGGTGATCCAGGCCTACGAAGAAATCATGCGCATGCCGATCTGATCGTGCCGCAACGCAAGCGTCGAAGCCAAGGAAGAAAAAGCATGACCGGCCCGGAAATCATGGATATCGCCCGCGACGCGATCTGGACACTAATTATCGTTTCGAGCCCGCTCATGTTGATCGGGCTGTTTGTCGGCGTGGCAATCTCGCTATTCCAAGCGCTCACGCAAATCCAGGAAATGACGCTCGTCTTTGTGCCAAAAATCCTGGCAATTTTTGTCACCATGCTGGTAGCGCTGCCGTTCATGGCGGATGCGCTATACGGCCACATGGCCCGGCTCGCCGCGCGTATAGCGGGCGGCTGAGCATCTCGGGCGCTTTCATGCGCATAGACGTCTCGTATTTTCCAGCGCTTGCGGCGTCCTTCCTTCTGGTCTTTGCCCGCATCGGCACGATGGTCATGCTGTTGCCGGGCTTGGGCGAGCTCAGCGTGCCTATGCGCGTGCGGCTCACCGTTGCGTTGGTGCTGACGGCCATTCTGTTGCCGCTGCATCGCGACGCTTACCATGTCGATTTTCAGACGCCCGGTCCGGTGGTCGCCATGCTGCTGCAGGAAATTTTGATCGGCGCGGTGCTCGGGCTGACGGCCCGGGTGACGATTTCCGCGCTGCAGGTCGCCGGCAGCGTGGTGGCGCATCAGCTAGGCCTGGGCTTCGCCTTGGCCGTCGATCCGAGCCAGGGCCAGGGGCAGCAGGGCGCGCTCGTCGGCAATTTCCTCATGGTTCTCGGCATCACGCTGCTCTTCGTCACCGACCTGCATCATCTGGTCATCGCCGCGCTGCATGACAGCTACCGGCTGTTTCAGCCGGGCCAGGTGCCGCTGCTTGGCGATATCGCGGCGCTGCTGATGCGCACGGTGGCGGGGGCATTCCGCGTCGGCGTACAGCTTGCCGCTCCCTTCCTCGTCTTTGGCCTGCTGTTCAATCTCGGGCTCGGCATCTTGTCGCGGCTGATGCCGCAAATGCCGGTTTTCTTTGTCGGCTTGCCGTTGTCGATCCTTGTCGGCTTCCTCATCCTCTTGCTGGTCGTCGGCGCGATGATGAGTGTGTTCCTCGGCCATGTGGAAGGCGTGCTGTTTGAACTCGCCCCGCATTCCTGACCCGGGAGCCGATCCGATATGGCCGAGCACGAACAGCAAGACGCCACCGAACGCACGGAAGATCCGACCCAGAAAAAACTCGACGATGCGCTTGAGCGGGGCGACGTCGCAAAAAGCCAGGAAGTCAACACCTGGTTCATTATCTCCGGCGCAACGCTCGTGCTGCTCGCCTTCTCCGACCGGATGGGTGGCGGCTTGGAGACGTCGCTGCGCGGCCTCATCGCCAATGCGCACGAGATTCCCGTCGATGGCCGGAGTCTGATGTATGTCACGAGCCGGTTGGGAGCGGAGATCCTCGCCGCCGTCGCTATCCCGTTTCTGCTGCTAGCGCTGGCAGCCGTCGCCGGCAACATGATTCAGCATCGCATGGTTTGGTCGGCGGAGGGGCTGAAACCCAAGACCAGCAAGATTTCCCCCGCCGCCGGGTTCAAGCGGCTGTTTTCCAAGCAGGCGCTGGCGAACTTCGTCAAGGGTCTTGCCAAGCTCGCGCTGGTCGGCACGGTGATGACCGCGCTGATCTGGCCGGAACGCGACCGGCTCGAAAGCCTCGTTGCCACCGATCCGGTAGCCATTCTGCCGCTCACGAAGTCGCTGGCGCTCGGCATATTGGGCGCCGTGGTGGCCGTCCTGGCGCTGATTGCGGCTGCGGATTTCCTATTCCAATACCGCGTCTGGTTCGAACGGCAGAAAATGTCGGTGCGCGAATTGAAGGAGGAATTCAAGCAGACCGAAGGCGATCCGATGATCAAGGGGCGGATCAGGCAGATCCGCATCGCCCGCATGCGCAAGCGCATGATGGCGCAGGTGCCCAAGGCCTCCGTCGTCATTACCAACCCGACGCACTATGCCGTCGCTCTGCAATACGAGCGGGGCATGAATGCCCCGGTCTGCCTCGCCAAAGGCGTCGATGCGGTCGCCCTCAAGATCAAAGAAGTCGCCGCCGAGCATGCAATTCCCATCGTCGAAAATCCGCCGTTGGCGCGCGCCCTGCATGGGACGGTGGAGCTCGACAAGGAAATTCCGCCGGAACATTACAAAGCGGTTGCTGAAATAATCGGCTATGTGATGCGGTTACGGCGCACCGTTGCGCGGTAACCATGAGCCGCGGGGATCGGCGAGCCTCTTGCATTACCGGCCTCGACTGGGGCACTGAGAATGCTGGGCGCGGCGGCCCGTGCGGGCGGAGTTTGGGTCAGGCATGCCAATGCAGGAAAAAGCTGAGGGCTCGCAGCGCGCAGCGGTGGACCGCAGCCCAGGCAACCCGCGCGCCGGCAGCATCGGCTTGGTCCTGCTGGTTGCCGTAGCGCTGGTCGGCGCCGCCACCGGCCTTCTATTCATCCGCCGCGACTATGCCGACACCTATATCCTGATCCTGCTGGCGGTGCTGGCGAGCACCGGCGTATTCTCCCTGTTCGCGCTCGCAGCCGGCATCATGCGCTTTGCCGGCGGCCAAGACGACAACCCGATGGCGAGGGCGGTGCTTGATGGCGGCTTCGACGGCCTTCTGGTGACCGACCATAACGGTCATGTGGTCTATGCCAATGCCGCCTATCTGGAGCTGACCGACGCGGCCGACGGCAATGACGTGCGCCCGGTGGAACGGGTCTTCATCGGCGACCCGGAGGTCTCTGAATCCGTCTACCGTCTGCTCAAGGCCGCGCGCGAAGGCCGCCGGTTGCAGGAAGAGGTTCGTGTTCCCGAAACCAAGGAGCGCCCGGCGCGCTGGCTGCGTCTGCGTGTGCGGCCGCTCGGCACCAAAAAGCGCGATGCGCGGATGACGGTTTGGACCATCGCCGACGTGACGCGCGACCGCGAACGCCAGGAAAATATTTTCCAGGAATTGCAGCACGCCATCGACTATCTCGATCACGCCCCGGCGGGCTTTTTCTCCATCGATGCCAAGGGCGACATTGTTTACCTCAATGCCACGCTGGCCGAATGGCTCGACCATGATCTTGCGCAAGTAGGGTCGGGCGGGCTCAAGCTCGCGGACATTGTTTCCGGCGAGGGAGCGGCGCTGCTGACGACGCTGTCCGCCGCTCCGGGCGAAGTGAAGGTCGAAGTACTCGACCTTGATCTGAAGACCCGCGGCGGACGCACCGTGCCGGTCCGCCTGTTCCACAAAATGGCATTCGGCGCCGATGGCGCCCCCGGAGATTCGCGCACGCTCGTGCTCAACCGTGCGCGCGACGACGGCACCGATCCACAGCGCGCGGCGGAAGTGCGCTTCGTACGTTTCTTCAACAATACGCCGATGGCGATCGCCACCGTGGACAAGGCGGGCAAGATCGTGCGCACGAACGGTCTGTTCGCGCGGCTGTTCCACGGCTTGCTCAAGGGGGAGGGGGCGCAGAGCGAGAGCCGCTCCATCCTCGCCGCGGTAACGGAGCGCGATCGGCCGGCGCTGGAAGCCGCCATGCGCGAGGCGGCGGAGGGGCAGGGCGATATCGCGCCGGTGGAGGCCGCGCTCACCGGCGCGCCCGAGCGCTCGGCGCAGTTCTTTATCTCGGCAATCGAGGAAAAGGAGCGTGATGGCGAGGCGGCGATCGTCTATGCGCTGGAGACCACCGACCGGCGCAAGCTGGAGAGCCAGTTCGCCCAATCGCAGAAGATGGAACTGGTCGGCAAGCTCGCCGGCGGCATCGCGCACGATTTCAACAATGTTCTCTCCGCGATCATGATGGCGACGGACTTCCTGCTCAACGCGCATAAGCCGACCGACCCGTCCTTCCAGGACATCATGCAGATCAAGCAGAACGCCAACCGCGCGGCCAGCCTGGTGCGGCAGCTTCTCGCCTTCTCGCGCCGGCAGACGCTGCGCCCGCAGGTGCTCGATCTCGGCGACGTGTTGTCCGACCTGACCATGCTGCTGCGCCGCCTGATCGGCGAGAAGGTCGTGCTCGATGTCCAGCACGGCCGCGATCTGTGGCCGATCAAGGCCGACATTTCGCAATTCGAGCAGGTGATCGTGAATCTTGCGGTCAACGCGCGCGACGCCATGCCGGAGGGCGGCACGTTGTCGGTGCGCACCGCCAATTTGCCGGCCGGGGACAGCAAGAAATTTCCCTCCAAGGGCATGCCGGCCGCCGACTATGTGCTGGTGGAGGTTTCCGACACCGGCACGGGCATTCCCTCGGAAATCATCGACAAGATCTTCGAGCCCTTCTTCTCCACCAAGGACGTCGGCAAGGGGACGGGGCTCGGATTGTCCACCGTGTATGGCATCATCAAGCAGACCGGCGGCTTCATCTACGTGGATTCGCAGACCGGCAAAGGCACGACCTTCCGTATTTTCCTGCCGCGCTACGTTCCCGGCGCCGAGGAAATGGAAACGGCCGGTCTGCCGGAAGCGGAATCGCCCGCTCTCTCCGGCGCGCTGGCGGCGGCAGACGAAATGGTGCGGGCGGCGGGCGCCGATCTCACCGGCCAGGGGACGATTCTGCTGGTGGAGGACGAAGAAGGCTTGCGCCGGCTCAACGCGCGCGGGCTCACCTCGCGCGGCTATACGGTGCTGGAAGCCGGCAACGGCGTCGAGGCGATGGAAGTGCTGGAAAAGCGCGGCGGCGACGTTGATCTGGTGGTTTCCGACGTCGTCATGCCCGAGATGGACGGGCCGACCTTGCTCAAGGAAATGCGCCGCCGCAATCCGGACCTCAAAATCATTTTCGTCTCAGGCTATGCCGAAGACGCCTTTCAGAAAAATCTGCCCGAGCACGGGCAATTCGCCTTCCTGCCCAAGCCGTTCACGCTCAAGCAGCTGGTCGCGGCGGTAAAGGAGACGATGGCGGGCTGAGCGCAAAAGCGCGGCCGTGCAGCGGGTGTTAGGCGCTTGCGGTCTCCGCCGCAGTGCGGCGGCGGGCGCCGGCCTCCTCGAAGCATACGCCGATCTGATTGCCCTCACGCCACATCGTCCGGCACTGGCGGTAAACGCCGCCGCGGCCGGATAACAGCAGATTGAACACATCCGGCACGTCCCACGGGTTATCCAGTTCAAGTCGCGCGCCCGTCTCCGAAATGTCGAAAACCATGCAGCCGCGCAAAGGGGAGCCTTCGTCAAACCCAATCCACGCCGTGTAACGCATGGCCCGGCGGATGCTTTTGCGCTTTTCCTTAACCATCGACCGCGCAGCCCAGCTTTTGCCGCATGAGAACGGCGACAGAGTAAAGAGCGTTCCTTACCAATTGATAAAATCGGCGGTTGGCGCGGCCGCAGGCTGTATCATTCGGCGGCGGTGTGCGGCGGCAAAGCTTGCAAAGCCAGCGTCAGCCGGTCGAGCGCGGAAGCGGCGTCCGCTTCCACCTGCGCGGCGGCCATCTCGATTACCGCATAGCCGCGATCCTTCAACCAGGCGCGTTTCTCCGCCCGCGCCGCGCGCGCCGGCTCCGGCTCGGCGGCCGGCACAAGATCGATGACAGCGCGCAGCGGAAAAGAGACGAAGTCGCAAATATGCGGGCCGACCGGCACCTGCCGCTTGAAGCCGCGGCCAGCAAAGCGGCGGTCGCCGACCAGGGCCTGCCACAACGCGCGTTCCGCGTCGGTCGGGTTGCGGCGAAGCAGCCGCGCGAGGCCGCGCACCGGCCCGCGCTCGGAAGAAACGCGGCCCTGATCGTGCTCGGCGAGCAGCGTACGCAATATCTGCGCTTCCGCGCCGTCGAGGATGCCGCCCTTCGCCGGTCCTTTACGTCCCTCGGCGATGGCGGTGATGACGCCGTGCAGCGTCTGGATGTCTTGCTGCGTTGCGTTCATGCGGTGAAAGATGTTGCGCAAATTGATGCGCATGGTGGCGCGCTTTTCCTCCGGGCGGAAAAATTCGACTTTTTCCAGTTCGCGTTCGAGCGAAGCGAAAAAGGCGTGCAGTTGCTGCTTTGCCGCCGGCTTGGATTTGACCGGCGTGGCGAAGGGCAGGGCGCCGCCGGAAGCATGCTTGAACCACTCGTAGGCGACAATGACCACGGCCTGCGCCAGATTGAGCGAAGCAAAAGCCGGATTAACCGGCAGCGTGACGATTTGATCCGCTAGCGCGATTTCGTCGTTCTCCAGCCCGTTGCGCTCGCGTCCGAAAACGACGGCGACATTTTCCCCGGCGGCATGCGGAGCGATAATGCGCGCGGCCTCGTCGGCGCCGATCACCGTCTTGGCCTGATCGTGCGCGCGCGCCGTGGCCGCAAGCACAAGCGTGCAATCGGCGATGGCGGCTTCGAGAGTGTCGAACAGGGCCGCGGCGTCAAGAATGCCGTCGGCTCCCGCCGCCATTATCTTCGCCTTCGGATTCGGCCAGCCCTGGCGCGGCCGGACGAGCCGCAGCCGGCGCAAGCCGAAATTCGCCATGGCCCGCGCCGCCGCCCCGATGTTTTCTCCGAGTTGCGGCTCGACCAAAACGATGATGGGGCCGCCTGTCTCGGCCCAGGCTTTTGTCCGATCTGTACCGGCTCCGGGCATGTCTTGGTCGTTTGCTGGTTGGGTGCAGGACGTAACGTATCGCCGCGCCGATGGGAAGCCGGTTGTGGCGTCGATAAAATACCGATAAGGCGTGGCTCCACATTGCTTCAACATTGCCTTTTAGCCCATGCCGCAACTCATTCTGGGGGTTCATTCCGGGTCGCATGATGCGGCTGCCGCGGTTTTCGAGGATTATTCCCTCAAGGCGGCGGTGCACCTGGAGCGCCTGACCCGCGTCAAGGGCGATGGCACGCGGCATCCCGACCTCGCCATTGACGAAGTGCTGTCGCTCGCCGGGGCCGCGCGGCGGGACGTCGATGTCGTCTGCTACAGCCGCAGCCTCCTGCCGACGCGCTATTTCCGGCATCTGCGTGGCTTCGATTGGCTGCGCGAGCAATACCGCACTCATGTCGCCGGCAAGCCGCGGCGCCAGGTCATGCCCGAAGTTCTCCGGCACAAGACGTCCGACATCGGCGTCTTCTTCGACATTGACGCCTTCCAGCGCGACGGCGGCTTCCGGCCCGGCGTCAAGACCTATTTCTACAATCACCACGAGGCGCACGCACTGCCAACGCTGTTCTACAGTCCCTGGGACAGCGCGCTCATCGTCACCGCCGACGGCGGCGGCGACACCGTGCATTACAGTCATCGTCATTTCACCGGTGACCGGCTCAAGACGATCTACGGCGGCGAGGAGATGATCCTCGCGCCGCATTCCGAGGACAGTCTCGGCAAGATGTATGGCGCCGCCACCAAGGCGCTCGGATTCAGGCGCGTGCGCCACGAAGGCAAGGTGACCGGGCTCGCGGCGATGGGCGAGCCGGTGCGCGCTGCCGAGCTCGCCGCGCGCTTTTCGGTCGATGGCGCCGGCCGCATTCATTCCGACTTGCGCAGCGACGGCGAGATCAATGCCTTCATGCGCGCGCTCAAGCGCGGCCTTGGCCGGGAAGATTATTCCGCCTCGGTGCAACAGGTGCTGGAAGACGTGATGCTGTTGTCGGTGCGGCGGCTGCTCGCGAATAATCCGAGCCGGAACCTCGGCCTCTCGGGCGGCATCTTCGCCAATGTGAAGCTCAACCGGTTGCTGGCCGAGGAATTGGGCCTCGACGAGGTCTTTGTCTTTCCCGCGATGGGAGACGACGGCCTGCCGGTCGGCGGCGCGCTCGCCTGGCTGTTGCAGCGCGACGGCCTTGCGCGCTGGCTCGGCCAGCGCCGGGGCTTGGGCGATGTTTATCTCGGACGGGATTTTTCCGGCACCATCGACACGACGCTTTCCAACGCGCCCGGCGTGCGGCGCCTGCCTGATCCGCCGGTGGACGGCACGGCGCGCCGCCTCAAGGCGGGCGAGATCGGCGCCATCTATACCCATCGCATGGAATTCGGCCCCCGCGCGCTCGGGGCGCGCACCATTCTCGCCAATCCGGCGCGGCGGGAAACCCATGACGTGCTCAACGTGCGCCTGGAGCGCTCGGAGTTCATGCCGTTTGCGCCCGTGATCCAGGGCGAAAAAGCAGCGCAAGTGTTCGACGTGAACGGGGTGAACCGCCGCGCCTGCCGCTACATGACCATCGCCTGCGACGTGCGCTCCGAGTGGCGCGGCCGCATTCCGGCGGTGGTGCATGTGGACCATTCCGCCCGGCCGCAGATCATCGACCGCGCCGACAATCCGCTCTACCACGATATTCTCACCGCCTTCGAGCGTGAGACCGGCTTGCCGGTGCTGGTCAACACCAGTTTCAACGTGCACGAGGAGCCGATCGTCAATTCGCCCGCCGAATGCGCCAAGGCCCTGCTCGACGGGCGCATCGACTTCGTGGTGACGGATCGGGGGCTTTATGACCGCCCGCGCGTCTAGAACGAAAGGCGCAAGCGGCGCCCAGGCGGCTTGCAGGAATGCCCCGCCCGCGCCATAAGAGCGCCCAGCCCGGCGCATGACCGGGTTCTTTCGCGGCTTCAATTCCCCAAAAGGTTCTTGCGCAATGGCGAAAATCAAGGTGGCCAATCCGGTCGTCGAGCTCGACGGCGACGAAATGACCCGGATCATCTGGCACTACATCTAAGACAAGCTGATCCACCCCTACCTCGACATCACTCTGCTCTACTACGATCTCGGCATCGAAAACCGTGACAAGACTGACGACCGCGT
>JBBDNZ010000170.1:0-2562 GCA_040877285.1 Xanthobacteraceae bacterium
TTTGTCGCGCGCGACGATCTCGCGCATCTTCTTTTCGATAACGGGCAAATCCTCCGGCGTGAACGGCTGGTTGCGGGCGAAGTCGTAATAAAAGCCGTTTTCGATCACCGGGCCGATGGTGACTTGCGTGCCGGGCCATAGCGTCTGCACGGCTTCCGCCATCACATGAGCGGCGTCGTGGCGGATTAGCTCCAGCGCGCGCGGGTCGTCGCGGGTGAGGAATTCGATTTTCGAATCGTGCTCAATAGGGTCGTTCAAGTCCATGAGCACGGTGTCGAGCGCCATCGCCACGGTGCGCTTGGCCAGCGAGGGCGAAATGCCCTTGGCGACGTCGAGGCCGGTTGTGCCTTGCGGGTATTCGCGACGGGCGCCGTCGGGAAAGGTCAGAGCGATGTTTTTGGCGGATTTCGCGGCGGGCGCACTGCCCGCGGCGCCGAGCTGCTCGGCCATAAGCGTCTCCTTGCTCACTCGCTGCCTACGAACGCAGGTAAGCTAGGGAGGGATATAGCAGCGCGAACCGAAGATGCAACTGCTACCGGCGCTTAGCTTCGGTCGCGGGCGGTCACGCGGGTCGTGTGGGCGAGGCAAACAGGCCGGCGCGGTAGGCGCCCAGCGTGAGCAGGACGGCGAGCGACAGCAGCAGCCCTGTGAGGTTTTTCATGAAATCGTTGGCGGCATCGAGATTGCTGCCGATGCCATAGCCGAGACCGAGATAGGCCGATGTCCACATCAGCCTTCCGACAAACGCAAAGATGATGAAAGATGCAATTTGATAATGCGTTGCGCCCGCCAGCAGGCTGACGACGGAGCTGAGGTGGGAGACGAGCGTGCGCGAGAGCAGGACCGTCATGGCGCCCCAGCGGCAGAACAAGTTTTGCACGGCGGCCTTGCGTGGCGGCGTGTAGCCAACCCAGCGTCCGTGCCGGGCTAAAAAGTTTTCACTCACGACGCGCCCGGCGACGTAACCCAGCGCGTCGCCACCGATGGAAGCGGCGACCACGATAGCGGATGCCCAAGCCCATTGCAGATGCCCGAGCGCGACGAGCGAACCGGCGAGCACCGTCGCCAGCCCGGTCGGCACCGGAAGGCCGAGGGCGCCGAACAGCAGGATCGCCGCCAAGGCCGGATAGCCATAGGCCAGCAGCGCCGAGAGAGCCCGGTCCGTCCAACCGTCGGCCTCCTTCGCGTCTTCGTCATCGGCGGGTGCGTGCGGCATGCTCTCGCTGACGGCGCGCTGGACCTGGCGAACGAATTCCACGCGGGACAGACCGCGGCGGTCGGCGATCGTTTTTAGGCTCTCGTCCGGCGGCGTATCGGGCGGGAGATCGAGACTCTTCAGCAATTGCGGCAGCGGCGCACGGTAGCCGGTGGCGACATAGTCGAGCGTCATCCAGGCGCGCAGGCTGCTCAACTCGGGCTTGCCGATGGTGATGGCGGATTGCAGCGCCAGGAACGAGCCGTAGCTGCGCATGGCAAAGAACACGCTGGAGACGGCGCTCAGCAGCAGCAACGGGACTACCAGTCTGCGCAGCCGTGCCGAATGCAGCCAGGAGGTCATGGCGCTTGGTTCCCGGCATCGGTGCCCCGCCACCGCCCATAGCGCCAGGGCATCCACCAGCGCGCGCCATCGGGTAATGACTTAGGCACAAAATCGAGGCCGGAGGTGCCGAAAGGGTGACAGCGCAGCATGCGCGCCAGCGTCATCCAGCCGCCGGCCCATAGTCCGAAACGGCCAAAGGCCTCGTCGGCATATTCCGAACAGGTCGGCAAATGCCGGCAGCTTGGCCCGATGACGGGCGCAAGCAGGTGGCGATAGACGGCGACGGCCCCGCGCGCCGCCTGCCCTGGAAGCCGTTTTGCTCGCGAGCGGTAATTCATGGGGGTCATGGGGGCCGGCTCACGTTCGATGCAAAGGCGGGGCGGATAGTCTCGGCGTTAGGGATTCCACCGGAACCGTGGTCGTTGGGCAACACCTTGCGCGCGCCGTCGGGCGGTGCGCATTTTGACTGTAGACCTGAATCCCGAGCACTACTAAAAATGAAAAAGGATCGTGCGTCGCCGCAATTGTTAACGGAGCGGGATCGGTTTTGCTCGGGCGGTGACGAAGGAGGAAGCATGTTGCCGCGCCTAATGGGCGGAGCGGCGCTCGCTTTTGGCGCCGCTGCCGCGTGGGCTCAGCTTTCATCCGCGTCGGCTGCGGACGTGCGCGCCTTGCCCATGCAATTCGGTCTGCACCGGGAGGGGCCCGCGAGCGTCTGCCGCGACCGCTGCCGCACCTGGGTCTCCGCGACCGGCCTGATCACCCGCGACACGCCCGCCGATTTCGCCGCGCTTGCGCGCCAGCACGATCTTCGCGGCGCCTTGCTCGTGCTGGATTCCAGCGGCGGCGCGGTTCTCGGAACATTGGCGCTCGGCCGCGAGATCCGCCGGCTCGGCATGACCGCGACCGTGGGCAAGACGCAAAAGCTGGCGGAAGACGGCGCCGATCGGGGGCGCGCGACGCTCTCTCCACGCGCCGATTGCGAATCCATGTGCGCGTTCGTTTTGCTGGCGGGCGTCAAG
>JBBDNZ010000171.1:0-2553 GCA_040877285.1 Xanthobacteraceae bacterium
TGACGGGATCAAGACCGGCTACACGAATGCCTCCGGCTTCAACCTCATGACTTCCGTTCGCCGCGGCAATCGCCACATCGTCGCCGTAGTCATGGGCGGGTCCAGCGCCAGCAGCCGTGACGCTCAAATGCGTAAATTGATCGGCGACTATATTCGTGTCGCTTCGACTAAACGGACCGCGCCCTTGATTACCGACGCCACAAAGCCGGTGGCGAGCCCGTCTGCTCGGCAGGCCATTGCGGCGGTTCCGATCCCCAAGCCTTCTCCCATTGCTTCGGCAGTGCCCGTACTCGTACCCGAGCCGGCGCCGGGTTCCGACGCGGCGGTGCAACCCATCGCGGTGCGAACGGTCGCCGTCAAACCGGGGCAGCAGACCGCAGCGGTGGCGGGCGCCGCCCAGCTTGCACAGGCCAAGGCGGGGCCGGAGCTCAGCTACGCCGAGGTCACCCCCGTCCCCGTGCCGCGGCCGGATCTTACCGGCGTTCTCCAGGTCAAGGTCGCATCCGCCTCGGCGCAGTCGGTTCCGGCGTCAAATTCGGAAGCCGCCGCACCGCCGGCGCCGCACCGCGACGGCTGGATGATTCAGATCGGGGCCTTCGAACAGGAATACGAAGCCAAGCAGCGCCTGTACTCCGCGCTGAAACGCGCCAAGGATCTGCTCGGCGGCGCCGATCCCTTCACCGAAGCCGTCACCAAGGGCGAAAAGACCCTTTACCGCGCGCGTTTTGCCGGACTCAAAAAAGAACAGGCCGAAGCTGCCTGCAAATATCTCAAGAAGAATGAGATTGCCTGCATGGCCCTGAAAGACTAGGGCCAAGCCGGTAACGGGGGATCGTCGATAGGAGCCGCTCGCTGTGATGTTGCGTCAGGAGACCATCAGCGATGGCGGCGAAGAAGAACTTCCTTGGCCTCGTTCACGCGGGCCGCGAGATACGTCGAGCCCCCTTGGTCGGGGTGCAGTTTCTTCATGAGCGAGCGGTAAGCGCGTCCGATTTCGTCCGCGTTCGCCCCGGGCTGCACGCCAAGGATCTGATAGGCCTCCTCTTCCGTCATTTTGCCGGCGCGCGGCGCAGCGCCCTGCCCCGCTGCCGCATCACCCTTCGCGTGTTCACGCCAGCGGGGATCCCGGCGGTCGAGATAAGCGCCGAGTAAGGCGCGGCTTTCCTCGTCGATGCCGGCGAGGAAGCCCGCAAGGGTGGCAACGTCGAACCGTTCCAGATCGGCGCCCGTATGGGGACCGGCGAGAATGCGCCCGCGCATGGCCCCGGTGTCGTGATCGAGCTCCATCTCCAGAAACGCGGAGCGCACGCGCGACACCTGGCGTGGGCTCTTGCCGGTGCGTTGGCCAAATCCCGCCGGCCCGAACGGAAGCCAGCCGAGCAGGCTGAGGCCGACGACGCCTAAAGGAATTGCGAGCCCCAGTTGGCCGCGCACGCCCAGATACACCGAGAACAGCAGCGCCCCGATACCGCCGATCGGTCGCAGAATGCGCACAAGCTGGCGCGGATCCGATTTCGCAAAGACGCTCAGCGCCCAAAGCGCGAGAACCAATGCGATGATGCCAAAAATCGCCGCCGGCATGGTTATCTCAACTGCTGCAGCAGTTTTTGTGTAGCGGCGCCGGAACGGCGCGAGGCTTCCGACAGCGCTTTTAGCCCGCCGGCGGCATAGGCCGCGACCGCGCGCAGCAGTTCGGCCAGTTCCTGTGCGGCGCCGGGGTCGAAGCGGCAATAAGCGCCGCGCGTCAGCCGGGCGATCTCGCGAAAGGCCTGTTCGGCGGTCGGATCGTCCCCCTCCTGGAACATGAAGGCTGGCGCGCCCAGAAGGCCCAATTTGCCCGCCGCGGCGCAAAGCTCGTCGAGCGACTCTTCCATGGCTTCGCCGACGAAGACCAAAGCCTGGACTTTCTTGCGTTCGGTTTCACGGCGCGCATGCGCCAAGATTTTTTCGATCTGCGTATGCCCGCCCCGGCAGTCGATGGCCTCCATCAGCCCCGCCAGCCGTTCCGCGTCGGATACCCAGCGCGAGGCGCGGCATTCGCCCAAGCCCCGGTAATAGGCAAGCTGCACGTCGAGACCGCCCGCGGCCGCGGCTTCGCGGAACATCTCGATCTGTAGACGGCGCGCCACGTTCCAGGTCGGCTGCCGGCTCATGGTGGCGTCAAGCGCAAAAATCAGCCGGCCGCGTTCACCGGGTGCCGTGCGTGGCGCAAGCGTCTTGGCCTGCGCGAGAAAAGCCTCGATCTTCCCGCGCGACGCTGCAGGCGCAGGCCGGTCCTTGCCGGTCTTGGACGGGGGATCGCGGCGGTTCTGGCTCATGCGTGGGTTCTGAGATTATCTCCCGAACCCTTTAACTTGGCGGCCTCAGGCCACCGAAGCAATGGCGCCGCAGGGATTCAATCGGCCAGCAGGTCGTGAATTTCCAGGGGCTGGGTAGCCACGGAGCGCCATTCGGCGCGGTTGGCGGCGCGCTTTTTCCCGCGCTCGTCGAGCTGCAGCCGCAGCGAGCCGAGCAACTGCATGACATCCTCGCGGGAGGTGACTTGCGACATAT
>JBBDNZ010000172.1:0-13988 GCA_040877285.1 Xanthobacteraceae bacterium
CTTGATCGCGTTGGTCACATGGGGGATGACCTGGATGGTGGCGCCGAGATAGTCGCCGCGCCGCTCCTTGGCGAGGATTTCCTGGTAGATCCGCCCCGTGGTGATGTTGTCCTGGCGCGTCGCCGGACGGCCGGTGAAGCGCTCGTAATGGCCGAGATCGAGGTCGGTTTCCGCGCCGTCGTCGGTGACGAAAACCTCGCCGTGCTGGTAAGGCGACATCGTGCCGGGATCGACGTTGAGATAGGGGTCAAGCTTGCGCAGGCGAACCTTGAAGCCGCGCGCTTGCAGCAGCGCGCCCAGTGCCGCCGATGCCAGACCCTTGCCGAGAGAAGAGACCACGCCGCCGGTGATGAAAATGTACCGCGCCATGGGACTTAACTTGTAGCCCGCCTTAATCGATTCGACGAGCCCTTTTCCGGCATGCTCGCCCGGCGGCATCGGCAACCATATTCCAGCATCCGCCGCCTGCCTCCTCGGTTTAAACAGACTTCTTCATGTAAAACTTAAAGTTATTCATAAAAAGCTTTAGGGGCCTCCCCCCGACTTTCTGTTCCGCCAGGAAACGGCTGCCGGCAACCTGCTGCCAAATCGCCTATTGGGACCTTGGCGCCTGTGGGGCCGAAGGCGTTTGGGACTGAGGCGCGGCAGGCGCGCTCGGTTGCTGGAACCGGTCTAACAGACTGCCGCCGGGCGCCACCGGGGCGCCAGGCGCCTGACTGCCGGATCCCTGGCTCGGCGGCGTGCCGGATTGCTGCAAGATCGACGCCGGCTTGCGTTGTACGCCCGCGAGTATGGACAGGATGAGACTGGTGGTGAAGAAAATCGCGGCCAGAATCGCGGTCGTGCGCGTGAGCACATTCGCGGTTCCCCGGCTCGACAAGAAACCGCCGGCCCCGCCGCCGCCCATGCCCAATCCGCCGCCCTCCGATTTCTGGAGGAGGACCGCGCCAATCATGGCGAGGACCACCATGAGATGGATAACGATGACGACAGTCTGCATGGGCTGATCCAGTTAACAGCGGCAGCGGTCCCAAAACCGCCGGGCGATGGCGCGTCATATAGGAAGTCGCGGCGGTCTCTACACGATCCCCGGCGAGAATTCCACCCTAGCGCATGATCCCGAAAAAGCCTGCCCCGGACTTGATCCGGGGTGGGAACCGGTTTCCCGCCTTCGCCAAGCCCGCTTCGGCGGGCGAAGGAAGGTCGGATAAAATCATGTCCTGGCGGCCTACCGGCAGGCCGTGGCAATGGCGAGAAATTCAGCGGCCTTGAGGCTCGCGCCGCCGACGAGCGCACCGTTGACGTTCTCCACGGACAACAGCTCCCCGGCGTTGGACGGTTTCACCGACCCGCCATAGAGAACGCGAATGGCATGGCCTTCCGCTCCATAACGCGAGGCCAGGCGCTCGCGCAGGAAGCCATGCACCTCGGCCACGTCGCCGGGCGTGGGCGTCAGCCCCGTGCCGATGGCCCAGACCGGCTCATAGGCGAGCGCCAGATTGGCCGCCGTCGCCTTGTCCGGAAGGCAACCGTCGATCTGCCGGCGCACTGCTGCGATGGTTTCTCCGGCGTCGCGCTGGACGCGGCTCTCTCCGATGCACACGATCGCCGTGAGTCCGGCCCGGTGCGCGGCCCAGGCCTTTTTACGCACGATATCGTCCGTTTCCCCGTGCAGGACGCGCCGCTCGGAATGGCCGACGATGACGGCCTTTGCGCCCGCATCCGCCAGCATCTCGGCGGAGAGATCGCCGGTGAAGGCGCCGGACGGTTCCGGGTGGCAATCCTGCGCCCCGATGGCGACCGGCGAGCCGGCTGCAAGGGCCGCGAATTCCGCCAATAAGGTGGCCGGCGGACAGACCGTGAGATCGACCTTGCCGGCGAGCTTGGCGGCGCCCTGCAAAATCGTCCGCAACTCGGCGGCTGAGCCGCGCAGGCCGTGCATCTTCCAATTGCCCGCGACCAGCGGACGCGGCGCGCTCGGCATAGGGCCTCCCTGGCGTTCTTGCGTCCGACGTGCGGTTACCAGACCCGCCGCCCGCGCGCCAGAGGCGGGCAGTCCGCATGAGGGCAATACGCGCTGGGTCGCAATATGTTGCGGTTGCGGGACTCCCTCCCTATGATAAGCAGTCGCGGCACCTGCCGTCGTCGGCGGGCCGCGTCATCCCCGACCGTGCATAGGTTTTCATGCTCAGAGGTCTCAAGAAAGCCTCCGCCAATTGGTTCGGCAAAATCATTCTGGGCGGCCTGGTTGTGCTGCTGGTCGTGAGCTTTGCGGTCTGGGGCATCGGCGACATTTTCAAAGGATTCGGTCAGTCGGCCCTCGCCAAGATCGGGCGCACCGAAATCGGCATCGATCAGTTTCGCCAGATCTACACGGAACGGCTGCAGCAGCTTAGCCGCGAAATCGGCCGGCCCGTGACGATGGATCAAGCCCGGACCATCGGATTCGAGCGGCGGGTGCTTGGCGAGATGATCGCGCAAACCACGCTGGACGAACGCGCGCGCGAACTCGGTCTCAGCATTTCGGACGAGGAAGTCGCCAGATACATCATGACCGATCCCGGCTTCCGCGGCCCTTCGGGCGCGTTCGATCGTCAACGTTTCGAACTCATGATTCGTCAGGCCGGCTATACCGAACCGCGTTTTGTCGAAGAACAGCGCCGAAACATGTTGCGCCAGCAGATCATCGATACGATCGCCGGCGATCTTGTGGTGCCGCAGATCGCAGTCGAAGCCGCTTACCGCTTCGAGAAGGAGGAGCGCGTGGCCGAATATGTCGTGCTGGGCCGCGCGCAGGCGGGAAATATTCCGCCGCCTTCTTCCGAGGACCTCGCAAAATATTTTGAAGAGCGAAAAGGTCTGTTCCGGGCTCCCGAATATCGCAAATTGACCTTGGTGACGCTGAGCACCGCGGAGCTTGCAAAGTCCGTTGAGATTCCCGACGCCGACGCCAAGCGCCGCTATGAGAATCAGCGCGCCCGCTATGCCGCGCCGGAACGGCGTCACCTCCAGCAGATTGTTTTTCCCAAGCCGGAAGAGGCGCAGGCTGCGGCGCAGCGTATCGCCCAGGGCATGTCGTTCGAGGCGCTTGCAGCGGAGCGCGGGCTACAGACCAAGGACATCGACCTGGGCACCGTTGCCAAAGCCGCCATTGTCGATCCCGACATCGCGGAGGCGGCCTTTGCGCTCAAGGAAGGTGGCGTCAGCGCGCCGGTGCAGGGACGGTTCGGGACCGCGCTCGTGCGCGTGCTCAAGATCGAACCGGAGCAGTCCCACAGCTACGAACAGGCGGCCGAAGAGATCAAGCGTGACATGGCGCTGGAACTGGCAAGAGGCGAGGCATCCGCTTTGCGCGACAGGCTCGAGGACAACCGAGCGGCCGGAGATACGCTTGCCGAGGCGGCGAAGAAGATCAATCTGCCGGTCATTACCATCGCGGCAATCGACCGCTCGGGGCGTGGTCTCGATGGCGCGCCGGTGAGCGATCTGCCAAAGGCCGCCCAACTCGTGCCGTCGGCTTTCGCCAGCGATGTCGGTGTCGAGAACGATCCGCTGCAAGCCGAGGACGGCGGATATCTCTGGTATGACGTGACCGATATCACGCCCTCGCGGGAACGCACTCTCGATGAAGTCAAGAACGACGTCGAAATTCGCTGGCGCAATGACGAGATCGCGAAGCGCCTGAAGACCAAGGCCGATGCCTTGGTCGAGAAGCTCAAGTCGGGCGCGGCGCTCAAGGACGCCGCGGCGGCCGAGCGCTTGAAGGTGGAGAAAACGTCGGGGCTCAAGCGCGGCGATCCGACTGAGACCTTCTCGACGCAGGCGATCGAAGCGATGTTTCTGACTCCCAAAGGCGCCCCCGGCTCCGCGCAAGGCGAGCAGGCGACGCAGCGGATCTTATTCCGCGTCACCGACGTTACTGTGCCGAAACTTGATATGAACTCCGACGATGCCAAACGCATCGCGGCCGCATTGCGTTCATCGTTGGCCGACGATCTGCTCAGCCAATATGTCGCGCGGCTGGAAAGCGAGATTGGCGTCACGATCAACCCGAACGCGCTCAGCCAAGTCATCGGCGGCGAAACGAACTGAGCGCCTCGATGCAGATCGAACCAGCGGCAGACCCCTTCGCCGATCGCTATGCGCGGGGCGAAGCGCAGGTGGTATGGACCACGCTGGTCGCCGATCTGGAAACGCCGGTTTCCGCCTTCCAAAAAATCGCCGGCGGCAAGCCCATGAGTTTTCTTTTAGAGTCGGTGGAGGGCGGCGACACGCGCGGGCGCTATTCCATCATCGGACTCGATCCAGACGTGGTCTGGCGCACGCGCGGGACGCGCGCCGAGATCAACCGTGCCGCGCGCACGCAGCCGGATGCCTTCGTGCCCTGCCCGCAGCCGCCGTTGGAGGCCCTGCGCGCGCTCATCGCCGAAAGCCGCATCGCCTTGCCGGAAATGCTGCCGCCGATGGCGGCGGGCGTCTTCGGCTATCTCGGCTACGACATGGTGCGGCTGATGGAGGAACTGTCCTCCCCCAACCCCGACCCGATCGGGATTCCCGACGCGGTTCTCATCCGCCCCACGCTGATCGTCATCTTCGACGCGGTCGAGGACAAGCTGACGGTGGTGACTCCGGTGCGCCCCGAAAAGGACGTGACGGCCAAGGCGGCTTTGGCCCGTGCGGGCGAAAGATTGTCGATGGTGGTCGATGCACTCGATCGTCCGCTCGACAAGGAAGCCATCGGCGGAGAGGCGGCCCCGCTCGCGGCGGCGCCCACGTCCAACACCACGCCGGACGAATACAAGGCGATGGTGCGCAGAGCCAAGGAATACATCGCCGCCGGCGACGCATTTCAGATCGTGCTGGCGCAGCGCTTCGAGGCGCCCTTTGCGCTGCCGCCGTTTTCGCTCTATCGCGCGCTGCGGCGGATCAATCCGTCGCCTTATCTCTATTTCCTCGACTTCGGGGATTTCGCCGTGGCCGGATCGAGCCCGGAAATCCTGGTCAAGGTGCAGGCGGGCACCGTCACCATCCGCCCCATCGCCGGCACGCGGCCGCGCGGCGCCAGTCCGCACGAAGACAAAGCCTTGGAGGATGAGCTTCTCGCCGATCCGAAGGAGCGCGCCGAGCACCTCATGCTGCTCGATCTCGGCCGCAACGACGTGGGCCGCGTCGCCCAGATCGGCACGGTGAAGGTCACCGACCAATTCTTCGTCGAGCGCTACAGCCATGTCATGCATATCGTCTCCAATGTGGAAGGACGGCTGGGCGACAAATATGACGCCGTCGATGCGCTCGCGGCCGGTTTTCCGGCCGGCACGGTGTCGGGCGCGCCGAAAGTGCGCGCGATGGAAATCATCGACGAATTGGAAAAGGAAAAACGCGGACTTTACGCCGGCGCGGTCGGTTATTTCTCCGCCGCCGGCGAGATGGACACCTGCATCGTGCTGCGCACCGCGCTGGTGAAGGACGGCAAGATGTATGTGCAGGCCGGCGCCGGCATCGTCGCCGACAGCGATCCAGCGAGCGAGCAGGCCGAGTGCATCAACAAGGCCAAGGCGCTGTTCCGCGCCGCCGAAGAGGCCCGCCGCTTCGCCAGCACTGCCAAGCGCGGGCAGTAAGCCTGGCCCCGGCGGGTTTCCTTGACCCTCCCCAAGGTGGGGTCTAAGACCTTGAGCGAGCAAGAGAACGGCCACCATGATCGTGCTGATCGACAACTACGACAGCTTCACCTTCAACCTGTTCCATTACCTGGGCGGGCTGGGGGCGGACGTGGCCGTGCATCGCAACGACAAGATCACGGTGAAGGACGTGCTCGCCGCCGATCCCGAGGCCATCGTGCTGTCGCCCGGTCCCTGCACGCCGGACGACGCCGGCATCTGTCTGGAGCTGATCGAGAAAGCCGCGCCAACCGTTCCCATTCTCGGCGTCTGCCTCGGCCATCAGGCCATCGGCCAGGCGTTTGGCGGCGAAGTGGTGCGCGCGCCGGTGCCGATGCACGGCAAATTGTCGGAAATCAAGCACGAGGGCACCGGCGTCTTCCGCGGCATCAACGCGCCGTTTGCCGCCACGCGCTATCATTCGCTGGTCGTCGATCGCAAATCCGTGCCGGAAGACCTTTCCGTTACCGCGGAAACGGACGATCATCTGGTGATGGGGCTCGCGCACAAAAAGCTGCCGGTGCACGGCGTGCAATTTCATCCCGAAAGCATTGCCTCGGAGCACGGTCATCTGATCCTGAAAAATTTTCTCGACATCGCCGCCGACTGGAATGCCGCGCGGGAGCGGCGGCCGGCGAAACCTGCGGCGCGCAAGCGTCAACACTGAGGGGGTAAGCGTGAGCGACGATTTCAAGGCGCTCATCGGCAAGGTGGCGAGCGGCGCCACATTGAGCCGCGAAGAATCCGCGCGCGCCTTCGAGCTGATGATGTCGGGCGCGGCGACGCCCTCGCAGATGGGCGGCTTCTTGATGGCGCTGCGCCTGCGCGGCGAGACCATCGACGAGATCACCGGCGCCGTCACCACCATGCGCGCCAAGATGCTGCGCGTGGAGGCGCCGGACGACGCCATCGACGTGGTCGGCACCGGCGGCGATGCCTCCGGCTCGCAGAATATTTCCACCTGCGCCGCTTTCGTTGTCGCCGGCGCGGGCGTGCCGGTGGCAAAGCATGGCAACCGCGCGTTGTCGTCGAAGTCCGGCGCGGCCGATGTGCTCATCGCGCTGGGCGTGAAGATCGACCTCTCGCCTGCGCAGGTCTCGCGCTGCATTAGCGAAGCGGGCATCGGGTTTATGTTCGCGCCCGCGCATCATCCGGCGATGAAGAACGTCGCCGCCACCCGTGTGGAGCTCGGCACGCGCACCATCTTCAATCTGCTCGGCCCGCTGTCGAATCCGGCCGGGGTGAAGCGGCAGATGGTGGGCGTCTTCTCCCGGCAATGGATCGAGCCGCTGGCGGAAGCGCTGAAAAATCTCGGCTCGGAAAGCGCCTGGGTGGTGCACGGCTCGGACGGTCTCGACGAGATCACCGTCTGCGGCCCGACCGCCGTCGCCGCGCTGGAAAACGGCAAAGTGCGGCTGTTCGAAATTTCGCCCGAGGACGTGGGGCTCGCGCGCGCCAAGCCGGAAGCCTTGCGCGGCGGCAATGCCGAAGCCAATGCCACCGCGCTGCTCGACGTGCTCAAGGGCAAGAAAGGCCCCTACCGTGACGTCGCGATGCTTAATGCCGCCGCGGCCTTGATCGTCGCCGGCCGCGCGGCCAACCTGAAGGAAGGCGTCGCGCTGGCGGCGAAGTCCATCGACTCCGGCGAGGCCGAAGGCCGGCTTGATCGCCTCATCGCCGTTTCGAATGCGTGAGCTATGGCGGACATTCTCACCGAAATCGAAAGTTACAAACGCCAGGAGATCGCCGCCGCCAAGCGCGCCCGCCCGCTCGGCGCGATCGAGGCGGAAGTGCGCGCCGTGCCCGCCCCGCGCGGTTTTTTGCATGCGATCGAGCGCAAGTTGGCCGCCGGCGACTACGCGCTGATCGCCGAGATCAAGAAAGCGAGCCCGTCGAAGGGGCTGATCCGCGCCGATTTCGATGTGCCGTCGCTGGCGCGCGCCTATGAGGCGGGCGGCGCAGCGTGTCTTTCCGTGCTCACCGACGGGCCCTCGTTCCAGGGCAAGCCGGAATTTTTGAGCGCGGCGCGCGCGGCGACCCGCCTGCCCGTGCTGCGCAAGGATTTCATGTACGACCCCTATCAGGTGGTCGAAGCGCGCGTCTGGGGCGCCGACTGCATCCTCATCATCATGGCCGCCGTGGACAATGCGATAGCCGCGGAGTTGGAGAGCGTCGCCTTCGCGCACGGCATGGACGTACTTTTGGAAGTGCATGACGAGCGCGAACTGGAAAGGGCGCTGCAACTGAAGTCGCGGCTCATCGGCATCAACAACCGGGATCTCAAGACTTTCGAGACGACGCTTGCGGTCAGCGAACGGCTTGCGCCGTTGTTGCCGAAGGATCGCGTGGCGGTCGGCGAAAGCGGAATATTTGCGCCTGCCGACCTGGCGCGTCTTTCCAAGACGGGCATCTCGGCCTTTCTGGTGGGCGAAAGCCTGATGCGGCAGGCGGACGTGGAGGCGGCGACGCGCGCGCTCTTGCGCCGCGATACGCGCCGGGCGGCGGGCTGAATATGCCGCGCAAGGGCAAACTCACCCATCTCGGCACGCGCGGCGAGGCGCGCATGGTGGATGTTTCGGCCAAGGATGCCACTGAGCGCGTCGCCACGGCCGAAGGCCGCGTGATGATGGCGCGCAAGACGCTCGATCTCGTGCTCAAGGGCGACGCCAAGAAGGGCGATGTGCTCGGCGCGGCGCGCATCGCCGGCATCATGGCGGCCAAGCACACCCACAAGCTGATCCCGCTCTGCCATCCGCTGCCGATTACCAAGGTGGAGGTCGAGATTGCTCCCGACCACGCATTGCCGGGGTTCATCGTGCGCGCCACGGTCAAGGTCACCGGCCGGACCGGCGTCGAGATGGAGGCGCTCACGGCGGTCGCCGTCGCCTGCCTGACCATCTACGACATGGTCAAGGCGGTGGAACGCGGCATGCGCATCGAAGGCATCCGCCTGATGGAAAAGAGCGGCGGCAAGTCGGGCGACTATCGCGCGAAGGAGTAGACCGTGGCCTTGATTCCGGTGGCGGAGGCGGTTGCGATGGTGCTGGCCGGCGCCAAACCGCTGCCGCCGAAGATGGCGCCGCTGGCCGAAGCCGCCGGGCGCGTGCTGGCCGAAGATATCGCCGCGCGCACGACACAGCCGCCCGCCGATATTTCCGCGATGGATGGATACGCCGTGCGTGCGGCCGATGTTGCGGCCGTTCCCGTGACGCTGAAAATCGTCGCTGAAATTGCCGCAGGACATCCGCTGACGCGCGAGGTGAAGCCGGGGGAAGCCGCGCGCATCTTCACCGGCGGCGTC
The DNA here is from genome assembly GCA_040877285.1 of Xanthobacteraceae bacterium. Classification (GTDB taxonomy): domain Bacteria; phylum Pseudomonadota; class Alphaproteobacteria; order Rhizobiales; family Xanthobacteraceae; genus CANKHA01. Next base: position 8,959 of record JBBDNZ010000172.1, read on the forward strand.
ATGCCGGCGGGAGCGGACACGGTGGTGATTCAGGAAAACGCCGCGCGAAAGAACGACACGGTCACCATCAACGTAACAACCGCCGCCGGAAAAAATGTCCGCCGCGCCGGTCTCGACTTCAAGCAAGGCGACGTGCTGCTGCCCAAGGGCCGCCGCCTCAGTGCCCGCGACCTGATGCTGGCGGCGGCGATGGACTGTCCCGCCCTGCCCGTGCATCGCGCGGCAAAAATGGCGGTGCTCTGCACCGGTGACGAACTGGTCCCGCCCGGCGCGCCGCGGAAGGAAGGGCAAATTTTCTATTCCAATGGCTTCGCGCTCATGGCGCTGGCGCAAGAAGAAGGATGCGACGTCGTCGATCTCGGTATCGTCCCCGACCGGGTGGACGACACCGTGGCCGCGATCCGCCGCGCCCGCGATCGGGGCGCTGACATCCTGGTCACCTGCGGCGGCGCTTCCGTGGGCGAGCACGATCTGGTGCAAAAGAGTCTGGCCGCCGAAGGTCTCGCCTTGTCGTTCTGGAAGGTGGCGCTGCGCCCCGGCCGGCCGGTGATGCATGGGCGGCTGGGCGGCATGCAGGTGCTCGGGCTGCCCGGCAATCCGGTCTCGGCCTATGTCTGCGCCCTGCTCTTTCTGGTCCCGCTGATCCGCCGGCTGGGCGGGCGCGGCGACCTATCTCTCTCCACCGACTCGGCGGTGGCCGGAGCCGATCTGCCAGCCAATGACGAACGCATGGATTTTTTGCGGGCAAGGCTTGCGCCTGGTCCGGACGGCGCCCTTGTCGCCACGCCGCTGCCGATCCAGGACAGTTCCATGATGGCGGCGCTGGCGCAGGCCGATTGCCTCCTGATTCGAGAGGCTTATGCACCGGCACTGAAGGCCGGCGGCCGCTGCGCTATCGTTAAGCTGGTATTTTAGCGCACCCCAGACTTATTCACTTCAAATTAAATGGTTGCGGAACACAACTGGAACATATAGTGTCCGTTCATGCTTTGTTTCGGACACTCGTCACCTGCGCCATCGGCGCAGCCTGATCGTGCTTTCAGGGAGAGAGACACCCAATGCTGACCCGCAAACAGTTCGAGCTCCTGCGCTTCATCAACGAGCGCCTCAAGGAATCCGGCGTGCCTCCGTCCTTCGACGAGATGAAGGACGCGCTGGACCTGCGCTCGAAGTCCGGCATCCACCGCCTGATCACCGCCCTTGAGGAACGCGGCTTCATCCGCCGCCTGCCCAATCGCGCCCGCGCCATCGAGGTCATCAAGCTGCCTGACTCGATGGCCCACGGGGTTGGCTCCTCGCGCAGCCGCGGTTTCACGCCGAGCGTCATCGAAGGCAATCTCGGGCGCGTGCGCGCGGTATCCGACGACGATGGCGCCGGCCGGCCGGTCGCCGTGCCGGTCATGGGGCGCATCGCCGCGGGCACGCCGGTCGAGGCGATCCAAACCCGCAGCCATGTCATCAACATGCCGCCCGATCTGCTCTCGGCGGGCGATCATTTCGCTCTCGAAATACGCGGCGATTCCATGATCGAGGCCGGCATTCTCGACGGCGACCTGGCTTTGATCCGCCGCAGCGAAAATGCGGAAACGGGCGACATCGTGGTGGCGCTGATCGACGATGAGGAAGCAACGCTCAAACGCTTCCGCCGCCGCGGCGCCTCCATCGCGCTGGAGCCGGCCAATCCCTCCTATGAGGTGCGCATCCTTCCCCCCAACCGCGTGCGCATCCAGGGCAAGCTGGTGGGGCTGTTCCGGAAGTATTAAGCCGCCGCAAGGCGGCTAATCCCCCACCTCTAATTCGCCCTCGCGCGGCGTGGCGTCGCGTTGCGCGGGCCTGCGGCGCGACGACGGCGTGGCCGTATCGTCCGGCGCATCAAGCGCCCGCGCCCAGGGACGGTCATAGCCGCGCGGCCGCGCGGAGACGATGTCGAATCCGTCCTTCTTCCGTGTCAGCGCCGCGGCGCCGGTCTGCCGCAACACGTTGCGGTCGATTAGCAAGGCCGCGCATGCACGCGGACCCTCGCGCGGGGTGACGACGATAGCCGCGCGGCGGCAGTCCTCTTCAAAACTCTCGGGAGAAAGCGCCAGCGACACCCGCGCACCGTCCGCGAGCTGCGCAATACAGCCCGCGCCATCGCAGGTCACGCCCTCGCTCAGGCTCGCATCGTCCGGTGCGCGCGCATCGCCGTCGGCGGCCAGCCATTCGCGGATGGCGAAAGCGGTCCCGCTCGCCTTGACCACGGAAAGCCGCCCCGCGCTGCCGCGCACCGCCAGCGCGCGGCCGTCGGCGGCAACCAGCACGTCGGGAACCGGCGCCGTCAGCGCCCACAGGCTCGCAATCGCGCCGACCACGGCACCGCTCCAGCGCAGCGGGCTGCGCAACAGGCAGATCAGGAGCAGGCCGGCGGTGCCGAGCAGCAGCGGACCCATACCGAAAGCCACGATGCGGCCGACCGCGCCGGGCAGGCCGGCGACCCAGACGGCGACGCCGATCATCCAGCCGATCCCGTCCCCCATCAGCCGCCAGAAAAAACCGTCGAACCCGAACGGCAGCGTGAGCACGCCGAGAATGCCTGCCGGCATGATCCAAAGGGAGAGCGCGGGCATCGCGAGTAAATTCGCCAGCACGCCATAGGGCGCCAGCCGATGAAAATGGTAGACGGCGTAAAGCGTGGTTACGGTGCCGGCAAGCAGCGAAACGAGCACGATCCCGAGAATCTCACGCCCGCCCCAGAGCGCGATCCGCGCGCCGGGCGACGTATCGGCCTTCGCCATCATCAGCGGCAGACCGCGCTCATAGCCGGCCACGAGCGCGAGCGTCGCAGCAAAGGACATTTGGAAGCTCGGATGCACGACTGCCTCGGGCGCCACCAGCAGAACGATCAGAGCGGCAATCGAAAGCGTCCGCAGCGTCAGCGCCGGACGGTCGACCATCACGCCGAAAAGCACCACGGCGACCATGATGAAAGAACGCTGGGTGGCAACCTGGGCGCCGGAAAGGACGAGGTAAAACGCACCCGCGGCGAGCGCCGCAAGGGCCGCCCATTTCTTGATGGCATAGCGGCTGGCTAAAATGGGAACGAGCGCCAACACTCCACGCAAGCCGAAAAACAGAATCCCCGCGACCACCGCCATGTGATAGCCGGAGATCGACAACACATGACCGAGACTCGATACATACATCGCGTCGTTGACCGGCGTTGAGATGGCGTCGCGCTTGCCGGTGATCAGCGCGGAGGCAATCGAGCCTTCGTCGCCCGGCACGACGGCGCGGATGCGGCGGTCGATGGCGTCGCGCAGGGCGGCAATGGCCGCGGCAAGGCGAAGCGGCCAATCTTGCGCTGCGGGCGGATCGAGCGCCTTGATGCGGCCCATGATGAAGCCGGAGCCGCCTATTTTCTGGAAATAAAGATCGCGGGCAAAATCGTAACCGCCGGGGCGTAGCGGCGGCACCGGCGGCGCGAGCCGCGCATTGAGCTCGACAAAGCTGCCCACCGGCGGCGCTGCGCCCTTGCGCACGGCGATGCGGACCCGCTCGGGTATCTCTTTGACACCTCTGCCTTCGAACCGCTGCACGCGCACGACGATGCGGTCGCTGCGGTCCCGCTCCTGCCGAACCTCAACCCACCCGGCCACGGCGGCATAGACCGAACGTTCGAGCACCGGATGGGCGATTAAAACCGTGCGCAGCGTTGCCGTCGTGAAGCCGGCGGAGGCGGCGGTGAAGGCCAGCGCAATAGGAAAGGCGACCGGCCGCTTGCGCGCCAGCACCGCTGCCGTGATGCAGATGGCCGTCAGTACCGCTGCAGCCCAGGCGAATGGCTCGCGTTCCGCCGCAAAATAGAGCGCAATGCCGGCGCCGAAAGCCACGGGAAGCCAGGGCACCAGGCGGCCGGGCGCGACATCGGCCAAGGTCCATTTCTTGATGCTTTCCCAGGCGGCGCGGGCAAGATCGCGCCACGCCGCGGGCCAGGCCCAGACCAGGCGCCGTCCTACGCCGCCGCGCGGCCACGGTGCGGCGCGGCCCCGCCCTTTGTCTGGTTCCGTCATGGCGCGGCGCTCCCCCCAATCGGCGCTGAGCCTTCGGGAGCCATGCTACACGAGGCAGATTTCAGTGCCAGCCGCCAAGCTGCGGATCAGGCGCCCTCGCCGCTGACTTTCGCCCAGGTATCGCGCAGGCCGACGGTGCGGTTGAAGACCGGATGGCCCGGCTTGGATTCCGGATCGCGGACGAAATAGCCCTGGCGCTCGAACTGCACGGGCACCGCCGCATTGTCGGCGGCGAGCGCGGGCTCCAGCTTGGCGTCTATGATCGCTTCGAGCGAGTCCGGGTTGAGGTCGGCGGCAAAATTGCCGGCATCCGGATTGGCCTTGGCGAAAAGCTGATTATAGAGGCGCACTTCCGCCGTCACGGCATCGGCGGCCGAAACCCAATGCATGGTCGCCTTCACCTTGCGGCCGTCCGGCGCATTGCCGCCGCGCGTTGCGGGATCGTAGGTGCAGCGCAATTCGATCACTTCGCCAGCGGCATTCTTCACCGCTTCGCGGCAGGTGATGAAATAGGCGTAGCGCAGCCGCACCTCGCGCCCCGGCGCCAGCCGAAAGAACTTTTTCGGCGGGTCTTCCATGAAGTCTTCCTGCTCGATGTAGAGCTCGCGGCCGAATTTGATCTTGCGCGCGCCGGCGGCGGGATCGTCGGGATGGTTGAGCGCTTCCAGCTCCTCGCCCTGGCCTTCGGGATAATTCTCGATCACGACTTTGAGCGGCCGCAGCACCGCCATGCGCCGCAGCGCCGATTTGTTCAGCGCCTCGCGGATCGAATATTCGAACATGGCGACATCGACCACGCTGTTGGCCTTGGCGACGCCGATGCGGCCGATAAAGTCGCGGATGGCGGCAGGCGGCACGCCGCGGCGGCGCAGGCCGGCCAGCGTCGGCATGCGCGGATCGTCCCAGCCTTTGACATGGCCGCCGCGCACCAGTTCGGTCAGCTCGCTATTGGTCAACATGGTGTTGCTGTGATTGAGCCGC
>JBBDNZ010000173.1:0-2464 GCA_040877285.1 Xanthobacteraceae bacterium
TTGGTAAAATACAGCAGCCCCGAGAGAATGATGAGTTAGATCATGACCTGGACGCCGATGCGCTTGCGCGACTCCAGGTGCGGCTCCGCCGTCCACATCAGGAAGGCCGCGACGTCGCGGGAATAATGATCGACCGTCCCCGGTGTGCCGTCGTCATAGACGACCTGGCCATCGGAGATCGGCGGCGGCATGGCGATGCCGTGTCCGGGGAAATATTTGTTGTACATCATGCCCGGCGCCATCTGCATGCCCTGAGGTGTCTGCTCATAGCCCTGCAATAGCGCGGCGATGTAATCGACACCCTGTTCCTGATATTGCGTGAACATATCGAAGACGAAGCGCGGGAAGCCGCGCTCATAGGTGCGCGCCTTGGCGATCACCGAGAGATCGGGCGGATAGGCGCCGCCGTTTGCGGCGCGCGCGGCTTGTTCGTTGGGGAACGGCGGCGGGAAGTAATCCGCCACGCGGCCCGGCCGCTCGAACATTTCGCCCTGATCGTTGGGACCGTCCTTGATCTTGTATTCGGCGGCAACCGCTTCCGCCTGCGCCGCCGAGTACTCCGGCCCGCCGGGCTCGGCGAGGTTGCGGAAAGAAACCAGATTGAGGCTGTGGCAATTCTGGCAGACTTCGCGAAAGACCTTGAAACCGCGCTGGAGCTGCGTGCGATCGAATTTTCCGATCGGCCCCGAGAAAGACCATTTCAATTGCGGTGGCTCCGGAGTGCCGTACGCTTCCTGAGCCGCGGCGGCGCCCGCGAAGACGAACAAAGCGGCGGCAAGGGCAGGAGCGAGAATGGTTCTTTGATGTTTCATGACGCGCTCCTCACCGCGATCTGGACGGCATGGAAGACGCCACCGCGCCCTCCTTCAACACCGACTCGGCGATCGAGTTGGGCAGCGGCTTGGTCTTCTCGAATACGCCGAGCAGCGGGAGGATGAGCAAGAAATGCGCGAAATAGTAGAAGGTCAGCACGCGCGCGGCGATGACATAGCCGCCCTCCGCCGGCTTGGCGCCCAGCCAGCCGAGCCCGATGCAGACCAGCACGAACACCCAGAAGAACTGCCGGAAGAGCGGCCGGTATCGCGCCGAGCGGACTTTCGAGGTGTCGAGCCACGGCAGGAACGCCAGGATGACGATCGAGCCGCCGAGCGCCATGACGCCCAAGAGCTTGTCCGGGATCGCGCGCAGGATGGCGTAGAACGGCAGATAGTACCATTCGGGAACGATATGCATCGGCGTCACCGCCGGATTGGCGGGGATGTAGTTGTCCGGATGGCCCATGTAATTCGGCAGGTAGAAGACGAACCAGGCAAAGAGGACGAAAAAGCAGGCCAGAAGGAACGAGTCCTTGGCGGTCGCGTAAGGCGTGAACGGCACCGTGTCCTTGTCCGATTTCGGCTCGATCCCGGTCGGGTTGTTTTGCCCCACCACATGCAATGCCCAGACGTGCAGCACCACCACGCCGGCGATCACGAAGGGCAGCAGATAGTGCAGCGAGTAGAAGCGCTGCAGCGTCGGATTGCCGACCGAATAACCGCCCCACAGCCAGCTGACGACGCTTTCTCCAATCACGGGAATGGCGGAGAACAGGTTGGTGATGACGGTGGCCGCCCAGAAGCTCATCTGGCCCCAGGGCAACACATAGCCCATGAATCCGGTGACGATCATGAGCAGCAGCAGGATGACGCCGAGGATCCACAACACCTCGCGCGGGTCCTTGTAGGAGCCGTAATACATGCCGCGGAACATGTGGATGTAAGCGGCGAGGAAGAACATCGAGCCGCCGTTGGCGTGCAGATAGCGCAGCAGCCAGCCATAGTTCACGTCGCGCATGATGTGCTCGACGGAATTGAAGGCAAAATCGACATGCGGGGTGTAATGCATCGCCAGCACAATGCCGGTGATGATCTGCACAACCAGCATCACGCTGAGGATGCCGCCGAAGGTCCACCAATAGTTCAAGTTGCGCGGGGTGGGATAGGCGACGAAAGACGAGTGCACCAAACCCGCGATCGGCAGCCGCCGTTCGAACCATTTCATGAATGCGCTTTGCGGCTGGTAGGTGGGATGTCCGCTCATCTTTGAACCTTTAGAAGAACCATTGCGGATCAGCCGATCCGGATTTTGGTGTCGGCGATGAATTCATAGGGAGGGAGCGCGAGATTGGCCGGAGCGGGGCCGCGGCGGATGCGTCCCGAGGTGTCGTATTGCGAGCCGTGGCAGGGGCAGAAATAGCCGTCATATTCGCCCGCATGCGCGAGCGGGATGCAGCCGAGATGGGTGCAGATACCGATCAGCACCTGCCACTCGTCGTGGCCTTCCTTGACGCGCGCGCTGTCCGGCTGCGGGTCGGGCAGGCTCGCCAAGTTGACGTTGCGCGCCTCCTCGATCTCTTTCTTGGTGCGGTGATTGATGAAGATCGGCTTGCCGCGCCAGAACACCTTGATCACCTGGCCTTCGGCGA
>JBBDNZ010000174.1:0-13356 GCA_040877285.1 Xanthobacteraceae bacterium
ATCATCAATATATGAAAGACCGAGCTGCGTATTGCCAATTTTGTCCGCATCCAGATCGTAAGAAATGGCGCTGGAAAGGCTCCAGTTGGAAGTCAACTTGTAGCGCGAGGAAGCCAAAATGCCTTCGCGGCGCTGGAGGAAGCCGATAGCGGGCTGCGCGGCGTAGTTTCCGTAGATCGTTGTGAAGGTCCAACGGTCAAGCGCGACGCGGCTCTCAAGCTCGAACCTTTCGACATCCCAGGATTTCTCATCGAAACGGAAACGAGAGGTGAGCAGGTAGTCTTGGTTCGGCTGGTACGAGACCCGCGCGACGTAATCCGATCGGGATTTGTCCAGACCGCTATCGAGACCCGTATTGGTCAAGCCACCTTCGGTGAAGGAGTTTTTACCGAAGAGCTGGTAGGATTGACCGAACAGCACGTTGAAAAAACCGGCCTTGTTGAATTGCGCGCTGTATTGGACGCCGGCATTCAACCGTCCTCCACCTTCGGCTCGATCCCAGCCCGAGAATTTGTCGATCTCGAACAAATTGCTGTCGTCAAAGATCAGACTTTGCGCATCTTCGTTGGGGAGGCTTCCGACCTTGGCCTCGTCGGGACGCACGATTACCTGAGCGATTGGCTCGATCGTTTGCGTGCCCCAGGATTGCACGCCGATGAAGGGGTAGTGATATTCGAGCCCTACAGTCGGCATGGTACGCGCCACGGAACTGTTGCCCTCGGGAAGATAATTGGCGACGCCGGGCTCGGAATCCACGGATAGAGAGGCAACATCGGCGCGTACCGACGCAAACGGCGTGAAAACTTGGCCGTAGGAATCGGTGATACTGCGCCGCCAATTGGTTTCCGCCGAGAAGCGCGAATAGGTTCCGGGAAAGCCGCGCAACACGCAGTTGGCAGGAATCTTGACGGCGGGGTCCGCCGTCGTCGGCGCGCATAGGCTGCGGTCGTAAGCCGTCTGGCTGATTGGATCGAAGCTGGCCGAAGCTCGACTGAGGCTCGTTAGGTTGACTCTGTAACCCAATTCACCGCCCATGACAGGCCGGCCAAGAATGTAAGAATAGTCGGTAATCGGGTGAATAACCGGAATCTGCTTTTGATCGTCGAATTCGGAAAAGCCATAAAAATACATGCTCCGGGTATCGAAATAACTGCGTTCGCCGCGGCCGCTCAAATAGACCTGCGAAATGCCTTCGCTGGACGTGCTTCTTAGAAGATCAGTGCCTTGTTTCGTTCTTGTCGCGTTGTAGTCCTGGAAAAACGTTTTGTCGGTGGGAACGATGGCGTCCCAGCCCCATGCCCATTTGTCGGAAAGACTGAATTGGCCTGAACTTTCCAAGCTGCCGCGGAAATCGCGGTGACCCGGAGTAGGCGTGCCGTCCTTGTGAGTGAAATAATCCTTGTCCGATTGTTTGATGCCGGCGCCGCGGACAAAGTAAGCGCCGTTTGCCAGTCGCTGGCGCCACTCGGCTTCCACCAAGGGTCCTTGCTTGAAGGTCATGGTCGGCGTCAGGGTCAGATCGTAATCCGGCGCCAGCGCCCAAAAGTAGGGGGTAGTAACCGCGGTGCCGTATTTCGAGCTACGTGAGATCGATGGCATCAGAAACCCGGTCTTGCGCTTCACCGTCGGATCGGGCGTGGAAAAATAGGGCAAATAGGCGATCGGCGCGCCGAACAGTTCGAACTGAGCATGCTCGAAATAAATCATCTTCTCGGACTGGTCGTGGATTATTCGAGCAGCCTTGACCTGCCAAAGCGGCGGCTTCTTGGGGTCGTCTTTGCACGGTTCGCAGGCGGTATAGACGCCACTGTGGAAGACGGAATAGTTGCCGCTGGAGCGTTCGGCACGTGCTGCGGCAAAGCTCGTCTGTTCGACCGCATCCACTTTCAATGAGTCGACGAAGCCGTCGCGAAAATCATCGCTCAATTCCATGATCGCGCCATAGGTGACCTGGCCGTTAGACTCGGTCAACCGTGTATTGCCTTCGGCGTACAGGCGTTTGTTCTTCTGGTCATAGATGACCTTGTCGGCCTCGAGCGTTGCGCCTTCGTAATAAATCTGCACATTGCCGACGGCCGAGACACGCTCGTTGGCATAGTCGTAGTGAATTTCCGCAGCCTGAACGAGCATCTGCTTGTTCGAAGGGCCGGTACGCGTCGGCGGCTTGGGTCGTGTGGGAAAATTCTGCGCGTAACTCATTTCGGGCGCGCAAGCGAGAACGATGACTGTGGCGAGGAAGGTAAATAGCGCCCCGCGCCAAACGGAACGGCAGATCGAGGCAGAAGATGCGAAGGACTCAGCCATCATCGGCTCGCTCCGCACGGACCAAGTCGTGCGCCTTCGCGACTGGAATCCTTTAGGGCCGGCGCTGACGGCCGGACGCAAGACGCCGCCATCGCACCTTGAATGGCGCGGCAACTGTAACGGCCGAAAAAACCCATCCGCTCCGACGTCCCCCTCACGCTCGGCCCGTCGCCGAAAACGTACAGCGCCGGCTCCTCGGTGCTGCTCCACCCCGAGTACGCTGCCGCAGCGTTCCCCTTTGAATTCCCCCACAAAATGGCTTCGGCAAGGCAAATTCGTCAATTCGCCGCACCGAATTCACGCCTTTTCCCAGGGTAGACCTTGGAACGTGCCTAACAAATGGTAATTAATCAAGGAAATCCGTACTTTATGCAGGCGCCGGCGGCTGCGGCCGGGTTATTTCGCCTTGGGACGTCGGGACGGGGACTCCCACACAATCTTCAATTCTGGTCCTAGGACGGCTGGTGGCTCGCTGGAGGGACAGCGAAAGGCAGGTCTCCCCCCGGAGCGGCTCACCTGGGTGCCCTCGGCTGGGTTCCAGGGGTTTGTCCCACCCTTGAGCGGGCGATGCGGCGAGGACTCATCGAATTTTCGGACGCGCATGGAACCCCAACAGGCGGCTTAATCAGGGAGAGCGGGCCCATTCATCGCGGCGGCGCGCGGGCGTCGATCCGGCCGGTGATCGGGTCGATCGCGCAATTCTTGCGCTGCGCGGTTTCCGCCAGAAGTTTCAGCTCGCCTTGCGCCTTGAGATAGTCGGAGCGGTAGGCCGTCGCCGCCACGACGGAGCCCAGCATGCCCTGTTCCGCCCTGTCGATCAGCGTCTTCAATTCCCGTTCACGGGTTTGAGTCATGTCGATCTTTTTGGCGATATCGGCGCAACTCAAGTAATCGAAACCTCCCGGATTGACGAAAAACATTTCCATAGACCCGCAGTTGGATGCCAGCGCCGCCAGCAACAAAGCGCCGCAGATTTTTTGAGCCAGGCGAAAACAGGATTTCATGCTGACCGTTGAAGCGGAATGCCGGGCGTCGGAAACGCTCTATTCCGCGGCTGATTGCGTGGTTGCAATGGATTTTTCCACAAAGGTCAAAAGGTCGCCACCGGGAAAGAGATATCCGGCAATACCGGCGGCGCGCGCCGCTTCCATATCGATTGGCTGATCGCCGATCATGAAACTGCGTTGCCGTTCGACGGGCCAAGTGCGCATTAGATCGAGGATCATTCCAGGCCCCGGCTTCCTCCAATCAGAAACCCGACGATAGGCTTCGACAGTTGCATCCGGGAGGTAGGGACAATAGCGAACGTCATCGACTCTCGCGCCCTGTGCGGCTAGCTCACGTTGCATCCATTTATGCAAGGCTTCAACGTCTGCTTCGGTGTAATAGCCGCGGGCGATGCCAGATTGATTGGAAACGATAAAAACAAAATAGCCCGTTTCATTGAGGCGGCGGATCGCGGATGCCACGCTTGGCATCCAGCGAATTCGGTCAGGGGTGCCGATATAGTCGTCATTGTAGTTGACGACGCCGTCGCGATCGAGGAAAGCCGCGGGCCGCGGTGTGCCGGGCGCCTTCGCGTTCACCGGTTCGCCTTGGGGCCGCCCGCCGCGGGAAACAACTCGTCTTCGACGATGCCGCAAATGGCATGGTAGGCCGTGCGGTGAATCTGCTGGATCAGCGCCGTTTCCGTGGACGGCACGGTAAGGCAAAGATCGCACAACGCGCGCATGTCGGCGCCGTTGCCCCCGGTGAAACCAATGGTCGTCAAGCCGATCTCGCGCGCCGCTTTCAGCGCCGCCAGCACGTTGGGTGAGCGGCCGGAAGTCGAGATGGCGATAAAGGTATCTCCCATTCGCCCGAGGCCGCGGACTTGGCGCGCGAACACATGCTCATAGCCGTAATCGTTGCCGATCGCGGTCAGCACCGATGTGTCGGCGGTCAATGCAATGGCGGGGAGCGGATTGCGATCGCGGGCAAAACGGGAAAGGAATTCCGCCGCGAGATGCTGGGCATCGGCGGCGCTGCCGCCGTTGCCGGCGAACAGCAGCTTGCCGCCAGCCCGCAAGGTCGCCGCGATACGGTCGGCAATGGCGCCGACGGCGTCCAGCAGATCCCGGCTGTCCGCCGCCTGCTCGAGAAGCCGGCTCGATCGGCTAAAATAGTCTTGGACGATTTTACTATCCGCCATCGGGACCTCGATGCGCTTTGGGCGCGGCGCCGTCCTAACCGTTGCCAAGGGCACATGCAAGGTCGACGGTTCTGGCCTTCCGGCATGGTGAAGCGCCTGAGCTAGCGACAGGCGCATTCACAATCGAACGCCGGTTAATACACGCCCGAGACACCCCAACGTTTTGAGGGTTTCGGGGCCGAATAATCTTCCGGAGAAATCTTGCATACGAACAGGCGATTTTCGCCTTTGCCCAATATCGGCATACCGGCGAATTTCCGCTCGATGGAGAAGACATAATTGCCCCGTGGAGCGTCAAAAACGAGTTTTCCTTCCGCTGGGTCGCCCGGTTTTATCAGGGTATGAACATTAATGGTCGAGTGTTTCTTTTCACTTGGCTTTTCTTCATTCTTGAAAGGCGTATCGTGAGCAATGCCGACTGTTTCCCGTGGCGCAAAGGTCGTGCCGTTTTCGCCGTACAGGGCATACTCAACCTTATAGACAATGCCGTTGCCGGAGTTGCTAAGCGCCAACGGCCATTGCCGTTCGTTTTCAAACACGAGATCGACGGTCAAGGTCGATGTCGTGCCGTTGGGGTTGCGCGTGCCGCTCCAGGCAATTCTTTGCGCCCGCACCATGAAGTTGCCGAAGAGCTTGGTTGGTTCACCGCAATAGCGCGGAATGGAGATGTCCTCGATTTCTTCGAGAAGCTGCGCGCTACAGCCGGAGAAGAAGCCTGCCAGCAGTATCGGAAACATGAGAATTGCGGTACGCATGGATTTCATCGCGGCAGAACATCAATCTGGCGACGAATGATATCGATAACGCGGCTTGCCGGAATATCACTGGTGCGCCGGTGCCGCACATTGCCGCATTTCATCTTGCCGCAAACCGGACAAGGCGCAGCGGCCGGCGGTTCTACGACGGCGGCCAGCGGATTGAGCGGAGCCCATAGCCGCGGGTCGGTCGGTCCGAATATGCCGATGGTCGGCGTGCCGCTGGCCGCCGCAATGTGCATCAGGCCCGAATCGTTGGACACCGCAATATCGGCGGCCTTGAGCGCGAGAATGGCATTACGTAGATCGGAGCCCGTCAAGTCGTGCGCCCGCTCCCCGGCATGGCGGACAATCTCGGCCGCCAGCGGCTTCTCCTGCGGCCCGCCGAGAATCCAAATAGCGGCGCCGTCTTGCGCCAGCGCTTTCGCCACCTCGGCGTAGCGCTCGGTTGGCCAGCGCTTGCCCGGCCCGACCGCGCCGGGTGCGAGTGCGACGATGGGAGAGGCGTCGGTGGGCAGGGCTTGGCGTGAACGCCAGGCGGTGACTTCCGCATCGGGCACCGCAAGGTCGGGCAACGGCCATTCGGCGGGCAGCGGCGTGCCTTTCGGCAAGGCCAGCGCGGCGCAGCGATCGATCATACGCGGCAGCTTGCGCTCGCCCCAGCGCAGATCGTTGAGGAGGAAGAAGCGTGCTTCGCCGACGAAGCCGACGCGCTCGGGAATGCCGGCTAGGAACGGCGCCAGCGCGGATTTCCAGGTGCGCGGCATGATGAGCGCCGTGCCGTATCTTTCCGCCCGCAGGCGCGCGGCCAGCGCGCGATATTCACCCATAGGCAGCCGGCCGCGCGGCAGATTCCAGGCGATGCCCCTGCGCAGGTCCGGCATATAGTCGAGCAGGGGCGCACACAGCGTCGTGGTGAGCATATCCACCGGCCGATCCGGCCAGCGCACGCGCAAAAGCTTCACCACCGAGTGGCAGCGGACGAAATCCCCGATCCACATATAAGGCACGATCAGGATCGGACCGCCTTTCGCGGAGATCGCTACCGGCTTGCCCTCCCGTATGGTGCCGCTATGTATTGAACTTATATTCATTTTATATGATAATAATTCATATTTAACGGCCCGGGGACAATCGACCGCCACCACAGGCGTCGTGGTTTTTCAGCCCCCGGCATCGGCGCGGACAGTCGCAAAGGCAGGCAGAGGCTGCAAGGCGTTCTTCGTCCTATCAATTCTCATGGTGTCCGTGGCGCAGGCCGGCGCCGACCGAGCGTTTACCGCGGCCGCCCTGGCAAGTTGCGCCCCCGGCGATCCTGGGGCAAAGGTTTTCCGGCACAGCCCGGATGGCGGGGTACGGCGTCGATGCTGCTGGTTACCGGCGGGGCCGGGTTCATCGGATCAAACGTTGTGGCGGCCCTCAACGAGGCCGGGCATGGCGATGTCGTCGTCAACGACCTGTTGGGGTCGGACGGCAAATGGAAGAACCTTGCCAAGCGGCGGCTCGCGGATTTCGTGCCGCCCGGCGATCTCTTCCGCTGGCTGGATGGCCGCAAGCTCGACGGCGTCATCCATCTCGGCGCGATTTCCGACACCACAGCGACCGACGGCGATCTGGTCATGCAGACCAATTTCGTCCTGTCGCTGCGGCTGCTCGATTGGTGCACGGCCACCCGCACGCCCTTCATCTACGCTTCGTCCGCCGCCACTTATGGCGACGGCGCCGCAGGCTTTGCCGACAACTGGTCGCCCTCGGCGCTGCTACGCCTGCAGCCGATGAATCTCTACGGCTGGAGCAAGCATCTGTTCGACCTTGCCGTTGCCGAGCGTCACGCCAAAGGCGAGCAGCTACCGCCGCAATGGGCGGGATTGAAATTCTTCAACGTCTTCGGGCCAAATGAATATCACAAAGGGGCGATGGCGAGCGTGCTCTGCCGCGTTTTCGACGACGCCAAAGCGGGCGCGCCCGTGCGGCTGTTCAAGTCGCACAAGGAAGGCATTGCCGACGGCGAGCAGCGGCGCGATTTCATCTATGTGGACGACGCGGTGGCGGTGACGCGCTGGCTTTTGGAGACCCCCTCGGTCTGCGGCATTTTTAATGTCGGAACGGGCAAGGCGCGCAGCTTTCGCGATATGATCGCTGCCATGTTCAAGGCGCTGGGCCGCGCGCCGAATATTGAATATGTGGACATGCCGCCGGCCATTCGCGGCAAATACCAGTATTTCACCCAGGCCGAAATCGATAACCTGCGCAATGCGGGCTACAATGCCGGGTTCACGCCGCTGGAAGCCGCCGTGGAGCAATATGTGACCGGCTTTCTCGATCGCGCAGACCGGTACCGTTAGAGGCGATGTTCAACTTCGACAAAGAACTTGCGGACCTTCGCGGGCAGACGGTGCTTTGCATCGGCGACCTGATGCTGGACGATTTCGTCTATGGCGAAGTGACGCGCATTTCCCCGGAAGCGCCGGCGCCCGTCCTTGCCGTCCGGCGCAGCGAAACCGCGATCGGCGGCGCGGGCAACGTGGCGCGCAACTTGGCTTCGCTCGGGGTGCGCTGCATCTTCGTGGGCGTGGTCGGCGAGGACGACGCCGGACGTACTTTAACCTCCGCCCTGCGGGAAGAGCCGCTGATCGAGGCGCATCTTGTTGCCGACGCTTCACGGCCGACGACGCGCAAGGTGCGTTTCGTTTCCGAGCATTTCTCTACTCATCTGCTGCGCGCGGATTGGGAAGAGGCCAAGCCCGTCACCAAGGACAAGGAACAGGCGCTGATCGATCATGCGCTTGAGGCGTTGCCGCGCGCCGGCGCCGTCATCCTGTCCGACTATGCCAAGGGCGTGCTGACGCCGCCCGTCATCCGCGCCGTCATCGATGCCGCCAACAAGGCGCGCAAGCCGGTCATCGTCGATCCCAAGGGGACGGACTATTCGATCTATCGCGGCGCGACTTTGATCACGCCCAACCGGCAGGAACTCGCAGGCGCGACGCGCAAGCGTGCGGATAGTGAAACGGAAATCGTGGCCGCCGCCGCGGAACTTGCAAAGCTGGTCGAAAGCAAGGCCGTGCTGGTCACGCGCAGCGAGGACGGCATGACGCTCGTGGTGACGGGTCAAGGGCCGGTGCATGTGACGGCCTATCCGGTGAAGGTGCGCGATGTCTCCGGCGCGGGCGACACCGTGGCGGCGGTGCTCTCGGCCATGCTGGCGGCGAAGGCCGGGTTCGAGCCCGCCATGCGCGCGGCCAATGCGGCGGCGGCCGTCGCCGTGAGCAAGCGCGGCACCGCGACCGTCTCCGTCGCCGAGATGCGCGGACGCCTCTTGCCCGCGGCCACGCTCGCCGCGGAAGAAAAGATTTTGTTCGATTGGTCGCAGCTCGACGAGCGGCTCAATGAATGGCGCCGCCAAGGCTTGCGCATCGGCTTCACCAATGGCGTCTTCGACCTGCTGCATCCCGGGCATATCAAGGTTCTCACGAAGGCCAGGGCCCTGTGCGACCGGCTGGTGGTGGGGTTGAACAGCGATGCCTCGGTGACACGGCTGAAAGGCGAGGGCCGGCCCGTGCAGGACGTGCATGCGCGCGCGGAAGTTCTGGCGGCGCTGGAGGCCGTCGATCTTGTGGCCGTGTTCGAAGAAGATACGCCGCTGAAACTGATCGCCCGCGTGCGTCCGAAAACGCTGATCAAGGGCGGCGACTACCGCCTCGACCAGGTGATCGGCCGCGAGCAAGTGGAGGCCGACGGCGGCGAGGTGGTGCTGGTCGATCTCGTTCCGGGTTTTTCCACCACCGAATTGGTGAAACGCTCGCGCACGGCCGCAAAGCGTTAGCACCCTACAGCGGAAAAGGTTTGCTCTGCGTGCGTTCGATTTTTCCGCCCGATGACGAGACGCGCATGGTGCGCGAATTTTTCGAAAACAGGCCGGCAGGCTTCTTTGTCGAAGTCGGGGCCAACGATCCCGTGCAAGGCTCGCAGACTTGGCACCTGGAGCAGGCGGGCTGGAGCGGACTTCTGGTCGAACCGCAACCGGACTTGGCGGAAAAGCTGCGGCAGATGCGCAAGGCCAAGGTTTTTGCCGTTGCTTGTTCCTCGCCGCGGTATGAAGGCGGCACATTGCCGCTGCACATCGCGGGGCCGTTCTCGTCCTTCGATCCGAAGCTGATGGTGGCGGGCGTAGAGGCCGGGGCGCCGATCGAGGTGCCGGTGCGGACGCTTGATTCGCTCCTGAGCGAAGCGGGTGCGCCCGTGCCGATCGATTTTCTGTCGGTCGATGTGGAAGGGCACGAGATCGACGTGCTCTCGGGCTTCGATTTCGCGCGCTGGCGGCCACGGCTGATCCTGTTGGAAGATCACGTGGTCAACCTAACGAAGCACCATTTCATGCGGCGGGCCGGCTACAAGCTCGTGCGCCGGACCGGACTGAACGCCTGGTATGTGCCGCCGGAGCGCGCCTTTGCGCTGGGCTGGTTCGGTCGCTGGCAGATGTTGCGCAAATACTACCTCGGCCTGCCGTTCCGCATTCTGCGCGACTTCCTGCGGCGGCTGCGCGGCCGGCTTCGGTGGCCCGCCGTTCCGCACTCTGGCGCGTGAAGGGAAAAAATGGTTCACATGACCGTCTCCGGGAATAATTCGAGGCCGCAGTGCCGCGTCTGAGCGCCATCATCATTGCCAAGAACGAGGCCGCGAATATCGCGGATTGCCTCGATAGCCTCGCCTTCTGCGACGAGCGCATTATGGTGGACGGCGGCAGCGCCGACGACACGGTGCGGATCGCGCAGAACAAGGGCGCGCAGGTCGTCGCCGCGCCGGAGTGGCGGGGCTTCGGGCCGCAGAAGAATTTGGCCTTGTCGCAGGCCAAGGGCGATTGGGTGCTGTCCATCGACGCGGACGAGCGCGTGAGCGCGGCGCTGGCCGAGGAGATCCAGCGAGCTATTGCCGACGGCCGCGCCGACGGCTACGAAATGCCGCGGCGCTCGAGTTTTTGCGGGCGGCCGATGCGCTTTTCCGGCTGGTATCCCGATTATGTGCTGCGGCTGTTCCGGCGCGGCAAAGCGCGTTTCTCCGACGCGGCGGTGCATGAACGCGTCATCTGCGAGGGAAAAATAGCGCGCTTGCGCGAGCCGCTACTGCATTTCCCGGTCGCGCGGCTGGAGGACGCGCTCTCGCGCATGGACCGCTATTCCACCGCTGGCGCCGATATGCTGGGGACATCGGGACGCCGCGTGTCCTTCATGAGCGGCATCCTGCACGGGTTTTGGACTTTCCTGCGGACTTATTTCTTCCGCGGGGGTTTTTTGGATGGACGCGAGGGTTTTCTGCTGGCGGTGGCCAATGCCGAGGGCACGTACTACCGTTACATGAAGGCGTGGCTGAAAGGGCGGCGCGATGGCTGAGCCGATCTCTGTCATCGTCACGACCTATAATCGCGAAGACGCGCTCGCTGCGGTGCTGCGCGCGCTGACGCGGCAGACGGACAAGGATTTCGAAGTCGTGGTAGCCGATGATGGCTCCGCGCCGCGTACTGCCGAGATCGTGGAAGCCTGGAAGAAAAAAGTTCCGTTCAGCCTCGCTCATGTCTGGCACGATGACCGCGGGTTTCGCGCCGCCGAAATCCGCAACCGCGCGATCCTCGCCGCGCATGGCACCTATTGCATTTTCCTCGACGGCGACTGCATCCCGCGGCCGGATTTCATCGCCGCTCATCGCCGGCTTGCGGAGCGCGGATGGTTTGTCACCGGCAACCGTGTGCTGATGTCGCAGGCGCTGACGGTGGCCGTGCTGCGCGATGGCCTGGAGCCGGAACGCTGGAGTCTCGGCATGTGGCTGCGCCAGCGCGTGCGCGGCGCGATCAACCGGCTGGCGCCCCTGCTGTCGCTTCCGCTCGGGCCGCTGCGCAAATTGAAGCCGCATGCCTGGCGCGGTGCGCGCTCCTGCAACCTTGCCGTCTGGCGCTCCGATCTTGAGCGGGTGGACGGATTCGATGCCGCTTTCAGCGGTTGGGGGCGGGAGGATTCCGATTTTCTGGTACGGCTGCTGCATGCGGGTGTCCGCCGTAAGGACGGCGAATTCACCACCGGGGTGTTGCATCTCTGGCACCCCGAGGCCGATCGTTCGCGGTTGCTGGAAAACGATCGCTATCTGGAGCGGAGCTTGACGGACCGGCGCACAAGAGCGAGCTGCGGCCTGTCGTCGCTTCGAACGGTACCGGCCGCGCCGGTCAGGGAGCACGGCTAGGCGACGATGAGCATATCGGCGGCCATGAAATTCGATCGGGCGCGTTTCGTGCGCAGCGCCGATTGGCTCGCCGTCGCTGTTGCGGCGTCGCTGCCCTGGTCGACGTCGGCCACTGGCGTTTTTTTGGTGGTCTGGCTGCTGGCTCTTTTACCGACGCTCCAACTTGATGCACTGCGTCGCGAACTCACGACGCTAGCGGGAGGCCTGCCGGTGATCCTGGTCGCGCTGGCTGCCTTGGGGATGCTGTGGTCGGAGGTCTCTTGGATCGCGGCCTTCGGCGGTCTCAAACCATTCGCAAAATTTCTGGTCATTCCGCTTCTGTTTGTACAATTCCGCAAATCCGACCGGGGTTTGATTGTGCTTGGCGCATTCTTCGCATCCTGCGTCGTATTGCTGGCTTTTTCGCTGGCACATGCCATGTGGCCAGAGCTCGTGGAAAGCAAGTCCTATGGCGTTCCGGTTAAAGACTATATCGCGCAGAGCGGCGAATTTGTGCTGTGCGCATTTGCGGCAGCCTATATGGCATTTGATTTTTTCCGGGCTGGCCGGCGCAAAGCCGCAATTGCCTGGTTGCTGCTATCGAGCGTCTTTCTATTCGATGTTTTGTATGTTGTGAGCGGCCGCACCGCGTTCGTGACGATACCGGTACTCCTTATGATGTTCGGTGTGCGGCAATTCAGCTGGAAGGGAGCCATTGGAGTTCTCGCGGTGGGGATCGTGTCGGGAGCCATCGTATGGATGTCTTCGCCCTATCTGCGGGAACGGGTGACCAATCTGGCGTACGAAGTCGAAGCTTATCAAGTCAACAAGGATTTCACTTCCGCGGGTCTGCGCCTCGACTTCTGGAAGAAATCGCTCGGCTTCATCGCCGAAGCGCCTATGACCGGCCACGGTACGGGGTCGATCAGACATATGTTTGAAAAGGCCGCGGTGGGCCAGGAGGGCTTATGGGCGCTGCCGTTCGATAATCCACATAATCAAGTTTTGGCGGTGGGGATCCAACTCGGGTTTCTGGGGATATCGCTTCTTCTTGCCATGTGGCTCTCGCATCTTCTGCTGTTCCACCAACCGGGGCTAATCGCCTGGATCGGCACTCTTGTCGTGGTACAGAATATCGTCAGCTCGCTGTTCAACTCGCATCTATTCGATTTCACTCAAGGCTGGCTCTATGTGTTCGGCGTGGGTGTTGCCGGGGGCGTAATCTTGCGGGGCAGGGCAGGTACGCGGCAAGAGTTGCCGCCGGAACAGCCGCCGGTGCCCGAGCCCGAGACAATAGATTCGATGCAGGGTGGCGCACAGCCGCAAAGGCCGATATGAAGTAGGAAGGAAAGTCTCTGCTGCTGCGACTTAGACAATGATTCAATCTCCAAAACTGACGAAGCGCCAGCTGTTGATCGTGGCGCACGACCTGCTTGCCACGGCGGCCGCTCTTCTTGCCAGCTTCTATGTCCGGTTCGAGGCTCCAGGCTTGGCTTCCCGGCTGGATGGCCTTCTCGTCGTTATTCCGCCCTTCGTTGTCTATGCGGCCGTCGTCTATTTCATATTTGGTCTCTATAAAGCGAAATGGCGTTTTGCCTCGCTGCCCGATCTGCAAAATATCTTCCGCGCGTCGACGGTTCTGGCGCTGTCATTGCTTGTGCTCGACTACATCCTGGTAACGCCGGGGTTCTACGGCACCTTCTTCTTCGGCAAGATCACCATCGCGCTTTATTGGCTCCTGCAGATGGCCTTTCTCGGGGGGCCACGCGTTGCCTATCGTTATTTCCGCTATTCTCGCACACGCCGCGACGCCAAGCTTTCCCACTCGCTCCCGATTCTGAAACTCGGCCGTGCCGCAGACGCCGAGGTTTTGCTCCGGGCTATCGAGAGCGGGGC
>JBBDNZ010000175.1:0-13282 GCA_040877285.1 Xanthobacteraceae bacterium
GCGACCTCCCCCGCGAGGGGGGAGGTAAAATTAAAAAGCGTTGCCCAGAAAAACACGGGTCAGTTGCCCAAGACGCGGGTGCGGACGATGTCGGCGAGGCGCTCGATCTCGTCATCGGGATGCGCGGCGCAAAAGGTCAAGCGCAGACGCGCCGTGCCCGGCGCAACGGTCGGAGGACGGATAGCGACGACCAAAAATCCTTCCTCCTCCAGCGAACGCGAGGCAGCCAAGGCGCGTTCTTCGCCGCCGACGATGACCGGCACGATCGTGCTTGCGGCCTCCGGCAAGCCCGCGCGGCGGGTGAAAGCCTTGGCTTTTGCCACCGGCAGCGCAGCCAGGTGCGGCTCGCGTTCGATAACGTCAAGGGCGGCAATGGCCGCCGCCACGGCCGCGGGCGGCAGGCCGGTCGAATAGATCAAAGTGCGCGCGCGGTTGCGGATCAGGTCGATGGCCGGCTGCGAGGCGCAAAGATAGCCGCCATAGCCGCCGATCGCCTTCGACAGCGTGCCCATCTGCAAGGGGATATCGAGCTTTTCGCCGTGGTGAAAGCTCGTGCCGCGTCCGCCGCCAAGCACGCCGATGCCGTGAGCATCGTCGGAAATCAGCCAGGCGTCGTGGCGCCGGGCAAGCTCCGCCAACTCCTTCAGCGGCGCGAGATCGCCGTCCATGGAAAAAACGCCATCGGTGGCGATCATGGCGTGCGGATGCTGGGCGCGATGCTCCGCCAGCAGAGCTTCGGCATGGGCGACATCGTTGTGGCGGAATTGGAGAACTTTGCCGCGCGTCAGCTGCGCTCCGGCCCACAGGCAGGCATGCGCCAATTCGTCAATCAGCAAAAGATCGTCGCGGCCGATGAAGGTGGGGATAATCCCGGTATTGGCCAGATAGCCGGAGCCGAAGACGCAGGCCGCCTGCGTGCCCTTCAGGCGCGCCAGGCGCGCTTCAAGGTCGGCGAAAAGCGGATGATTGCCGGTCACCAGGCGCGAGGCGCCCGATCCCGCCCCGTAACGCTGGATGGCCGCGACGGCGGCTTTCTTGACGGCGGGGTGATGGGTCAGATTGAGATAGTCGTTGCAGCAGAAGGACAAGAGCCGGCGGCCGCCGCGCGTCACCCAAACGCCGTCCTCGCGGGCGGTTTCCACCAGCGTGCGGCGCAGATGGGCGCGGTCCAGTTGGGCAAGCTTGTCGCTGGCGAATTGATCGAGAGAAGACATATTCGGCCCGTTCGCGTATGACGCGGACGAAAAATCCTAAGGCTTGGTATCATCTTTTGGCTTCCGATTTGGAGCAAAATATCGAATGAGCGGCAGCAAGCCCAAAGGCGGCCTTCGCGGGCCGGAATGGCTCGCCAAAGGGTTCGGGCACGTCTGGCTGCCTTATGCGCAGATGAAGACGGAAAGCCCGCCGCTGCCGGTCGTGCGCACGCAAGGAAGCCGCATCGTGCTCGCCGACGGGCGCGAGCTGATCGACGGCATGGCGTCGTGGTGGACCGCCTGTCACGGCTATAACCACCCTCACATCCGTCAGGCCGTGGAGCGTCAGCTCGCGCTGATGCCGCATGTCATGTTCGGCGGCTTGGCCCATGAACAGGCCCTGACGCTGGCGCAGCGGCTTTGCACCATGCTGCCCGGCGACCTCGAGCGCGTGTTTTTTTCCGAATCCGGGTCCGTCTCGGTCGAGATCGCCATGAAGATGGCGGTGCAATATTGGCGCAATCGCGGCGTGCGCGGGCGCAGCAAATTCGTCGCCTTTAGGGGCGGCTATCACGGCGACACCATGGGCGCCATGTCGGTCTGCGATCCGGAGGAGGGGATGCACGCGCTCTTCCGCGACGTGCTGCCGGAGCATTTCATTCTCGACTTGCCGCGCGACGAATCGAGCAGCAACACATTCGACGGCGTGATCGAGGGTTACGCCGACGAAATAGCGGCGATCATCGTCGAACCGCTGGCGCAGGGCGCGGGCGGCATGAAATTCCACGATGCAGCGGTGCTGCGGCTGCTGCGGCAGGCGGCCGACCGTTACGATCTACTGCTGATCTTCGATGAGATTTTCACCGGCTTCGGCCGCACCGGCACCATGTTCGCCTGCGAGGCGGCGGGCGTCGTGCCGGATATTATCACACTGTCCAAGGCGCTGACCGGCGGCACGCTGCCATTGGCGGCCACGGTCGCGCGAAAGAAAGTGTTCGATGCCTTTTGGTCGGACGATCCAAAGCACGCACTGATGCACGGGCCGACCTACATGGCCAATGCGCTGGCCTGCGCGGCGGCCAATGCTTCGCTCGATCTGTTTGAAAGCGAGCCGCGGCTCGATCAGGTGGCGGCGATTTCCGCCACGATGGTGCGCGAGTTAGAGCAATGCCGCGGCTTGCCGGGCGTCAAGGACGTGCGCGTGAAGGGCGCCGTCGGCGTCGTGGAACTCGACCGCATCGACGATCTCAACGGCCTTCGCGCCCGCTTTGTGGCGGAGGGCGTGTTCATCCGGCCCTTCGGCAAGGTGATTTATCTCACGCCGGCATATACGATCACGCCGGACGAACTCGCGAAGCTGACAGACGCTGTTATCAAGGTGATCGCGCCATGATTCGAAAACTGAAATCCGGCCAATACCGGCTCTATTCGCGCAAGAAAGATCCGAAAACCGGCAAAAGCCGGAACCTCGGCACGTTCAGAACGCGAAAAGCCGCGGAGCAGCACGAGCGCGCGGTGCAATATTTCAAGCGGCACGGCTAACCTTCCGTCGAGCGCGGGGCAAAAAGCCGCTAGGATGCCGTCACCGTCGGGCGGCATGAATGCAGAGGTGAGGGATGGCAACGCCGGTAACCAGGGTCGTGCTCCGGGTGATTGCGCGAGAGAGCACGGTGGAGCAGCTCCAACCCATTTTGCTGGAACTTGCCCAACAATCGCGCGCGGAAGATGGGTGTAATGGCTACAAGGTATTCCGGAGCAAGAGCGACCCGCTCGAGTTCGTCCTGTACGAGTCCTGGGCGAGCGATGCCGCGCTCGATGCCCACCTGACGAAGCCTCATGTGCAGCAGGCATTGTCGCGCGGACTGCCGTTGCTCGCGGAACCGCCCGACCGCCGCGTCTATACGACGATCCTCTAGATCAGAAGCCGACTACCGTGCCGTGCAGATCGTAGGCGTCGGCGCGCTCGATTTTCACCGTGGCGATTTCGCCGACTTTCAATGGCCGGCGGCTGGCGACATAGGTCGTGCCGTCGATCTCGGGGGCGTCACCCTTGGTGCGGCCTTTGGCAACCGTCGAACCGGCTTCATCGATGATAACCTGCTGCCGCGTTCCGACCTTCTGCTTCAGGCGTTTGGCGGAAATCTTTTGCTGACGTTGCATGAAGCGATGCCAGCGCTCCTCTTTGATTTCATCGGGCACAAGCTCGGCCATGTCGTTGGCGACCGCGCCTTTCACCGGCTCATAGCGGAAGCAGCCCACGCGATCGAGCGAGGCCTCATCCAGCCAATCGAGCAGAAATTCGAAATCTTTCTTGGTCTCGCCGGGAAAGCCGACGATGAAGGTCGAACGGATCGTGAGCTGCGGACAGATCTGGCGCCAGCGCGTGATGCGTTCGAGGGTTTTTTCCTGTGCCGCGGGCCGTTTCATGCGTTTGAGCACGTCCGGGCTCGCATGCTGGAAGGGAATGTCGAGGTAGGGCAGCACCTTGCCCGCCGCCATCAAGGCGATGACTTCGTCCACGTGCGGATATGGGTAGACGTAATGCAGCCGCACCCAGGCGCCGAGCTCGCCCAATTCGCGCGCTAGATCGAGGAACTTGGCTCGAACTTGGCGCTCCTTCCACGCGCTTTCGGCGTAGTTGATGTCCAGGCCATAAGCCGAAGTATCCTGGGAGATGACCAGCAGTTCCTTGACCCCGGCGGCAACCAGGCGTTCGGCCTCGCGCAATACATCGGCGGCCGGGCGCGACATGAGGTCGCCGCGCAATTTGGGGATAATGCAAAAAGTGCAACGATTGTTGCAACCCTCTGAAATCTTGAGATAAGCATAGTGCCGCGGGGTGAGCTTGATGCCCTCCGGCGGCACCAGATCGAGAAAGCGGTCGTGTTGAGGCGGGACTGCCCGATGCACTGCCGCCACGACGCTTTCGTATTGCTGGGGTCCGGTGACGGCGAAGACGGCAGGATAGCGTTCGGTGATGCTCTCCGGCTCCGCGCCCATGCAACCGGTGACAATGACCTTGCCGTTTGCTGCCAGGGCCTCGCCGATGGAGGCAAGCGACTCCGCCTTGGCGCTATCGAGAAAGCCGCAGGTATTGACCACCACCACGTCGGCGCCCGCGTGCTGGCGCGACAATTCGTAGCCCTCCGCGCGCAGCCGCGTGATGATGCGTTCGGAATCCACCAGCGCCTTGGGGCAGCCGAGGGAGACGAAGCTCACCTTCGGCGCCGGCGCGGCGCGTTCCGTGGTTTTTTCTGCCTGCATGCGGCAAGGGGCTATCTGCGTTCGACGGCAAGTTCAAGGCTGATAACGCCGCCAATGCCGGCCCCGCGCCGACGGCTGGAGCTTGCAACGGGAAGGGGAGGCGCAGCGATGGAACCGCAACCCGCAATCGTGCGGCCAATTGTGGCGGCGAAGGGGAGCCAGCCCCGGTGGAGAGGTTGGCGGAAGGGGTGAGATTCGAACTCACGAGGGGCTTGCACCCCTGGCGGTTTTCAAGACCGCTGCCTTAAACCACTCGGCCACCCTTCCAACTATATGAAACGGTTTGCTATTTTGAATGCCATGGGGCCCGCGGGCGCATGCCGGCGCTTGCTTGCGGCGAAGCCTGTCTAAAGCCGCTATTGCCGTAGCGTCAACGTATCTAACTCAATCGTGCGCGACTTTTATTTGATTTTTTTTGCGCGACGGTGAAACATGGGCTAAAAGCGGCAAGAATGTGGGGGATAAGGCACCGCTGCCGCGGTGATTTCGGCAGAGTTCTTTAGGGGAATCCAAGCCAGCTCGAAAACAATCAGAACGCGACGGGGGGCGCCGATGTCCGCTCCCATTGCTGCGTGACTGCCTGCGCGCGTTCTGGCGCAATGCTTGAGGCCGCGGTCGCCTAACTGTTATGTCGAAGTAAGGATCGAAGGGTCATGGAAAGTTTTGCGTCAGAAGCGGCCTTTATGTGGAACGCGGCGGGCAATGCTCTTTCGCTGTTGTCGGAGCCGCACCGTCTTATGTTCCTCGGCCTCGGCGTCGTCATGGGGCTGGTGCTCGGCATCATTCCCGGCATCGGCGGCATTGCCGGCACGGCGATGCTTTTGCCGTTCACCTACGCGATGGACCCGTACGCGGCGTTCGCGTTGCTCCTTGGCCTCGGCGCAACGACGGCCACGGGCGATCCGATCCCGGCGATCCTGTTCGGCGTCCCCGGCGGCGCGGGCTCGGCGGCCACGGTGCTCGACGGATTTCCGATGGCCAAGAAGGGAGAGGCGGGGCGCGCGCTCAGCGCGGCCTACATGTCCTCGCTCATGGGCGGCATTTTCGGCGCATTACTGCTGGCGGTGACCATCCCGATTTTGCGTCCCGTGATGCTTTATCTCGGATCGCCGGAGCTTCTCGCCTTTTCGATCCTGGGCATATCCATGGTCGCGATTTTATCGGGCAACGCGCCGCTGCGCGGTCTGACCGCGGGCGCGGCCGGCATCATGCTCGCGATGATCGGCTCGGATCCGCAGACCGGCACGCTGCGCTGGACCTTCGACAGCCTCTATCTGTGGGACGGCCTGCCGCTGGTGCCGATGCTGCTCGGCGTCTTCGCGTTGCCGGAGCTTTGCGATCTGCTCATCAGCCGGGTCGCCATCGCTGCCGGGGCGGAAAAAACCGACGTCTACAAGGGTCAATGGCAGGGCGTGAAAGATTGCTACAATAATCTTTGGCTGGTCTTGCGCTGTTCCTGGATCGGTGCCGCCATCGGCGCCATTCCGGGCCTCGGTTCGGCGGTCATCGACTGGCTGGCTTACGGCCACGCGCTGAAAACCGAAAAGGGCGCGTCTCTGACCTTCGGCAGAGGCGACGTGCGCGGCGTCATCGCCTCGGAAAGCGCCAACAACGCGAAAGAAGGCGGCGCGCTGGTTCCGACCATCGCCTTTGGCGTTCCCGGCAGCGCCAGCATGGCCGTGCTGCTGGGCGCTTTCCTGATGCACGGACTCGTTCCGGGTCCCGATATGCTGCACAAGAATCTCGATATCACCTATACGATGGTGTGGTCGGTTGCGGCCGCGAACATTCTCGGCGCCGGCCTGTGTTATGCGTTCAGTCCGCAATTCGCCAAGCTGGCGACGATGCGTTACACGCTGATCCTGCCCGCCGTGCTTGGCGTCGTTTACATCGGCTCGTTTGAATCCTCGCGCGACTGGGGCGACCTCTACAGCCTGCTGCTCTTCGGCGTCATCGGCTGGCTGATGAAGCAGTTCAAGTGGCCGCGGCCGCCGCTCGTCCTGGGCTTCGTCCTGGGCGACACCATCGAACGCTACATGTTCATCTCGATCGAACGCTACGGCCTAAGCTGGCTGGCGCGTCCTATCGTTGCGCTGTTGTTCTTGATGGCGATCTTTGGATTGATCCGGCCATTGCTCCAGGATATTCGCATCCACGGCGGCGTCGGCAAGATGCTGAAAGGATTTGGGTCGCCGCGCTTCCATCCCGTGCAGTTGTTCACCATCTTCGTGCTTGCCGCGATCGTTGCGGGCATCGTGGTGGCGTCGGACTGGGGCTTCAAGGCAAGGATCGTTCCGATCATCGTCGGCAGTATCGCTTTAGTCGCGGTGTCGATCAGTTTGTTCAACGACATGTGCCGCAAGCCAGATAATGTGAAAACGGAAAGCGCAGCCGAGCAGGTGGAACACGAGATCGAACAGAAAATTCACATGGATATGACCTCGGACACCGCTCACCTTCCCGTGGAGACGATCATCAGGCGCGGCATATTATTCTTCGTCTATCTTGCCGCCTTCATGGCGTCGATGGCGATTATGGGAATTATCCCGACCGCCTTCTTGTTCGTCGTCGTATTCATGCGCGTCGAAGGGCCGGAACCCTGGCGCCTTATCATCCCTTACGCGCTGATCCTGGTGGTCTTCATCTACTTCGTCTTCGATCAGATCATGACGGTGCCGTGGCCGGCTACCCTCCTTGGGACCTGGTTCCCGGTCTTGAAATTCATTCCGACGGTGTGACGAAGCTCCATTAGATCGGGCCAAAACAAATGTCTTCGGCCGCCGCGCACAACGGCGGCCGCAGTTTTTTTGGGAACCAACCGTTTACCAAGGTTGCGTTGTCACATTTTTGCCGCAGGCGGACCGCGTTATCTTTCCGAATAATTAGGGTGGGCCGCGTCAATAAATTAAATTCCGGCGCGACTGTCTTTCCGCATCGGGTGTGTTCGTGAACCACCGCGGCTGTTCGGCCGGAAGGGTGGATGGGGGGGTGCCGTACGAATGGGGCGTTTGCCGCATGGGGAGGGCATTTTGGCGATCGCGCGCACGGGTGCGATCGCGCTCGGCTGTCTGGCGCTTGCGCATTGTTCGTCCGGCAAATTCTCCAGCAAGTCCGATCCAAAATATGGCGTCGCGTCGAGCCCGCGCATCGTCGATGCGGGGAAACCCATTCCGAAGGGCGGCGGAACCTATCGGGTCGGCAAGCCTTATGTCATAGCCGGCCGCACCTATGTGCCGGAGGAAGACGCCAACTATCGCGCCGATGGCATCGCTTCCTGGTATGGCGCGGATTTTCATGGCCGGCTGACGGCCAACGGCGAAGTCTTCGATATGCACTCAATCTCGGCGGCGCATCCCACGCTGCCGATACCGAGCTACGTACGGGTGACCAACCTCGCCAACAAACGCTCGCTGATCGTTCGCGTGAACGATCGCGGCCCCTATGCTGAAAGTCGCGTCATCGATTTATCGGTCAAGTCGGCTCAGCTCCTGGGCTTCTATGACCGCGGCCTAGCCAGGGTACGGGTCGAATACGTCGGACGCGCGCCGCTTGAGGGCTCGGACGACCGGCAGCTTGTCGCTACGCTGCGCGAGGGTGAATTGGCGCCGCCCCCCTCGGTGGTCCGGGTGGCTTCGGCCAAGCCCTTCCTGCCGGAGGCTTCTTCGCCGGATAGGACTGTGGTGGGGGAAAAAGCCCTCGTTGCGCCCCGCAAACAGCCCACTACGTTGGGGCAAATTCCCGCACAGGCCCCGCTCAAACCATCCGGCGCCGCGGCGGCCGCAAGCCTTTCGACGCCGGACCTTTCGCCTGTTTCGGCCTTCGCTCCGACCGGCTATCATGCGCCGGCGGCGTTCATAAGCGGCCGCGGTCTTTATTGACGCCAACAACCTCGCATCGTTAGAGATTGATCGGTTCAAGCAAACGGCCTCGAAGGAGGGGCGTAAGCACCGTGCCTTTCGCCGGGAAGTCTATTTTGGCGCAGATCGGAGCGCTCTTGCGCAGTGCCGCCGATATACAGCGGGCTTCCCGGTTGTTCTTTGCCGCCACCGTCTTGTTCACGGTTGCCACCGGCCAAGCCTCGGCGCAGCGGCGCGACGACGGCGGCTTTCAGACCAACGCGCCACACGCGATTCTGATCGACGGTAAAAGCGGCAGCGTTCTGTTCGAGCGCGACGCGGACGAACTCATTTATCCCGCCAGTCTGACCAAGCTGATGACCGCGGAAGTCATCTTCAATGAGCTTAAGCAAGGCCACATCACGCTCGACGACCTGGCGATCATCAGCGAAAACGCTTGGCGGAAGGGGGGCGCGCCGTCGCGCACGTCCAGCATGTTTGCGGAAATCCACAGCAAGGTCCGGGTCGAGGACCTGTTACGCGGCATCATCATTCAGTCCGGCAACGATGCCGCCATCGCGATGGCGGAAGCGCTGGGCGGTAACGAAGCCGCTTTCGGCGTCATGATGACCAAGCGCGCGCGCGACATCGGGCTGACCCAATCCATTTTCACCAATGCGACCGGCCTGCATTCGCCCGACATGAAAGTGACGGCGCGCGACATGGCCAAGCTCGCCCATCACGTCATTCTGAACTATCCCGACTATTATAAGATTTACGGCGAGCGCGAATTTACCTGGAACAAAATCCGGCAATTTAATCGCAATCCCTTGCTGGCCTGGGGCGCCGACGGCCTGAAAACCGGCTTCACCAAGGAGGCCGGCTACAATCTGATCGCTTCAACCGACCAACTTGGGCTTCGACTGATCGCCGTGGTCATGGGCGCGAAAAGCGACAAGGAACGCGCGGACGAGGCGCGCCGTCTGCTCGAATGGGGATTCCGTAATTTTGAATCCCGCATTCTGTTCGCGGAAGGCCAAACGGTCGGCGAGGCCAAGGTCTATGGCGGGGAAAAAGGCTACGTGCGCTTGGTGGGATCCGGGGAAATCCGGCTGATGGTGCCTCGCCACGTCAATGAGCGCATCATCGCGCGCGTGATCTATACCGGCCCTTTGCCGGCGCCGGTGAAATCGGGCGAACTTGCCGGCGTTCTCAAGGTATGGCGCGGCGACGCCGTCGTGCTCGAAGTTCCTTTGCGCACCGACGGGGACATTGGCAAGGGTACGCTGACCCAGCGTGCCTTTGACGCCGTCGCCGAATCGGTGATTGCTCTATTCCGCGCCGGCGCCGAGCGCCTATAAAGCGGACTGCGAGACATGGAATGCGTGGACGCTTCATCACCTTCGAAGGCGGCGAAGGAAGCGGCAAGTCAACCCATGCGACGCTGCTCGCGCAGCGTCTCAACGCCGCCGGGATTGACGCCTTGGTGACCCGCGAGCCAGGCGGCTCGCCGGGGGCGGAAATTATTCGCCACGTCATCCTGTCGGGAGCGGCCAAGCCGCTTGGACCGGAGGCCGAAGCCATCCTGTTCGCGTCCGCGCGCAGTGACCACGTGAGCGCGACCATCCGGCCCGCGCTGGAACGCGGCACCTGGGTGGTGTCCGATCGCTTCGCCGATTCCACGCGAGTGTACCAGGGCATTGTCGGCGAAGTGGACCAGCGCCTGATCGAGGGTCTTGAGCGGATCGCCGTCGGCGAAACCAAGCCGGATTTGACCTTCGTGCTTGACCTGCCTGCGGAGCTTGGCCTTGCGCGCGCGCTCAAGCGCCGCGGAGACGCAGGTGCCGACCGCTTCGAGAGCGAGACGCTGGAATTTCACGAAAAGCTGCGGGCGGCCTACCGCGACCTTGCGCTCGGCGAAAGCGAGCGTTGCGTGCTGATCGACGCCACGGCGCCGCGCGAGCAAGTTGCCAATCAAATCTGGCGGATCGTCGAGGAGCGGCTGCACCCCGCGGCCGCCGCGCTCGGGATCGGCGGGGCTACGCCATGACCGACGCCGACGACGAAGGGCCGGTCGAGGCGGCGCATCCGCGCGCGACGCAAGAACTGTTCGGCCATGCGGAGGCGGAGCGGGCGCTTCTCGACGCCTACCGCGGCAGCCGCATTCCCCATGCCTGGCTGATCGGCGGTCCGCGCGGCATTGGCAAAGCCACGCTCGCCTATCGCATGGCGCGCTTCGTGTTGGCGCATCCCGATCCGCACGACGCCGCGGTGAAAGCCGCGGCTTCGCTCGCAGTCGATCCTGAACATAGAGTGGCGCGGCGCGTGGCGTCGCAGGGGCAGGGCGATTTGCTCGTTTTGGAGCGCACAATCGGCGAGCGGGGCAAGCTTCGCCAAGACATTGCGGTGGACGACGTGCGCCGCTCGGTGTCGTTTTTCGGTTCGACCGCAGGCGAGGGGGGCTGGCGCGTCGCCATTGTCGATTCCGTCGATGAACTCAACGCCGCCGGCATGAACGCGCTGCTCAAGGTGGTGGAAGAGCCGCCGCCGCGCGCCCTGCTTTTGCTGGTCAGCCATGCGCGGGGCACGGTTCCGGCGACGATCCGCTCGCGCTGCCGGGTGCTGAACTTGCGCCCGCTGTCCGACGCCGACGTGGCGCGGGCGGCGGCGGCGGCGCTCGGCCGCGATGCCGGCGATGCCGAGGTGATGCAGGCCGCACGTCTTGCCGAAGGCAGCGTGGGCCGCGCGATCGGCATGCTCGACGGACCAACCCTAGACCTGCGCCAACGCCTCATGGAACTTCTCGATAGACTGCCCGACGCCGATCCCAAGGCGCTGCATGCGCTGGGGGATGCAATTGCCGGGACGGATCCTGAGACACTGGAGGCCTTCATCGACACCATCAATGGGTGGCTCTCGGCGCGCATCGCCTCCGGGCTGCGGGAAGGCCGGCAACCGGCCCGGCTCGCGGAGGCGTGGGAAAAGGTGAATCGCGCCGCGAGCGAAACAAAAACCTTTAATCTGGAGCGCAAGCCTCTGGTCTTTTCCGTCTTCGGCGTACTTGCCGAGGCGGCGCGCGGCTGAGAAAAATGGGGCCGCAATGATCGACCGATCAGCATGAGTGTTTGTCAAAGCGTCCACCGCTTGTTCCCGAAAACCCTCTGGTTGACGGCTCGATCGAAATTTGGCTGGAGATGCCGATGAATGTGCAATTGCTGGAGCAGGCGCTTGGGTTTCATCAAAGAGGTCAGTTGGCGCAAGCCGAGCAGCTCTATACGCAGATCCTGCAAGCGCAGCCTGATCATTTCGACGTGCTGCATATGCTGGGAGTGGTCCGGCTCGAGCAAGGCCGCTACGACGAGGCGTTGAATCTGATCGCCGCCGCTCTGAAAATCAATCCGCAGTCACCGCGGGCGCATGCGAATTATGGGCAGGCGCTTTACCAAGCGCAGCGCTACGCGCAGGCGCTTGCGAGTTTCGATCGTGCGCTGGAGATCCAGCCCAAGTATCCCGAGGCACTGCACGCCCGCGGCAATGTATTGGCGCAGCTGGGCCGCTATGCGGAGGCTCTCGCCAGCTTCGAGCGCGCGCTGGCGCTAAGACCGGACGATGTAGAGGCGCTTTTCGGCCGCGGCAATGCACTGGGAGCATTGCAGCGCTATGCGGAAGCCCTCGCCTGTTTCGAGCGCATTGTGGCCATCGATCCGGCCTATGCCGAAGTTTTCCTCTCCCGGGGCAATGTGCTTTCGGGACTTGGGCGGCATGAGGAGGCGCTCGCGTCCTACGACCGGGCACTGGCGCTGCGGCCGGACTATGCCGATGCTCTCTATGGTCGCGGCCGTGCGCTGCAGACGCTCAAGCGCCACCAGGAAGCGCTTGCGAGCTATGACAAGGCGCTGAGTATCCGCCCTGATTTTGCCGAAGCCTTGAATAACCGTGGCAGCGTGCTTTCGGAAATGAAGCGTTACGACGAGGCGCTTGCGAGTTTCGACAAAGCATCGGCGCTGAGACCCGATAATGCCGATGTCCTCAACAACCGTGGCAATACATTAAGCGCGATGGGCCGCTACGAAGAAGCGCTGGCGATTTACGACCGCGCGCTCGCCCTTAAGCCCGAATTCGCCGACGCTCTTTACAATCGCGGACAAGCGCTAACTTGGCTCGATCGTCATCAGGAAGCGTTAGAGAGCTACGACCGCTCCTTGGCCATCAACCCCGACAATGCCGATGCGCTGACCAATCGCGGCAACACCCTCCAGGCACTCAACCGCTACGAGGAAGCCGTGCCATGTTTCGAGCGCGCGCTGGCGCTTCGGCCCGATCAACCGGAAGGTCACTGGAACCTGGCCCTGGGGCTGCTCGCCGTTTGCAAATTTGCCGAGGGCTGGAAGGAGTACGAGTGGCGATGGAAACTGCCGAAATCGCGGTCGAACTTGCCGGTCAACGCCTGTGCGCGGCGATTCCTTCCTCAACCATCGTGGACTGGAAGGCAGGTCGATGGAACGCTCCTGGTCTGGGGCGAGCAGGGACTTGGCGACCAGATTCTATACGCCAGCATGCTGCCCGATCTGGCCAGCCGTGCTCAATCCATCCTGGTGGAAATCGAGCCGCGTCTTATACCGCTGTTCGAGCGGTCATTTGCCAAGGTGCGCGCCATCGGCTTTGGCGAGAAGTTCGACGAAGCCGATGTCAAGGCGCAGGTGGGGCTGGCCAGCCTGGGAATTTTTCTGCGCCCAAGCCTCGAATCCTTTCCTCAGCGCGCGGGCGGCTTTTTGAAGGCCGATCCTGAGATGACGGCAAGCCTGCGCCGGCGTCTTTCAAATACGGGCAAGGTGGTGATGGGCGTGTCGTGGATAAGCCAGAACCCAAGAGTCGGAAAATTCAAGACCGCGCTGTTGCGCGACTTCGAAGCCCTGCTTCGGCTGCCTGGAATTCGCGCCATCGATTTGCAGTACGGCGACACGCTAGCTGAGCGTCAGACGTTCGAGC
>JBBDNZ010000176.1:0-13270 GCA_040877285.1 Xanthobacteraceae bacterium
ATGGCTTTTATCCCGCGAGTGAGCGCTGGCGGGTGGACCTGACTTTCCTGCTCGGCGCGGGTCTGCTGCTGCCGCTGCTGATCCCGCGTCTTCCGTATAAAGCCCTCAATTCACTCGTCTTTTTCGGGCTGTATCCGATTGCCGCGTTTCTTCTTCTGGTGGGCGGCGTGTTCGGCCTTGCTCATGTGGAGACCCGGCTATGGGGCGGATTGCTGATCACCTTGGTCGTCGCCTTCACGGGAATGATCGTCTCGCTGCCGCTCGGCGTCCTGCTGGCGCTGGCGCGGCGATCGGCGATGCCCGTGGTGCAGGCGGCGGCTGTGATCTTCATCGAATTCTGGCGCGGCGTGCCTTTGGTCGCGGTCCTGTTCTTCGCGACCTATATGCTGCCGTTGTTTCTGCCTCCGGGCTGGAGCATCGATGCGCTGTTGCGTGTGCTTGTCGGCATCGCGCTCTTCGCTTCGGCCTATATGGCGGAGGTGGTGCGCGGCGGCTTGCAGGCGATCCCGCGCGCGCAATATGAGGCGGCCGCGGCGCTCGGTCTCGGCTATTGGCGCACGATGGGCCTCGTGATCCTGCCGCAGGCGCTGCGTGTCGTCATTCCCGGCATCGTCAATATCTTCATCGGCCTGTTCAAGGACACCACGCTGGTGCTGACGGTGGCGATCTTCGATCTGCTCGGCCAATTGCGCGCGGCCTTCGCCGATCCCAATTGGGCGAGCCCGGCCACGCTGTTCACCGGCTTTGCCTTTGCGGGCCTTATCTATTTCGCCTTCTGCTTCGGCATGTCGCGCTATTCGTTGTTCGTCGAACGCCACTTGCGTACCGGCTATCCCCGAGGCGCGGAATGAACGATCGCAGCGCAGCCGCCGTCGAAATGACCGGCGTGCACAAATGGTACGGCGCTTTCCACGCGCTCAAGGACGTCAATCTCACCGTCATGCGCGGCGAGCGTATTGTGATCTGCGGTCCCTCGGGCTCCGGCAAATCCACGCTGATCCGCTGCATCAACCGCCTGGAGAAACATCAGCGCGGCCGCATCGTCGTTGACGGCGTCGAGGTGACGGACGATCTGAAGAACATCGACGAAATCCGCCGCGAGGTCGGCATGGTGTTCCAGCAATTCAATTTGTTTCCGCACCTGACAGTGCTGGAGAACTGCGCGCTCGCACTTATCTGGGTGCGGCACATTCGTAAGAAGGACGCCGAGGAAATCGCCATGCAGTATCTTGCGCGCGTGCGCATTCCGGAGCAGGCGGGCAAATATCCCGGCCAGTTATCGGGCGGCCAGCAGCAGCGCGTGGCGATCGCGCGGGCGCTGTGCATGAACCCGAAAATCATGCTGTTCGACGAACCGACATCGGCCCTCGACCCCGAAATGGTCAAGGAGGTGCTGGATACGATGGTAGAGCTTGCGCGCGACGGCATGACCATGATCGTGGTGAGCCACGAAATGGGTTTTGCCCGCGAAGTAGCCAATCGCGTCGTCTTCATGGACGACGGCCAGATCATCGAGATAAACGCGCCGGAAGCCTTTTTCTCCTGTCCGCAGCACGAGCGGACGAGAATCTTTCTCAATCAAATCCTTTAGGCGGCGCGCACGGTGGCGAGGAACTTCTCGACCTCCGCCTTGAGCTTGCTGCCTTCGTTGGAGAGCAGGCGCGCGGATTGCAGCACGTCGCCGGAGGCGGAGCCGGTTTCGCCGGCGGCGCGATGGACCTCGCCGATGCTGGTCGCAACCCGCGACGTCGTCTGAATGGCGTTTGCCACATTGCTGGCGATGTCGCCGGTGGTGACGCTTTGCTCCTCGACCGCGGAAGAAATGGTCTTGGCGATATCGGATATGCGTCCGATGGTGGAGCTGATATCCTGGATCGCCGCCACTGAATCCTGGGTTGCCGCCTGCATGGCCGCAATCTGCGCCCCGATTTCCTCGGTCGCCTTGGCCGTTTGCGTGGCGAGCGTCTTCACTTCCGAGGCGACCACGGCGAAACCCTTGCCGGCCTCGCCGGCGCGGGCGGCCTCGATGGTCGCATTGAGCG
This sequence comes from Xanthobacteraceae bacterium, assembly GCA_040877285.1. Classification (GTDB taxonomy): domain Bacteria; phylum Pseudomonadota; class Alphaproteobacteria; order Rhizobiales; family Xanthobacteraceae; genus CANKHA01. The sequence goes on from JBBDNZ010000176.1 coordinate 2,043, forward strand.
CCAGAAGGTTGGTTTGCCCCGCGATTTCGGTGATGAGGTTGACGACATTGCCGATGCGAGTTGCAGCTTCCGAGAGCTGGTTGATGCGCAGGTCGGTCTGCTCTGCTTGGCTCACTGCGAGACCGGCAATGCGGCTCGATTCGTGCACTTGATCGCTAATTTCACGGACAGCGCCGGTCAGTTGATCCGTGGCCGAGGCGACGGATTGGACATTGAAAGAAGCGTCATTAGAGGCCTGCGCGACGTCGCCGGATAGCTGGCGCGTCGTTTCGGCATTGTTCGACAGCGTGCTCGCGGCGCTTTCAAGCCCGCTCGAAGCAGACGTGACCGCCGCGACGATATCGGCGACCGCTCCCTCGAAGACGTCGGCCAGGCGGTGCATTTCCGCCTTGCGATGCGCCGCCGCCGCTCGTTCCTTGGTCTCTTCCTGCTCGGCTTCATGTTGGGCGCGCTCGATGGCCTTGACCTTGAACAGTTCCACGGCCTTCGACATGGCGCCGATCTCATCCTTGCGGTCGAGCCCCGGCAGCACGACGTCGAAATTGCCGGACGCAAGCTTTTCCATTTGCGTGACCATGCCGCTCAACGGCACGGTGACGCTACGGGTGGACCATTGCGTGATGCCCAGCAGCAAGAGCCCGATCAGGACGGCGCCCATGACCATCCAACGGCTCAGGGTGGAGCCGTGGGCGAGCTGTGCGTCAATCGCCGTGCTGACTTCGAAAACGCCGCGCACGTCGCCCAGCTTCCAGTCGGTCTTGGGCGAGGTCGGCTCGGAATTGTGACAGTTGATGCAGGCCTGCGCGCTCATGGTGTCGGCGACCGCGACGCGCACCACTTGCTTGCCGTTGCGCGTTTCGGCGCGGCTGAAGACCGCGGTCGGATTATCCTTGAGGAAATCCCACGCCTGCTGCTGAAAATCGTCGAGCTTGCGGTCCTTGAAGACCGGAAAGGGATAAATGCTGTAGAGGCTGACGCTTTGTTCTTTGTCGGCGAGCAGCGCGCTGAGATCGTGGACGAACGTGGCCGGCAGCGGTATCGTTTTGGGATCGGTCTTATGATTGGGGGACGCTTTGAACGTACCTTCACCCACGACCTTTTTGACAATGTTTTCCGTGTAATAGCCTCGGATCGTCTTGAACTGGACGGCGACCTGCTGCCCGGCAAGCGTGGCGTCGTTGATGGACTGGCTGGCGACGATGCGCGGCACCGTGAACCAGATCAGTCCCACCGCGACGACTACCGTCAGGGGAACGGGAAGAATGAGCCGCCAGGCCAAGCTCGTGCGGCTGCCCGGCAACGGTTTCGCGGCTTCGCTATGCGAGGGCACGTTCCTCCGGAAAATCATTTCAACCGACATGGCTTTAGGACGCACGGCCGCAACCCAACTTCCTCCTATACCGTTAGAAAATCGTTAATGATAATGAGTACTTAAAGCCGGGAGCGGCTTCGGTCTTTTGGTGCGTGGCGGCAAGGCACGCAGGGGCAAGAGGTTGCTACGAGACCGTGAAGTCACAACGCCCGGAAACGGCTAGACAGAGTTCGTTGTAGAGCCGCAAGCGGCCGCAAGGGATTTGTTTGCCCCCTTCCGGGTAGCAACAAGACGATTCGATATTGCTTATTGGAATGGAGGATCCAATGGCGTTCGAATAAAGTTTCGCGCGGGTTGCGAGCCCCGGAGCAACGGAACCGCAATATGCCGAATTGGACCTTCGTGTGCGTGAACGTAAGCGGGCCCGCTGAACAGGTCGACGTGATCGAAGATCTGTTCGACGCGGGGCAGCCGTTTGATCGACTTATTCCAATGCCAAAAGAACTTGGCGAACATGCCCCGGACGGATTCGGCAGTGGAGCCAGCCCGCCTGAAGTGCGGCAAGCGTTGGAACGAAAGTACGGATACGCAAGCTCGTACCAATGGCGCATGGACCATTGGAATTCCAAATGGGACGCGGATTCGATCATTACCCGTCGGGCAGGAAATAGTCTGGAAATCTCATTCCAAAGCGCCTTCGACTTTCCGTACCCAATCTTCGAAGAACTTTGCCGGAGATTTCCCGGGTGCGAGATCAATGTCAGCGCAAACTGGGAAGCTTTTGGGCAAGGCAAGCTGAGCGGCCGGAACAACGGCGGCGAATTCAGCTATGCTATTCGATATAGTGCCGGCGAGGACCACGCGTGAGGAGGCTGACGCGATTTTTTGAGCCTCGGCTTTTAGGATTCCTGAGCAAGCCGATCGAGGTCAGCAAGCACGGCGGCAATCAGCTTCTGTCGTCGGGGGTCTTGTGCGTCCAGCGTGGCGGAAAAGAGGTTGAGAAGATAGCGCGCCTTCTCAGCGGCTTCGTGCCAGTTCGCGGCCGGCGCCGCGATCAGATGTGATTCCAATTCATCTTGGCGGAGGCGCAATGTTCTCTCATTGGCAGCCACTTCCGCCAACAGCCGGCGAAGATCCGTGGCCTTCTGAGCCGCCATCCCGCGGTGCTGATCCAGATCGATCATCTTTTCTGCCATGACTGTGCGCCTTGTGCGCGGACCAGCTTTCGTTGCTCGAAAACCTAGGACCCGCTGCTGGACTTATTCGTTTCCCCGCTTGCTGTTAAGGCGTCGCCCTATCTCTATCCTGTGCGGCCTGACGATCACGAGGATCAATGGCCACCAGCTCGACCGAGCAACCCTGATGCGATTGCGCCTGCACAAAAATCATAGTCGAGGTGCGGCGGTAGACTGGGAATGACAATTCTTCGACGAGTTCTTCGTCGGCCATGACTCTATAGTTTCCGGGCGGCAATATTCGATCGACGCCTTTCAGCTCGAAAGGACGGCTGAAGACGACGGATTTGCTGTGCGAACGCGCGATCATTGTAGTTGGGCCGCTGCACGTCGAGTCAGGGGATAATTGGCGCTCTCGTACAAACGACGAATTCCTTCGCTGTCGTATCGCTCTTCGTCAACTTCGAGATAGGCGCCGAGAAGAAGCTCCGGCGGGAGCTCCTCGATCGCGAAACGAATGGCTTCCGCAGCCTGCGCAAACCGTCTATACCCAAGCGGGTGACGCCTGGAATTCCGTTTCCGAGTGGGAAACAGCTCCGCCTCGGTGCTGTAATCAAATGTCGTCATTGTTTGGGCCCTCACTCCGGCAACGCGGTCATGTCTTGTGCGAAATGCTGATCGAGGCCGCAAAGAAGCGGCCTCGATTTCGTCGTGCCAGCTCGCGTCAAATCTGACGGCCTTTCAACAAGGCGTCGACGTCGCGCTGAGCCTGAGACTTCTCAAGGCCATACTTGGCGACGACCTGGGGGACGAGATCATCCTTACCCTTGAGCGCGCCGATTTCCTGTTCGGAAAACTTGTTCCACTTGGCGCCGATGTGCTTGCGCAGGATCTGCTTGTTCTCGGCGGAATCGCCGGCGCTCGCCGGAGCGGTATTCGGGGTGGCGGGGTTCATAAGTGTTATCCCCAAAATATTGGTGAAACAATCATCTGAATGTTCATCATTCAAACAATAGCCCTTATATGGGGATGATTGACGATAAACCCAGGGGGTGGTCGTCGTTTTTTAGAAATAAATAAGCGGCCGTGTCCGATGCCTGCTGATTTCCGAAAGTTTCCATGTGCAATTAGATGTTCTAATTTTCATGGATTATCTTCCGCGTCATCCCGCCAGCGACCGCGAAATTCGTCCTCTGGCGCCGGTGACGAGCGCGACGGGTCGCCGCGATCGCGCCATCCTCAATCCTTCTCTACCGGCAGGTCGGGGCGCGACCCCCATTCCGCCCAGGAGCCGTCGTAGAGCGCGCGCGGCTTCTTGCCGAGCGCGTCGAGTGCGAGCCACAGCGCTGCCGCGGTGACACCCGAGCCGCAGGTGGCGATGACCGGCTTGTCGAGATCGACGCCGGCGGCGGCGAAGGCTTTGGCCAGCTTTTCGGGAGGCGCGAGGCGTCCGTCCTCGATCAGGTTGTTGTGCGGCACGTTGAACGCGCCGGGCATATGCCCGGACGCCAGTCCCGGCCGTGGCTCCGGCGCCGCGCCGCGAAAACGCTCGGCCGAACGGGCATCGACCACTTGTATGTCGTCCCCGAGCAGCGCCATTTGCACGTCGGAAAACATCGCGACCGCGCCGGTGTCCATATTTGCCTTGAATACGCGCGTTTGCGGCTTGACCTCGCCGGCTTCCAACGGGCGATTTTCCGCCTTCCATTGCGGCAACCCGCCGTCGAGAATAAAAACTTTGTCCGCGCCGAAAACGCGAAAAGTCCACCATACCCGCGCCGCCGAAAACAATCCGGCGCCGTCGTAGACCACGATGGTGTCGTCGGTGCCGATGCCGAGCCTGCCCGCGGCTTCGCCGAATTGATCGGGGCCGGGCAGCATGTGCGGCAGCTCGGTCGATTTGTCCGAGATTGCCTCGATGTCGAAGAACACCGCGCCGGGGATATGCGCTGCCAAATATTCCGCGCGCGCGTCGCGCTTCATCGCCGGCAGATAATAGGAGGCATCGACCACGACGATGCCGGGCTTGCCCAAGCGCTCGGCAAGCCAATCGGCGGTCACGATCCGGCGGCTGGCGGGAGTGTGTCGGGAAGCAGTCATGGGATCCGGCCTTTCTGCATCAAGCTGGTCCGGCAGCGCGCGGCGCGCAAGCCCGGTCGAATCTTATTTGAAAGGAATGCGGATCGACGGCCGCCGCTCCAGCCATTGCGGCACCGGGAGCCCTTTTTCGCGGAGAAATTGCGGGTTGAAAAGCTTCGACTGATAGCGCGTGCCGTAGTCGGCCAGCACTGTGACAATCGTGTGGCCCGGGCCCATCTCCTTGGCCATGCGGATCGCGCCCGCGACATTGATACCCGAGGAGCCGCCAAGGCAAAGCCCTTCGTGCTCCAGAAGGTCGAAGACGATCTGCACCGCCTCCGCGTCGGGGATCTGATAGGCCGCGTCGATGGGCGCGCCTTCGAGATTGCGCGTGATGCGGCCCTGGCCGATGCCTTCGGTGATGGACGAGCCTTCCGACTTCAGTTCGCCGGTGGTGTAATAATTGTAGAGCGCCGCGCCCATCGGATCGGCGAGACCGATCTGGATTTTCGCGTTGCGCTCCTTCAGCGCGATTCCGACTCCCGCCAGCGTGCCGCCGGTTCCGACCGCGCAGATGAAGCCGTCCACCTTGCCATCGGTCTGCTGCCAGATTTCCGGGCCGGTGGTTTCCGCGTGTCCCTGGCGGTTGGCCACGTTGTCGAATTGATTGGCCCAGATGGCGCCGTTCTTCTCCGTTTTCGCCAGTTGCTCGGCGAGGCGGCCGGAGAGCTTCACATAGTTGTTCGGGTCGGAATAGGGCACCGCGGGCACCTCCACCAGTTCGGCCCCGCACAGCCGCAACATGTCCTTCTTCTCCTGGCTTTGCGTGTCGGGGATGACGATGACGCTGCGGAAGCCGAGCGCGTTGCCGACCAGCGCCAGCCCGATGCCGGTGTTGCCCGCGGTGCCTTCCACGATGACGCCGCCCGGCCGCAAAGTCTCGCGTTTCACCGCGTCCTGGATGATGAACAAGGCGGCGCGGTCCTTCACGGACTGCCCGGGGTTCATGAACTCCGCTTTGCCGAGGATATTGCAACCAGTGGCAGCAGACGCGCGCTTAAGCTTGAGCAGCGGTGTATGGCCGATGGCTTCAACGATGCCGTTGCTGATCTGCATAAGGGGGTCCGGATCGAGGGAAACGCGACCCTAGAGGACGGATTTCCGCCCGACAAGCCGGTGGGCAGGGCTCTTCGAGGCCGATGATTTCGGGGCGGTAGCTCAAATCCCGCCAAAGTCGGAAACGCTCTCGAAACCATAGGGCGGCGATGCCCGGAGGTATCAGGATGGATTCACCTATTCTTACCGCGTTCGGCGCTATGACAAGCAGCAACGAATGGCGCGGGTTCAAGCGATCCATCGGGCGGCGGGCGGGCAATGAATCTCGACGTAAACACTCTCTTCATGGTGACGATTTACGTGGAAGCCATTCTTGGCTTGCTGCTGCTTTTCGTCTGGATTCAGAATTCCACGATTTACGCCGTTGCCTGGTGGGGGTTCGCCCATCTCATGCGCGCGGCCTCCATCGTCATGTTCGGGATGTTCGGCGCCATTCCCGACATAATCTCCATCGATCTCGCCAACGCGATCTTGTTTACGTCCTTTGCCATGACCTGGACGGGCGCGCGGCTGTTCGACGGACGCAAGGCTCTGCCTCTCGGTCTCGTCGGCGGTGCGGCGCTCTGGCTTGTGCTTTGCCGTTTGCCGGGCATCTTCGAAACGGTGGAAATCCGCGTCTTGCTGAGCTCCAGCATTGTGACGTGCTATACGTGGCTTACCGCTTACGAATTTTGGCGCGGACGCACGGAGCCGCTGGTTTCGCGCTGGCCGGCGATCTTCCTGCTGTTCGCCCACGGCGCGCTGTTTATGCTGCGGACACCGCTTGTGGCAGTGCTGCCTTGGTCGCCGACCAATCAGGTTTTCGGCAGCGTATGGCTGACGGTACTCAGCTTCGAGGCGCTGCTGTTCACCATCGCGATCGCCTTCATTCTGCTGGCGATGGCGAAGGAGCGCACCGAGTTCCGGCATAGGACCGCGGCTATGGTCGATTCGCTGACCGGCATCGCCAATCGCCGCGCTTTCCTGGATCAGGGAATGCTGCTGATGAAGCGTCTGAGCGAGAATGTCCGGCCGACCGCCGTGCTCCTCATCGATCTCGACCATTTCAAATCGGTCAACGACCGCTTCGGCCATGCGATCGGCGACCGGGTGCTGCAAATATTCGCCGAAACGGCGATGTCGAATCTAAAGCCGACCGACCTTGTCGGCCGCCTGGGCGGCGAGGAATTCGCGGTCGTGCTTTACGATGTCGATCGGGAGCGGGCGCTGGTCACGGCCGAGCGGATACGATCGGCTTTTGCCGCGGCCGCGACCGAAGTGGACGGCCGGCCGACAGCGACCACGGTGAGCATCGGCATGGTTATCTGCGAGGATCCGAGCTTCGATGTGGCGGCCTTGCTCGCCCAGGCCGACGAAGCGCTCTATCACGCCAAGTCGCGCGGCCGGAACCGGGTCGAGATCGCCTCGCTTGATCTCGTGCGCCCGCACTGGGAGAAAGCGGATGCCGCGAAGGTGCCAGCCATCGCCGCCGCGAGCGCGGCCTGACGTGCCGGCGCGCGGCGGATTTAACTGTTAGCGTCTGCGGAAATTGGGGCGTCGCGCCGCCGGACCCGGAGCGATAGCGCGCTCCGACTTGTGCCGGAAGCTGATCCGCCCGCGTTGCAGGTCGTAGGGCGACATTTCCACGATGACCCGGTCGCCCACGCCGGTACGGATGCGGAATTTGCGCATCTTGCCGGCGGTGTAAGCCAGAACTTCATGACCGTTGTCGAGGCGCACGCGGAAATTGCCGTCCGGCAACACCTCGGTCACCTCGCCGTCAAACTCCAGAAGTTCTTCCTTCGTCATAGGCTATCCTTCGATCGTAGTTTAGCGCGGCGGCCGTCCGACGTCAGCCCGTGATTTTACGCCGCGCGGTCCGGCGTCGCGCATGAACCCGACCGTCGCGATATTGTCCGGCTGCGATGGCGGCCGGTTATGGCCGTGCCCCGAACCCTTGTGGCTCTGGCCCTGGTCATGCGGCCGGTTGTGGCCATTGCCGGGATAGGGTGACCGCTGCCGGCGGCGGCCCTGTGGCCGGCCGGCGTTATGCCGCGGCGCGTCAGCGTGGCGGTTTGCTCCCGGCCCTTGCACCGGCCGCGGGTCCGTGCGGCGATCCGTGGAAGGGATCGTGATCCGGATCAGCTTCTCGATGTCGCGCAGGAAGGGCGCCTCGTCGCGGGAGCAGAAGGAGATCGCGATGCCAGTTGCGCCGGCGCGCGCGGTGCGGCCGATGCGATGCACATAGCTCTCGGGGATATTAGGCAGGTCGTAGTTGATGACGTGGCTCACGCCGTCCACGTCGATCCCGCGGGCGGCGATATCCGTTGCCACCAGCGTGCGGACACGGCCGGCGCGAAAGGCGGCGAGCACGCGCTCGCGCTGCCCTTGCGACTTGTTGCCGTGAATGGCCTCGGCGGAAATGCCGCTTTTGACCAAAGCGCGCACCACCTTGTCCGCGCCGTGCTTGGTACGAGTGAAAACCAGCGCGCGGTCGATCGGCTCGGCGCGGAGAATTTCGCTAAGAATCTGCGACTTCGCCCCGTGGTCGAGATGGATAACCCGCTGGTCGACCCGCTCGACGGTGGTGGCCGCCGGCGTGACCGCGACTTTCTGCGGGTTCTTCAACATGTGCGCGGCAAGTTCGGCGATTTCCTTCGGCATGGTCGCCGAAAACATCAAAGTCTGCCGCTGCGCCGGCGTTTTGGCCACGATTTTGCGGATGTCGTGGATGAAGCCCATGTCGAGCATCCGATCCGCTTCGTCGAGGACCAGAACTTCCACGCCGCTAAGGCGCAGCGCATTCTGCTGAACGAGGTCGAGCAGGCGGCCGGGGGTGGCGACCAGGACATCAACGCCGTTCATCAGCGAACGGACCTGGCGGCCCATGGGCACGCCGCCGATGGTGAGCGCGGTCTGGATGCGGAGATGCCGCCCATAAGCGCGGAAGCTGTCGAGGATCTGGCCGGACAGTTCACGCGTGGGGCTCAACACCAGCACGCGGCAGGTCTTGCGTTCCAGCCGCGCGGGCGTCGCAAAAAGACGGTTAAGAATCGGCAGGGCGAAAGCGGCGGTTTTGCCGGTTCCAGTCTGTGCGATGCCGACGATGTCGCCACCGGCGAGAACGAGCGGAATGGTCTGCGTTTGGATCGGGGTGGGGGTGACGTATTTTTCTTCCGAAAGGGCACGGAGAATGGGTTCGGCGAGGCCGAATTCATTAAATGAGGTCAACGAATAATCTTTCTATCAGGCGAGCCGGGCCAAGCGTTTTTCCAACGCCAAAAGGCCGCGGACCGCGGGGTTAAGACATCCCGCGTGCCTGGGCTGTCGGTCTAGTGGAGAAGCCGGATTAAAGGGGCCGAAAACCTGTTTTTGGTATTCGTTCACGCGGCCCGGGACTGACCTGAATGTCAGGTCGATGATCCGACTAGGCATGCATATGGCACGCCGGAGTGTCCTTTTCAAGGCCGGATTGCAGAAGGAGCTACGCCAGCGTTTCAGTCGCGAAACCGAAAACCACAACCGTCCGCCGAGTCCTCGCACCATTCGCGGCGCAATTGCCGGCGCACATGCGGATCGGGATCTGAACCGGCGTACTGGCCGTTCACATAGACATCGTATTCCGGTTTGTGCACGTAGATAGAATAAGCCGCCTGTCCCGGTGTCTGACCATATTGCCGGTCAACGGATTGCGCGACCTTGCCCTTGGAAGAGGTCTTGCCTGCCGCTTGCTGTTTTTGATCAGCATAAGCCGGCCATGCGATGGCGGCGGCCATTGCAGCCGCCAGAGTAAATGCGTGCGCCTTCATCGTAACGCTCCTCACTTACGTCGCCGTCCAGCATAAATCTTTACGCCCAATTTGCGTTGCAATCGAGGCGAATAGGCTGGGCAGGTCGCGCGGCCCGCCGGTTGGACTTTGTTATACCTTCGTATTAATCTTAAGCTGTGCCGTGCTGGGCTTCGCCCCCGTGCACGCCGTTTGCGGCGCAGCTCTCCCGGCGCAGGGAGGGGAAGATGAAAAGCCATTTCGACTTCGCGGCCGGCCTTTTGGCCGCCGCGGCCGTGGCGATGACGCCGAGGGCAGCGGTCGGACAATTCTCTGGCGGTATTCTGGATGCCATTATCGGCGCTCGGCAGCAGGCCATCGACTCGGGCTCCGATGCCGCCGAGCGCACGCAGAAGGGCGTGCGCGGCGCCACCGGCCAAATCGAAAACGACGAACGCAAGGTCAACCAGCCGAAAACCGTCGCGCCGCCCGATGCGCCGAGCGGCCGGCCTGCGGCGACCTCGATTCCGCGCGCGCCGGGTTGGGACGTTGAGATGCGTGTGCCGCACGGGCCAAATCTCATCATCCCGCCCGGCGAGACTCAACGTGTAGTCAAACAACCAAAAACCGTGGCACCGCCCAACGCGCCAAGCGGCACGCCCGGAGCGACATTCGCTCCGGCGCGGGTTCCGTCGGCGGCGCCGGCCGGCTCGCCAAACATCGGCTCGGCAGCGACCGCAACACGCGAGGCCCGGCCGCTTAATGCTCTCGCCGTCCATGTCCAGGGCGACGTAAAATATCAACGGGCCGGAGAAACGGGGTGGCGTCCGCTCAAGCCGGGCGACAAGCTACAGGATGGAGATGTGGTCAAAACCGGTCTCAAGTCCCGCGCCGTCGTGCAGTTGGGAAATACGCAGGTTGAGGTGAAGCCGCTCGGCAAAGTGACGATGACGAGATTTCTCGAGATACCGCAAGAGACAAAGAAGCTCGACAGAGGCGGCTTGTCCGTCACCGTTCCAAAAGATCGCCCGCGCATCGACATGCGCCCGGCGCCGGCCACCAAACACTCAACGCCCGGCGGCTAGCGAGTCAACGCCGAGCGGCCGCTGACGCGTAGATCAGGCGCACGGCTCTGGCTCTCTCGGCCGCTGCGCCGTCTAAAATCGTTGTGCTGTAATTTGGCTCCCCGGGCCGGATTCGAACCAGCGACCAACCGGTTAACAGCCGGTTGCTCTACCACTGAGCTACCGGGGAACGGTACACGGCAGCGTAATGACGCAACCGGCGTATAACAAAGGCGCCATGCTTTGCAAAGCAGCCTTCGTTTGGATCAACTTGCCGCGCCGGAGCCTTGGCGAAGGCGGGTGGAGGCCACGGCCGGAATTGAACCGGCGTACCCGGTTTTGCAGACCGGTGCGTCACCACTCCGCCACGTGGCCGTTGGTGAAATCGGGCGCCAGAGTTGTGCTCTTTCACGCCCGCAAACGATGCTCCGCTATACAGGAGCCGTCCCGGCCCGGCAACGGTCTAACGCACGGCACGGGCGCTGCTTTTGCCTTGGCTCCGCGCTTGCCTTTTGCATGGGCTTGCCGCAAAAGTCCGGCGCTTAAGACGGCACCGATCGGGGACGTTGATGATCGATTTCGCAACGGCGCGCCGGATGATGGTGGACGGTCAAATCCGTCCCAACGACGTCACCGATCCGCGCATTCTTGCCGCCATGCTGGAATTGCCGCGCGAACGTTTTCTGCCGCCCGGGCAAACCGATCTCGCCTATCTCGATCTCGACGTTCCCGTTCT
>JBBDNZ010000177.1:0-13259 GCA_040877285.1 Xanthobacteraceae bacterium
CCTGGGTCGCGCGGTCGCGCGCCTGCTTGGCCGAGCCGCCGGCGCTGTCGCCCTCGACAATGAAAATCTCCGAGCCCTCGGCCGCGCTGTTGGTGCAGTCGGCGAGCTTGCCGGGCAGCCGCAATTTCCGCACGGCGGTCTTGCGGGAGATTTCTTTTTCCTGGCGGCGGCGGATGCGCTCCTCCGCGCGCTCGACGACGAAATCGAGCAGCTTGCCGGCCTGAAGGGGATTCCCGGCGAGCCAGTGGTCGAAGGGATCGCGAATGCCTTGCTCGACCAGGCGCGTGGCTTCGGCGGTGGCGAGCCGGTCTTTTGTTTGTCCCTGGAATTCCGGCTCGCGGATGAAGACCGAGAGCATGGCGGCGGCGCTTGCCATCACGTCGTCGCTGGTGACGGCGGCCGCGCGCTTGCCCTGGCCGATGCGCTCGGCGTGATCCTTCAGGCCCTTGGTCAGCGCGCTTTTGAGGCCGGATTCGTGCGTGCCGCCGTCGCCGGTGGGGATGGTGTTGCAATAAGACGAGACGAAACCGTCGGCGTCCGCGGTCCAGGCAACCGCGCATTCGACCGCGCCGTGGGCGCCGGTCTTGCCCGCCTTGCCGGTGAAGATGTCCGGATGCACCAGCGTGTCGTTATGGATGGCGGCGCCGAGAAAATCCTTCAGCCCGCCGGGGAAATGGAACGTCTCCTCTTCCGGCACGTCGTCCACGCCGCGCAAAAGTTCCTTCGCGCAAATCCAGCGAATTTCGACGCCGCCGAAGAGATACGCCTTCGAGCGCGCCATCTTGAAGATGCGCTGCGGCTTGAACGCGGCCTTGGCGCCGAAGATTTGCGGGTCGGGCCGGAAGCGTATCTTGGTGCCGCGCCGATTGGGCGCCTTGCCCAGTTTTTCCAGTTTCGACTTCGGCTTGCCGCGTTCGAAGACCTGCCGGTAGAGCTGCTGGCCGCGGGCGACCTCGACCTCCATGCGCTCGGACAGCGCATTGGTCACGGAAACGCCAACGCCGTGCAGCCCGCCGGAAGTCTCATAGACTTCCGAGTCGAATTTGCCGCCCGCATGCAGCGTGCACATGATGACTTCGAGCGCGGATTTTTTCGGGAATTTCGGGTGCGGGTCCACCGGAATGCCGCGGCCGTTGTCGGTGACGGTGACAAAGCCGTCCGCCTCCATTTCCACTTCTATGAAACTGGCGTGGCCGGCCAGCGCCTCGTCCATGGCGTTGTCGATCACCTCGGCAAAGAGATGATGCAGCGCCTTCTCGTCGGTGCCGCCGATATACATGCCGGGGCGGCGGCGCACCGGCTCGAGACCTTCCAGCACCTCGATATGGCGCGCGGTGTAGCCGGACTCGGCACTGCCGGCTGCGCCGCGCCGCGGCGATTTCTCCGCGGGCGCGCTGCGCCCCGAAGTCCGGCGCGGGGCGGGCTCCGCCAGGTCGAACAGATCGCGGGGCTTTGCTTTGCTTTTTTTCTTGGTTGCTTTGGCCATGATTTGAGTCGGCAGGTGATATGGACCGGACGAATCACGCACCGACTATGCCACGATCGGGACGGAACCGTGACGGCGCGGATAACACGCCGCCTCTTTGTCACGTCCGGGGCCGAATTTCAGGTGCGAACCGCACTGGTGCGAAATACCACGACGGCAAACAGCACGATGGCGGCGAGCACGATCAGCGCTCCGCCGATGGTGAAGACCTCGAATTGCTCCGGGCCATAGAGCATCACGCCGCCGATTCCGAGGGGAAAAACAATGGCGCCGATGACTTGCAGCCAAGCTTGTGTCTTCGGCAGTATCCCCACCGTCGCTTGCGGCACCAGCCGATAATAAAGCCCCGCCAGGAACATCAGCACGCCTCCAACGAGGTTGAGGTGGGCATGAGCGGGGGCCAACGTGAAATCCTGCTTGATGCCCATAGCGATGCCGACGATGAGACCCACGAGCAGCAGCACGACGCTGACGCGCAACAGCAAGGACGAAATCATGTGAAACCCCTTCTTTCCGTCGAGAGACTCGCACAGATCTAGAATCGCGCGCCGCGCGGGCGCCAAGACGGATCGTTGCCGTCGAGACCGAGAGCTGTTAATAACGTCCTGCAACCAAACGAATTTCCAGGCGACCCCGGCCATCGGGCAAATGATCATTTTCTTCGGCGCGCTGTTTTTCTTTCTTCTCGGGCGCGCGCGGTTGCGCCAGGTCATGGTCGCTTTCTTCGGCAGCCGCGTTCACGGTTGCGGGCCTTGCACGTCCCCAACGATATCGAGCACAACCTGACCAGTTACTTGAGCGTCGTCACCGTCATCAATTCCGTCGTCAATCATCTGTTTCCGAAAGAAGAAGCCGTATTGCCGGGCTAGTTTACTTTTCCTCAGACGAAGGTTCGTGTCTGGCGTCCCCGCCGCGTCCAGGCTACACAGGACAGACAGTCATCGGGCCAAGCATGACCTTCGGCAGCTTCGAGCAGGACGTCGCCGATTTTATCCGCGAGCATCAGGCCTGGGGGCCGCCGATCGTCTTCGCGCTCGCATTCGGAGAGTCGCTCGCCTTCATCTCACTTCTGTTGCCGGCCTGGGCGGCACTGGTGGCGGTCGGCGTCTTGATCAATTCAAGTCATCTCGACCTTTGGCCGTTCCTGATTGCCGGGGCGATCGGCGCCGCGCTGGGGGATTGGGTGTCCTATTGGATCGGCGTGAAGCTCGGTCCCGCCGTGGCGCATGTCTGGCCGATTTCGCGCCATCCTGATCTCTTGCCGCGCGGCGAACGGTTTTTGAAGAAATGGGGCGTCGCCGCGGTCTTCATCGGCCGCTTCTTCGGTCCGTTGCGGGCCTCGGTGCCGCTGGTGGCTGGCATTTTCCACATGCCCTACTGGCCATTCCAGTTTGCCAATGTCACATCGGCGTTCGTCTGGGCTGCCGTGCTGCTGCAAGTTGGCGAAGCCGGCTCAAGAGTCTTTAAATGGTTGTGGTAATCGCACCTGGGATGCAGCGAAGGGCCAATTGGGCGGCCTTCTCTTTTGGCGGGCAGAGGAGGACGCGTCAGCGGGCGTTCTTCTTCAGCCATTCCTTCATCCAGGCGATTTCGCCTTCCTGCGCCTTTATGATTTCTTCGGCGAGTTTCTTCGTTTCTGGATCCTTGCCGAATGCGAGGACTGTCTTGGCCATGTCGATCGCGCCCTGATGGTGCGGGATCATACCCCTGACGAAGTCGACGTCGGCATTGCCGGTGAAGGCGATGTCCATGCTTTCATGCATCTTTTTATTGATGCCTTGAAAGGCGAGGCTGGACGGGCCGGCATCGCCTTTCGGCGTGCTCTGCCCCGCCGAAGCGCCATGTCCGGGACCCTGCATGTTGCCCATTCCTTGTCCCATGTCCTGCGGGTGCATGGAGCCGTGCATCATGCCGTAGCCGCCTTGCATTTGGGCGTGCTCTTGCCTGCCTTCGCCGCTGTTTTGCGACTGAGCGTGAGCGAATGCCGCGGCGGAGGCGAGTGCCAGTCCGGCGACGGCCGTCAAGATGACTTTCTTCATGTCTTTTCTCCAAGTGTTTCGGTTGCGGCACGCGCATTCGAAGCGTCGCGCCGTTCACAAGTTCAGTGAACGATCAGGCTTGGAGACGGGGAGGCGGGACAGCGGGATCGATCTCCGCAGACACGATAGTCTGCGCGCGGGCGGGAGCGAGTTGTTGCAGCGGAGAGGAAACGCTTGCGGGAGCGCCAACCGGAAGCGGCGCGACCGCCACGAAGCAGCCGTTGGCATAGCAGATAGGCATAGCAGCGTGGTGCTGGTCTTGACCGTGCTCGGCCATGTTCATGCCGTGGTGACCGGCATGTTGAACATGCTGGCCGGCAAGGGGGGCGGTCGGCTGATGCTGGGTCTGCGGTGCATGATCGTGGGCAAAGGCCATGACCGGCCCGTGCGCCAGGCTCATGAAGCCGAACAGCACAGCCATGACGATCCGAAAGCTTGGGCCAAAGGCCCGAAACGGCCGCATGGATTCAACCTAGGCGTTGCGGATTGCCGCCGCCAATTAATTTTTGACAATCCGGGGTTAATCTTGACCCTGCGCGGGGGGAGGCGTATGAGCGCGGCCATGACGACGCCCGCTCATAAGGTGTTTTTCCGCCGCCGCGCCAATTCGGCTCCGGCGCGCGATCGCATGTGATCGTCATCGTGCCGCCGGACGAGGCTCCGCGGCGCTTCTTCCCCATCTTCCGCGGTTCCCGAATCCGGTACGCTAATGCCATTGCCTGTGACCTTGTCACGGGCCGAGTGGATGGGTGAACGACGGTTGGAGACTGCGGTCATGTCCAAGAAAGCGGTAGTCGGCGTCCTCGGCGCTTCCGGTTATACCGGCTCGGAACTGGTGCGGCTGTTGCTGCGCCATCCGCGGATCGACATTGCGCTACTGACCGCCGAGCGCCGGGCCGGCCTGGAGCTGCGGGAGGTGTTTCCGCAATTCTCGCCCTTCGCGCTGCCGAAGCTCGTCGCGGTGGACGGCATCGATTGGGCGGTGGCGGGACTTGATCTGGTCTTCTGCGCGCTGCCGCACGGCACGACGCAGCAAGTCATCAAGAAGATTTTGGCTTCCGCGCCCAACACCAAGGTGGCCGATCTGTCTGCCGACTTCCGGCTTGCGGATGTGGAGGCTTACGCGCGCTGGTATGGCCACGCTCATCAGGCGCCCGAGCTGCAAAGCGAGGCGGTGTATGGATTGAGCGAACACTATCGGCGCGACATCAGGAAAGCGCGGCTGGTCGCCGTTCCGGGCTGCTATACGACCTGCGCGCAGCTTCCGCTCATCCCGCTGTTGAAGGCCAAGGCCGTCGAGACCGACGAAATCGTCATCGACGCCAAATCCGGCATGACCGGCGCGGGCCGGGCGGCGAAAGAGAGCATGTTGTTCGCGGAGGTGTCGGAAGGCTTCCATGCCTACGGCGTCGGCGGTCACCGTCATATGGCGGAACTCGACCAGGAATTTTCCAAGGCCGCGGACCGTGAGGTGGTGGTGACTTTCACGCCGCATCTGGTGCCGATGAATCGCGGCATTCTCGCCACGATCTATGTGCGCGGGCGGCGGGGACGCACGGCCCCGGACCTGCACGGCATTCTCGCCAATGCTTACGGCAAGGAGCCCTTTGTGCATGTGCTGCCTTTCGGCGAGACGCCGCAGACGCGGCATGTGCGCGGCTCCAACATGACCTTCATCGGCGTGGCGGCGGACCGCGTGGCCGGCCGCGCGATCATCGTCTGCGCGCTCGACAACTTGGTGAAGGGAGCGTCCGGCCAGGCGGTGCAGAACATGAACCTGATGCTCGGCTTTCCGGAAACGACGGGGCTTGAGCAGGTGGCGTTGTTTCCCTGAGCGCTCGCGGGCCAACGTCACCGCATGAACACGGGGTCTTAGCGCGCGATGGAAGTCGAAGCCTCGTGTCCTCGATTCCACGGCATCACCGCCAAGACCTTTGCCATGCCGCAGAAGCCGGTGATGCCGGCAAAAATCAGTCCGGCGCCGACAAAAGCCGAGAGGGCGTAAAAAACAGGGGCGACGAATGTGCCGAGCATGACGCCAAGCAGCACAAGACTGCCCGCGCCGATTTGCACCTGCCGGTTGATCTCGATCGGCTGACCATGATCGAGGACAACGGGTAAGCCCGCCTTTTTCCAGGCTTCGAGGCCGCCCTCGAGCTGATAGGCTTCGCAGCCCGGTGCGGCAGCGGCAAGACGCGCGGCATTGGTTTGCGTGCGCGCGCCGGAACGGCAATGAAAGATCACCAGCTTGTCGCCGGGGCGCACCGGATGCTCCGTATCGATGAGACTAAGGGCCCGATGACGGGCGCCGGGAATCTTCTCGCGCGCATGCTCGTCGGCTTCCCGGATATCCACCAGCACGGCGCCCGCGTGAAGCAGTTCGGCGGCTCTTTCCGGTCCGATGATCTTTAACGCACTCATTATAGTCTCCATGTTGTATCCATGAACAAAACTGTCACGGGCAATAGATGTTCTTGAGGACGGTGAGCAGGCGGCGGGCGTTCGGATCGGCGATGCGGTAGTATACGCTCTGTGCGTCCCGCCGCGTGGCTACCAGACCTTCCTCACGCATGCGGGCGAGGTGCTGGGATAGGGCGGATTGACTTAACTCGACCACCGCGGCCAATTCGCCGACCGACATCTCGCGCTGCGCCACAAGACGGCAGAGAATCATGAGCCGGTTTTCATTGGCTAGAAGCTTGAGCAGCTGCACGGCCTCGGCGGCCCGGCGCTCTAATTCCGCAATGCCTGCCGTGGTCCGGCCGCCGCCTGACGTCGCAAGTCGCATCATGGCTGCTCCATAATTTAGCTGTTGCTAATTTAGTTATATCTAATATATAAGTCAAGGTTAGAAACGCAGGTAACAGAGGAGAGCGCGATGAGAGCGCCAAGCAAGCCCGAGATTCAGGCGTTTTTCGACCAGGCCACCAACACGGTGAGCTATCTGGTGTGGGACGCCGGCAGCAAGGAAGGCGCCGTCATCGACCCCGTGCTGGATTTCGATGCGGACAGCGGCAAGGCTTCGGTCAAATCCGCCGATGCCATTCTCGCCGCCGCCGAGAAAGCCGGAATCAAGATCGCCTGGGTGCTGGAGACGCACGCGCATGCCGACCATTTGTCGGGCGCGCCCTATATCAAGCTCAAGACCGGCGCCAAAGTCGGCATCGGCGAGCAT
Source organism: Xanthobacteraceae bacterium (assembly GCA_040877285.1). Lineage (GTDB taxonomy): Bacteria > Pseudomonadota > Alphaproteobacteria > Rhizobiales > Xanthobacteraceae > CANKHA01. Next base: position 6,701 of record JBBDNZ010000177.1, read on the forward strand.
ATCCGCGACGTGCAGCGAATCTTCCGCCCCGTGTTCAACGCCACCGATGTGTCGGGCGACGGCTCGGAATTTGACCATCTGTTCAAGGATGGGGAACGCTTCCTGATCGGCGGCCTCGAAGGCGAGGTGATCCACACTCCCGGCCACACGCCCGCCTGCGTGTCGTATCGCATCGGCGATGCCGTTTTCGTCGGCGACACGCTGTTCATGCCGGACTACGGCACCGCCCGCGCCGATTTTCCCGGCGGCGACGCCCGCGCCCTTTATCGTTCGATCAAGCGGCTGTTCGCCCTGCCGCCGCAGACGCGGCTGTTCATGTGCCACGACTACAAGGCGCCGGGCCGCGACAGCTACGCCTGGGAGACCACGGTCGCGGAAGAACGGGCGCGCAACGTTCATGTCCATGAGGGCGTCAGCGAAGAGGAATTCGTCGCCATGCGGCAGGCGCGCGATGCCAAACTCTCGGCGCCGCACCTGCTGATGCCGTCGATTCAGGTCAATATCCGCGCGGGCCGATTGCCGCCACCGGATGCCAATGGCGTGCGCTATCTCAAGCTGCCGGTGAAACTGGCGCCTTGAAGCGGCGCCGGCTCGGCTTCAATCCCGGACCTTCACATAGGATCCCGGCGCGTCCTCGATCGGCTTCAATTTACCGCCGCCCGGTTTGCGCGCTTTGACCCGCTCGGCGTTGTGCGCCTTGAGCCAGGTCAGCCAATCCTGCCACCAGGAGCCGGGATGCTCCTTGGCTTTGGCAATCCATTTGTCGAGATCGGCGCCGGCGGGCTTTGCGCCGGTCCAATATTGATATTTTTTCTGTGCCGGCGGATTGACGATGCCGGCGATATGACCCGAGCCGGACAGAACGAATTTCACCGGCCCGCCGAAATATTTACCGCCGAGGAAAACGGACTTCGCCGGCGCGATATGATCCTCGCGCGCCGCCAGCATATAGACGGGGACCTTGATCTTGTGGAGATCGAGCTTCTTGCCGGCGATCGCCATCTTGCCCTTGGCCAGGCTGTTTTCCAGGTAGCAGTTGCGCAGATAATAGGAATGGTTCGCCGCCGGCAGCCTGGTCGAGTCGGAATTCCAATAGAGCAGGTCGAAGGGCGCCGGCCGCTCGCCTTTCAGGTAATTCTTGACGATATAAGGCCAAAGCAGATCGTTGGAGCGCAGCAGATTGAAAGTCGTAGCCATCTTGCCGCCTTCCAGATAGCCGCGCTCGGCCATGTGCCGCTCCAGCGCCGCCAATTGTTCCTCGTCGACGAAAACTTTCAGGTCGCCGGCATAAGTGAAATCCACCTGCGCGGCGAAAAAGGTGGCGGAGAGCACGCGACTATCGCGCTTGGCCGCCAGATAGGCCAGCGTCGCGGCGAGCAAGGTGCCGCCGACGCAATAGCCGACCGCGTGAACCTTGCTCTCGCCGGTCGCCTGCTTGATGGCGTCGAAAGCGGCCAGCGGCCCCTCACGCATGTAGTCTTCGAAGGTTTTTGAAGCGAGCCGCGCGTCGGGATTGACCCAGGAGACGACGAAAACGGTGAGGCCCTGATCCACGCACCACTTGACGATGGATTTTTCCGGCGTGAGATCGAGCACATAATATTTGTTGATCCAGGGCGGAAAGATCACGACCGGCACCTTCAGCACGCTCTCGGTTGACGGCGCGTATTGGATGAGTTGCATCAGGTCGTTCTGGAAGACGACCTTGCCCGGCGTGGTGGCGAGATTACGCCCGAGTTCGAAGATGGATTGATCGGTTTGCCGGATGCGCAGCTCGCCGCCGCCGGACTGAATGTCCTCCGCCAGCATATGCATGCCGCGCACGAGGTTTTCGGCGTTGGAGGCGAAGGTTTCGCGCAGCAATTCGGGGTTGGTCAGCACGAAATTCGACGGCGAGATCGCATTGGCGACCTGCCGCACGTAAAATTCCGCCTTCTGCTTGGTATGCGGGTCGAGTTTGTCCACATCGTTCACCAGGCGCTCGGCCCAGACCGCGGTGAGCAAATAGGCCTGCTTGAGAAAATCGAAAAATTGGTTCGACGACCATTCCGGGTCGGCAAATCGCTTGTCCTTGGGGTTGGGTTGCATCACCGCGGGCGCCGGCTCTCCCGCGAGCCGTTTGACCGCATTGCCCCATAATTCGAGGTAGGCGCCGCCGAGCTTCGTTTGCAGATCGAGCGCCCGCTGCGGGTCGGACAGCCAATAGTCGGCGACCTGGCCGAGCGTGGCGACCATATCGCTCAAGCGTTCCTCAACGTCGCTCTTGATGCGGCCTTCCTCGCGCGGCCTCAGATAAGCGGCCAGCGCCTTGCCGCCTTGCTCGATGGCGCGTGCGAGATTGCGCGAGAAGATCTCGACGTCGAAGCTTGCTTGCCGCGTGGTCTTTTTCCGGGAAACGCTGTCATCCATGAGTTTTTCGACTGTCTCGCGTGGGCGCGGCGAAACCCGGCCGCCTCCCCGCATGCAAGGACATGGCCGATATATAGGTGCCTTGCGGGCCGGTACGGGGCAAGCGGGCCGCGGCAGATCGCCAACAGGGACCAAGGAATATATAAGACATTGATTTCATTTGTGTTATGATTAAAAAATAAGGTCCAAGCCGGCCCGGACGCCGCCATTAACTACTGTTGCGCGGCTTGTGCCAAAGCGCGATGGCACTGTCGTGAAGCCATGATAAAAAGCGTTTCACGCGGGGCGGCGGCCCAGAAAACGACTTCAAGAATCGATCTTTGGCATCGACTTGGATCGGCTGAACAGGCGGCCGGCTTGCGTCACGGCGAGGGGAATTGCGCCTTATGGAAGATTTCTACCGCGTCCGCCGGCTGCCGCCCTACGTCTTCGAGGTCGTCAATCGCGCCAAGGCTGTGGCGCGCAATGCCGGCGCCGACATCGTCGATCTCGGCATGGGCAATCCGGACCTGCCGGCGCCGGCGCATGTCATCGAAAAGCTGAAAGAAACCGTCGGCAAGCCGCGTACCGACCGCTATTCGTCATCGAAGGGCATTCAAGGGTTGCGCAAGGCGCAGACGGCCTATTACGCGCGGCGCTTCGGCGTCAAACTCAATCCCGATACGCAGGTCGTCGCGACGCTGGGCTCCAAGGAAGGTTTTGCCAATGTAGCGCAGGCCATCACCGCGCCCGGCGATGTCGTGCTGGTGCCCAACCCGAGCTACCCGATCCACGCCTTCGGTTTTCTCATGGCGGGCGGCGTGATCCGCTCGGTGCCCTCGGAGCCGACGCCTGAATTTTTCCGCGCCATGGAGCGCGCCATCGACCATTCCACGCCGAAACCCATCGCGGCGGTGGTCTGCTATCCGGCCAATCCGACCGCCTATGTGGCGGAACTGGATTTCTACAAGGACCTCGTGCCCTTCGCGAAGAAGCACGAATTCCTGATCCTGTCGGACCTGGCCTATGCGGAGGTCTATTTCGACAACAACCCGCCGCCCTCGGTGCTGCAAGTGCCCGGCGCGATGGACATCACGGCGGAATTCACCTCGCTGTCGAAGACCTATTCCATGCCCGGCTGGCGCATGGGCTTCGCCGTCGGCAACGAGCGCATCATCGCGGCGCTGGCGCGGGTGAAGTCCTATCTCGACTACGGCGCGTTCACGCCGATCCAGGTGGCGGCCGCGGCCGCGCTCAACGGGCCGGACGACTGCATCCGCGAAATGCGCGAAACCTACAAACGCCGCCGCGACGTGCTGGTGGATTCCTTCGGCCGCGCCGGCTGGGACATTCCGCCGCCGCGGGCCTCGATGTTCGCCTGGGCGCCGATTCCGGAGCCGCTCCGCTCCCTCGGCAGCGTCGAATTCTCCAAGCTCCTGGTGGAGAAAGCGGAGGTGGCGGTGGCGCCCGGCATCGGCTTTGGCGAATACGGCGAAGGCTTTGTGCGCATCGCGCTGGTGGAAAACGAGCAGCGCATCCGCCAGGCCGCCCGCAATATCCGGCGTTTCCTTGAATCCGGCGTGGAAAAGTTGCACAACGTCGTCCCTCTCGCCACGCGGCGCTGACGCCGCCCGCAAACAGGGTCGGCAGTGATGGTCGCGCCTCTCAAGGTAGGTCTCGCGGGTTTGGGCACGGTCGGATCGGCCGTGGCCGCGATGCTCGCGCGCTCGCGCGATGAGTTGACCGAGCGCACCGGCCGTCCCATCGAGCTGGTGGCCTATGCCAGCAAGGATCCGCCCAAGGACAAGACGCTCGATCTGTCGAAGGCGCGCAAGCTGCCCGATCCGGTGGCGCTGGCGCGCGATGGCGGCATCGACGTGTTCGTGGAACTGATGGGCGGGGAGGGCGATCCCGCAAAAAGTTCCGTTGAGGCGGCGTTAAGTCTGGGCCGCCCGGTGGTTACCGCCAACAAGGCGCTGCTGGCGCGCCACGGCGTGGCTCTGGCGCGCCTGGCGGAAAAACACGGCGCTGCGCTCGCTTTTGAAGCCGCAGTGGCGGGCGGAATCCCGATCGTGAAAACCCTGCGCGAAGGATTGGGCGGCGCCCGTATCAACCGCATCTACGGCATCCTCAACGGCACCTGCAACTACATCCTCACCCGCATGTTTCAGGAGCGCCTGTCCTTCGCCGATTGCCTGAAGGAAGCGCAGCGGCTCGGTTACGCGGAGGCCGACCCCACCTTCGACATCGGCGGCTTCGACACCGCGCATAAGCTTGCCATCCTCACCAGCCTGGCTTTCGGCACCGAAGTCGATGCCGAGGCGGTGCATGTGGAAGGCATTGAATCGATCTCGCTGGCCGATCTCGATGCGGCCCATGAGCTTGGCTACCGCGTCAAGCTGCTCGGCGTGGCGCAGCGCACGGAAGCGGGCATCGAGCAGCGCGTGCATCCGACCATGGTGCGGCAAGGTACGGTGATCGCGGAGGTCAACGGCGTCACCAATGCGGTCGCCATCGATTCCGACATGATGGAACTGACGCTGATTGGCCCCGGCGCCGGCGGCGATGCCACCTCCGCTTCGGTGGTGGCCGATCTCGTCGATCTTGCGGCAGGCCGCCGCATGCCGGCCTTCGGCCGCCCGGCGGCGAAGCTTGCCAAACCGCGGCGCGCGCCCATGCAGCGCCACGAGGGCGGCTACTACATCCGCCTTTCCGCCGTGGACCGGCCGGGTACCGTGGCGGCCATCGCCACGCGGCTGGCGGACGAGAATATTTCGCTGGAATCCATCGTGCAGCGGCACCGCGGCGCCCACGGCGGCGAAGACCCGGCGAGCGCGGCCGGGCCGGTGCCGGTGATCCTCATTACCTATGCGACCACCGAGGCCGCGGTACGCAAGGCGCTGGCAGCGGTGGAGGCCGCCGGCGCCATTGCCGAGCCGCCCCAATTGATCCGCATCGAAAAACACCGTTGACTAGCCCGCGCGTATCAGGGGGGAGCCGAGCAATGCCGTCGATCACCGTCCAGCCGCATCTTGTGCTTGAGCGCATCCTGTCGCTGGAGATCGTGCGCGTGACCGAGCGCGCCGCCGTCTCCGCCGCCCGCCTGCGCGGACGCGGCAACGAGAAGGCGGCCGACCAGGCGGCGGTGGACGCCATGCGGCGGGAGCTCAACAAGCTGCCCATCGAGGGAACGGTGGTGATCGGGGAGGGCGAGCGTGACGAGGCCCCCATGCTGTTCATCGGCGAAGAGGTCGGCAACAAAAGCGGGCCGAAGGTCGATATCGCCGTCGATCCGCTGGAAGGCACCACGCTCTGCGCCAAGAACATGCCGGGCGCCATTGCGACGATGGCGATGGCCGAGGGCGGCACGCTGCTCAATGCGCCCGACGTTTACATGGAAAAGATCGCCATCGGCCCCGGCTATCCCAAAGGCGTGGTCGATCTCGATGCGCCGCCGGAAGAGAACATCCGCAACCTTGCCAAAGCCAAGGACGTCAAGCCGAGCGACATCACCGCGCTGGTGCTCGACCGGCCGCGTCATGCCGATCTCATCGCCGCCATCCGCAAGGCCGGCGCCAACGTAGCGCTTATCATGGACGGCGACGTGGCCGGCGTCATTCACACCGCCGATTCGGAAACGACCGGCATCGACATCTACATCGGCATTGGCGGCGCGCCGGAAGGCGTGCTCGCGGCCGCAGCGTTGCGCTGCATCGGCGGCCAGATGCAGGGCCGCCTCGTGCTCGACACCGAAGAAAAGCGCGCGCGCGCGGCCAAGATGGGCGTCAAGGACCCGCGCAAGCGCTACGAAATGGAAGACATGGTGCGCGGCGACTGCCTTTTTTCGGCAACCGGTGTCACGACCGGCTCCATGCTCAAGGGCGTGCGCTTCGGTAAGGAGACCATCGAGACTGAGACGGTGGTCATGCGCTCGGTGACCGGCACCGTGCGCTGGATTCGCGCCGAACACCGCCAATTTGAAAAGTTCCATTTGGATTGAATTTGTCACCGCTGAATCGGATAGGATCGTTTCGGGCCGCGGCCCGGAATGACCGATGAATATAGCCCCTACCAAACGCTTCTTTCTCGGGGTCGAACGCTCCGTCTGCGAGCGCGCCTGGCGCGACCGGCTGGACGAGCGCGGCACCGCGCGTGCGCTCGCCATCGCTCA
>JBBDNZ010000178.1:0-7436 GCA_040877285.1 Xanthobacteraceae bacterium
GCAAGGCACCGGCGTCTCGCCGGCGACATAGCTATCGGCGAAGCGATCGATCACCGCTTCCTTGAAGCGGTTCTCATAGTCGAGCACGTAATGCGGAATGCCGATGCGCTCGGCCACCGCGCGGGCGTCGTGAATGTCCTGCCCGGCGCAACAGGCGCCCTTGCGGTGCATCGCCGCGCCGTGGTCGTAGAGCTGCAAGGTGACGCCGACCACGTCGTAGCCTTCCGCCTTCAGCAGCGCGGCCACGACCGAGGAATCCACGCCGCCCGACATGGCCACGACCACGCGGGTATCCTGCGGCCGACCTTGCGTTTCCAGACTGTTCAACATCGCCTTACTATAGGGAGCGAAGACAGCGGTGCAATGTGGCGCACGGGTATCCTGTCTGCGCCGCGTGGCGCATTTGACCCGCTCCCGGCAGTTCTTGCCGCCCAGCAAGCAGCCGTTGCCGCCGAAAAGACCGCTCCGGCGCTCGAAAATAACAGTCAAGCTTATGATAAATCTCAATTTTCCTGTGTTGGCAGGGCTGGCCCGCCGCTTGCAGCGGTTTTGCCGGATATTTGCGTTCTGGAGGTTCCCGTGCCCGGCGTCGTTCCTGAACTGAGCGTTCCCCACACCCCGGCCCATCCCCAGCCGGGACGCGGTCATTCCCCCGCCGGCGCCGGCCCGGCTATGGACCCTTTTTCCGAGCTTCTTGGAAGTTCCGTTCCGGCGCCGGGGCCCGCCCGGCCGCAGGACGCCAAGATCAAGGACTCGGGGCAGTCGAAGCCTTCCAACGACAATGATCGGATGCCCGCCAGCCGCCAACGCGCCGGGGGAGCCGCCAAGCCGGTGAAGGGCAAGCCCGCCAAAGAGACGAAAGACGGCGAGAATTCCAAGGACAGCAAGAAGGCCGACACACCCGCCGGCCCTGCCGGAGCCAATCTGGTGGCGGCGCCTGCCGCCGCGCGTGTGAAGCCGCAAGGCGAAACGGCCATGACCGCCGAGCTTGCAGACGAAGTGACCGTGAGCGGGCCGGATCCCGCGCAGCTTGCGGATGATTTCTCGCCGCCCGACAGCGCGGCCGCGGTCATTCCCGCCGAGACGGCTGTGGTTGCGGCGGCAACGGCACCGCCCGTTGCTCCGGCATCCATCCCTGAAGCCGCCGCCGCCGGCACGGATGCGGTCACACAAGCTCTTCCGGCTTCCAACGAAGAGGCGTCCGCCCCCGTTGCCGCGCCATCCACTGCGGCGATTCCTTCGGTCAAAGCGCAGACCCCCATCGAAACTACGCCGAACACGCCGGACACACCGCCAGCCAAAGAAGCAATTACCGATCCCAAGGCCGAAACGGCCGCCAAAGCCGGCGCTGTATTTTCGCGCCCGCAGATACCGCAGGCCGCGACACCGAGCGTCCAGCATGGGGAGCCTTCATCGAAAGGCGCGGAAAGCGCAGCGGACGGCTCTCAAGCCAAAGCACCCAACGTTCATGCGGCAAGCCCCGCGAACACGGCCGATACCCGCCCGGAGTTGCCCGCCGTCTCGGCGCCCGAAGCCTCGGCTGCGCGAGCCGCTGCGGATACCGCTCCAAACCCGGGCACCCTGCCCGCAGCGCCCGCCGCGATCGCGGCCAGTCCGGCGGCCGCGCATATCGCACAAACGCCCGCCAGCCCGGGCGGTCCCGCCGTTGCGGTGCCGGCCGAAGGCCTGGCGGTGGAAATTGCCGCGCGCGCGCAGGCGGGAAAGCATCACTTCCAGATCCGGCTCGATCCTCCGGAACTTGGCCGCATTGATGTGCGCCTCGATGTCGATCGCGAGGGCAACGTCACTTCGCGGCTGGTCGTCGAGCGCGCCGAGACTCTCGATCTGCTGCGGCGCGATGCGGCGAACCTGGAACGCGCCTTCCAACAGGCCGGATTGAAGACTTCCGACAACGGTTTGCAATTTTCGCTACGCGACCAGGCATCTTACGGCCGCGACGACGGCGACCGCGCTCCCGACATGGCCCGCCTGGTCGTGCCGGATGACAAGCTCGTGGCCGCCGAGATGCAACGCAACTATGGACGCCCTGCCGGATTTGGCGGCGGCGTCGATATCCGCGTGTGAGGAAAGATCATGGCCGCTTTGATCGCTGCAACCGCTTCATCCTTCTCGCCGGCCACGGCGGCCGCTTCGGCCTCCAAGGTGCCGAGCATCGCCAGCAACTTCACCGCCTTCCTGCGATTGCTCACGACGCAACTGCAAAACCAGAATCCGCTCGACCCGCTCGACACCAACCAATTCACTCAGCAGCTCGTGCAATTCGCGCAGGTCGAGCAGCAGCTCAAATCCAACGACCAGCTCGCCGCATTGGTTGCGTTGCAAAAGATGGCGCAATCGACGGCTGCGCTCGACTATGTCGGCAAAACCGTCGTGGTGGACGGCGCCACCACCCAGCTCGCCGGCAACAGCGCCATGTGGAGTTTTTCGGCACCGAGGCCCGCGGTGGCCACCATTAGCATTACGGACGCGACGGGCCAGCTTGCCTATACGGGCAGTTATACGGTCGAAGCCGGACAGCAGGAATTTTTATGGGACGGCCGCGGCGTGGACGGAAGGCAGTGGCCCGACGGAGCCTATACGATGTCCATCACGGCCAAGGACGCCAACGGCCAGGCGGTGGCGATCTCCACCGAAGTTCAGGGCATCGTCGACTCCGCCGATCTGCAACAGGACCCGCCCATTCTGACCGTCGGCGGCCTGGAATTCGGTCTGGACCAGATCAAGCGGGTAGTCCGCGGCACCATTTGATGCCGCCACGGCGCTCCATTCGTGCATGAATCGTAAAGAAAGCGGCCGGGTGCGCGCCGCAAAAGCTTCCGGCCGGGCGCCGGCGGTGCGAATGGGGGCTGTCAAGAAGCCCGGAAAACCTGGTAAAATACCCTATGGGGAAAAAGCAAAGGTCTTTTCCCAATTGAATCACGGGGCTTAGGCAATTTTTAAGCGGCGACCGCTAGTTTGGCGTCGTTAGTCAGTCGAGTTGGTGAGCGTAACAATGACAGAACCCCATCGCCCGAGGGTGAAGTACGTCATCGGGCCCGATGGTAGTCCCCTGACGATCGCGGATTTGCCCGCGCCGGGGACGAAACGCTGGGTCATCCGCCGCAAGGCGGAGGTGGTCGCAGCCGTGCGCGGCGGGCTGCTCTCCCTCGAGGAAGCCTGCGGCCGCTATACGCTGACGGTCGAAGAATTCCTCTCCTGGCAATATTCGATCGACCAGCACGGCCTTGCCGGACTGCGCACCACGCGCCTCCAGCAATACCGCGCATAAACACCGTTTCTCCCTCCATCCTTCCTCCGTTCGTGCCCCAGATTGATTTGCGGCGCGTCGCAAACGCGTCCGTCCTTGCATAATCCGTCGCCGCATTAACCGGGCGGTAACCATGCACCGGGCAATTCTTGCCGGGTAGCCGTATTGCGCTACCGATTCCAAAGGCAGGAGAGCCGTGCAAGGCTTCGCCGATTTTATCAAATCGCTGGGTGCGCCGCGGATAGCGGCGATGGTCGCGGTTACCGTCGCGCTCATCGGATTCTTCTCCATCGTCATCCTGCGCATCACCACCCCGCAGATGACGCCGCTGTTCACCGATCTTTCCTTCGACGACTCGAGCCTGATCGTGAAGGATTTGGAGCAGCAGGGCATTGTCTATGAGCTGCGCAACGACGGCGCCATCGTCATGGTGCCCAAAGACACGGTGGCGCGGCTGCGCATGAAGCTTGCGGAAGACGGCCTGCCCAAGGGCGGCGGCGTCGGATACGAGATTTTCGACAAGAGCGATGCGCTCGGCGCCACCAGCTTCGTCCAGAACATCAACCGTCTGCGCGCCCTCGAAGGGGAGCTGGCGCGCACCATCCGCGCCCTCGACCGCGTGCAGGCGGCGCGCGTGCATCTCGTGCTGCCGGAGCGGCCGCTGTTCTCGCGCGAGAAGAATGAGCCCACCGCTTCGATCGTGCTCAAGGTGCGCGGCACGCTCGAAGCCCAGCAGGTGCGGGCGATTCGCCATCTGGTCGCCACCGCCGTCAACGGACTGAAGCCGGAGCGGGTTTCCATCGTGGACGAAACCGGCCAGCTGCTTGCCGACGGCGCCACGAGCAACGACCCTGGCGGCGTCGGCGCCGACGAGCGCAAGGCTACTTTCGAGCGCCGGATGCGCGAGCAGGTCGAAGCAATCGTGTCCTCGGTGGTCGGCCCCGGCCGCGCCCGCGTTCAGCTCACGGCGGATTTCGATCTCAACCGCATCACTCAGACCTCGGACCGCTTCGATCCGGAAGGGCGCGTGGTGCGTTCAAGCCAGATCCGCGAGGAAACCTCCGCCACGGGCGAAAGCGGCTCGGGCCAAGTCACGGTCAGCAACGAATTGCCGGGCGGGCAACAACCGCCGGCGGCTCCCGCACGCGACCAAAACCGCAAGTCCGAGGAAATCGTCAATTACGAGATTTCCCGCACCACCAAGACCGAGGTGATCGAGTCCGGCCGGGTCAACCGCATTTCCGTCGCGGTCCTGGTGGACGGCACTTACAGCAAGAACGACAAGGGCGAAGCGGCCTATCAGCCGCGCGCCAAGGAGGAGATCGACCGTATCGCTGCGCTGGTGCGCTCGGCTATCGGCTTCGATCAAAAGCGCGGCGACCAGGTAGAAGTCGTAAACCTGCGCTTTGCCGAGGCGCCGCCCGTCGCCATCCCGGAGCCCGGGGGCTGGATGTCGATGCTGGAATTCACCAAGGAAGATATCTTGCGCGGTATCGAGCTTTTGGTCATGGCGCTGCTCGGGCTCGTCGTCCTGCTGCTGGTGGTGCGTCCGCTGGTGCGCCGCATGCTCTCTTCGGAGCAGCCGGTCCGGAACGACGCCGCCCTGCTCGCCGCCGCGCTCGGCGCCGGCGCGGCCGGTCAGAGCGGCGCGCTGCCCGCCGAGGTCCAGGCGGCCATCGCCTCGGTCAATACCGAAGACCTGAAGGCGGCGCCCAGCCACACCGCCAAGATGATCGACATCGCCCAAGTCCAGGGCCAGGTCCATGCCCAGTCCGTGCAGAAGGTGGGCGAGCTGGCCGACAAGAACCCGAACGAAACCGTCTCCATCATCCGTCAATGGCTGCATGAAGCCGCATAGCCCATAGAACCTTCATGGCCGCAGCAACCGCACAGAGATCCCAAGGCCCCAACGACATCGCCTCGCTGGTGGCGACGCTGGCCAGCCGCCAGCAGCAGAACGGCACCGGCCGCCAGCTCAGCGGACCCGAGCGCGCGGCCGTGCTGATGCTGGCGCTGGGCGAGCAATACGGCGGCAGGATATGGGGCATGCTCGACGACGACGAGCTGCGCGAGCTTTCCATCGTGATGTCCACCATCGGCACGGTGGAAGCCACCGCGGTGGAGAATTTGCTGCTCGAATTCGTCTCCCGGATGTCCGCCTCCGGCGCGCTGATGGGCAACTACGATTCAACCGAGCGGCTGCTGCAACAATACCTGCCGCCCGAGCGGGTCACCGGCATCATGGACGAAATCCGCGGTCCCGCCGGCCGCAACATGTGGGAGAAGCTCTCCAACGTCCAGGAAGAGGTGCTCGCCAACTATCTGAAGAACGAATACCCGCAGACCATCGCCGTCGTGCTTTCCAAGCTGAAGCCGGAGCACGCCGCCCGCGTGCTCGCCATCCTGCCGGAAGAACTCTCGCTCGACGTGGTCAACCGCATGCTGAAAATGGAGGCGGTGCAGAAGGAAGTGATCGAGCGCGTCGAACAGACGCTGCGCACCGAATTCATGTCCAATCTTTCGCAGACCCGCCGGCGCGACGCGCACGAGGTGATGGCGGAGATTTTCAACAATTTCGACCGGCAGACCGAGACCCGTTTCCTCACCGCATTGGAGGAAGACAACCGCGACGCCGCCGAGCGCATCAAGGCGCTGATGTTCACCTTCGACGATCTGGTCAAGCTCGACACCGCTTCGGCGCAGACGTTGATGCGCAACATCGACAAGGACAAACTCGGAGTAGCGCTTAAAGGCGCGGCCGAGAACGTGCGGCAGTTCTTCTTTAGCAACATGTCGACTCGCGCCGCCAAGATGCTGGTTGACGACATGCAGGCGATGGGGCCGGTGCGGCTGCGCGACGTGGACGAGGCGCAGGCGGTGCTGGTCAACATGGCCAAGGATTTGGCGGCCAAGGGCGAAATCCTCATTTCCAAGAGCCGTGGCGACGAGGAGTTGATCTACTGATGGCGGCGGCGGCCAAATATCTCTTCGACACGGACTTCAGCGGCGACGCGGAAAGCAGGTCGACGATGTCGAGCGCCGATTACACGGCTAAGCTCATGGAGGCCGAGACGAACGGCTATCGCAAAGGCTTTGCCGAGGCGCAGGCGCAGGCCATGGAGGAAACCGGCCGGCTTACCGCCGACGCGCTGGAGCGGATCGCGCAGACCTTCGACCGCCTGGAGCGTGCGCTGCACCAAGTCGAGGCGAAGCTCGAGGCGGAAGCCGTCGAGGTCGCCGTGGCGGTGGGCTGCAAGCTCGCCCCCGCCTTGATCGAACGCGAGCCGTTTGCGGAAATCGCCGCGCTGGCCACCGAATGCTTCCGTCAGCTCGTCGCCGCGCCGCATGTGGTCGTGCGCGTCAACGATGCGCTCTATGCCGCCGCACGCGAAAAGCTCGAAGAAATCCTGCGCGAAAAGGGCTTCGAAGGACGCCTGGTCGTGCTGGCGGAGCCAGAGATCGCGGCCGGCGACTGCCGCATCGAATGGGCCGATGGCGGCATCAATCGCGACTGCGCCGCGGCCGAAGCAGCCATTTCCGAGGCGGTCGAACGCTACGTCACGGCGCGCCGCAGTGCCTCAATTCCCGATGACAACCCTAAAAGGCCCTCGCCATGAGCGACAACGAAAGCCAAGTGCCGCTTCCCGACCTGGAGAAGAACGGCCAGGTGCAGAACATGGAAGAAAACGTCGATCTGGCGCCCGGCGGCGACCAGGATTCGGTGACCCGCAGCGCTTCCGATCTGGAGGCGGTGTTCGACGTCCCCGTGCAGGTATCCGCCGTGCTTGGCCGCTCGCGCATGGATGTCGGCGCGCTGCTCAAGCTCGGGCCCGGCGCGGTGCTGGAGCTCGACCGCAAGGTCGGTGAGGCGATCGACATCTATGTCAACAACCGCCTGGTCGCGCGCGGCGAGGTGGTGCTGGTCGAAGACAAGCTTGGCGTGACCATGACGGAAATCATCAAGGCGGATCAGAATTAATGACCTATTTCACGCGTCATTCCGGGCAAGCGCGAAGCGCGAGACCCGGAATCCAGAGGCAAAACGAGAGATTGCTTCGTTCATCTGGATTCCGGGTTCGCCGCGGCGCGGCGCCCCGGAATGACGGAAAGCCACGGAGTTAAAGCCATGCGCCTCCTGATCGTCGGCACCCTGAAGGGCCAGCTCACG
>JBBDNZ010000178.1:7446-13232 GCA_040877285.1 Xanthobacteraceae bacterium
CTGGCCACCAAAATGGCCATGGACAAGGGCGCGTCCGTCACTCACGCCGAAGACATCGAGCAGGCGATGGCGGTGGTGCGCTCGGGCCGCGGCGCCGATCTGATGATGGTCGAGGTCGCTCTCGACATCCGCGATCTGGTGCAGCGGCTCGAAGCCGAGCACATCCATGTGCCGATCGTCGCCTGCGGCGTCGACAACAATGCCCGCGCCGCGGTGGCGGCCATCCACGCCGGCGCCAAGGAATACATCCCGCTGCCGCCCGATCCGGAACTGATCGCGGCGGTGCTCGCCGCCGTCGCCGACGACACCCGCGAATTGATCTACCGCGACGAAGCGATGGCGCGCGTGGTCAAGCTGACGCAGCAGATCGCCACGTCGGATGCCTCCGTGCTCATCACCGGCGAGTCCGGCACCGGCAAGGAAGTGCTGGCGCGCTACCTGCACGGCCGTTCCAATCGCTCAAGGAAGCCTTTCATCTCCATCAACTGCGCGGCGATCCCGGAGCATCTTCTGGAATCCGAATTGTTCGGCCATGAGAAGGGCGCCTTTACCGGCGCGGTGGCGCGCCGCATCGGAAAATTCGAGGAGGCCAGCGGCGGCACGCTGCTGCTCGACGAGATTTCAGAGATGGACGCGCGGCTGCAAGCGAAACTCCTGCGCGCCATTCAGGAACGCGTGATCGACCGCGTCGGCGGCAACCGGCCGGTGGCGGTCGATATCCGCATCGTCGCCACCTCCAACCGCGACCTCGCCGAAGCGGTGCGCGAGGGCAAGTTCCGCGAGGACCTGCTGTTTCGCCTCAACGTGGTCAATCTGAAGATTCCGCCGCTGCGCGAGCGGCCGGCCGACATCGTCGAGCTGGCGCAGTATTTCATCAAGAAATATGCCGAGACCAACGGCGTGCCGCTGCGCCCGTTATCGGCTGAAGCGCGCCACGCGCTCATCGCCAACCGCTGGCCGGGCAACGTGCGCGAACTGGAAAATACCCTGCACCGCGCGGTGCTGCTGGCGGTGGGCGACGAGATCGGCGTCGATGGCCTGCTGACGCCCGACGGCGCGCGCATCGATCAATCGAAGACGCCGGCGGTGGCGCATGCGGCGCTCGCCGCCGAGCAGGTCACGCGCAACCTCGTGGGCCGCACGGTGGCGGAAGTCGAGCGCGACCTGATCCTGGAAACGCTCAAGCATTGTCTGGGCAACCGCACCCATGCGGCGAATATTCTGGGCATCTCCATCCGCACGCTGCGCAACAAGCTCAACGAATATGCCGCCGGGGGCGCGCCGGTGCCGCCACCCGGTGCCGGCGGCAACGAGATGCGCGGCGCGGCGTAGCATTCGCCGCCGCCTGCGCTTTCGCAGGAACGGCCGCGAAAAAGTTTTTCACTCTTCCCGGCCGTCATTGCCGCCGTCGTCGCCGTGACATAGGCTTCAGCCATGAGCCGCGCGCGGGTTTGACGCCCGCTTCGCGATGCTCTGGGGGAGAATTTCATGCGTCATCTATTTGTAGTCGCCGCAGCCGCCTTGGCGCTCGGCGTCACCGCCGCCTTCGCCGCCGACCCGGTCGGCAGATACAGGGTCGAGGGCGCCAATCCGGGCGGCGGCTCGGGCTATACCGGCACCGTGCAGATTGAGAAAACCGGCGAGACCTACCGCGTGATCTGGGTGGTGGGCGGCACGCGCTATGTCGGAACCGGCATCGGCGACAAGAATTTTATCGCGGTATCCTACAAATCCGGCAACGACACCGGCCTGGCGCTCTATGGCGAGGACGGCGGCAACTGGGCCGGCGTGTGGACCTATGCCGGCGGCCGCGACATCGGCACGGAAGTCTGGAAACGGCAGTAGCGACCCCGGATAGTTCATCTCGTCAGGCCCGCATACGGGCCCGTCCTTCAGCCGGCTGGAGTGTAACCTTGCCCCGGCCATCTCGCTTAAGAAGGCCATAGGCCCATCGTCTGGATTCCGGGGCGCGGTCCAGCCGCGTCCCGGAATGACGACAGCGGTAAATTCCCACCCTCGTTAACCAGCCGCTAACCATAAACCGGGCAAATCTTGCCGGGGAGCATTCAATTACCGGTGACTCGGGGGGACTCCACCTTGGACGCGGCCGTACTTCCCACCATCCGGCCGAGCGGCCCTCCGGCCGCGCGGCAGCCCACTGGTTCCGGTGAACGGCACAGAAGGAATAAATCCGGCCCAATGAGCGATGTGGCGTCAGGACGGAGTGCGCAGCCGAACGGCATGGGACTGCCCAGCATCGGCGACCTTGGCGCCATGCTCAAACGCGGCGACATCGCGCTCGCCGTCGGCGTGCTGGCGATCCTGGTCGTCCTCATCCTGCCGCTGCCGCCGCTGCTGCTCGACGTCTGCCTCGCGATTTCCATCATCATCGCCGTGCTGATCCTGATGACGGCGCTGTTCATTCACACGCCGCTGGAATTCTCGTCATTCCCAACGGTGCTGCTGATCGCGACCATCATGCGGCTGGCGCTCAATCTCGCGTCCACCCGCCTCATCCTCGCTCATGGCCACGAAGGCACGGACGCCGCCGGCCACGTCATTCAGGCCTTCGGCAACTTCGTGATGAGCGGCAACTTCGTCATCGGCATCATCGTCTTCACCATTCTGGTGATCGTTAATTTCGTGGTCATCACCAAGGGCTCCGGCCGCATCGCCGAAGTGGCCGCGCGTTTCCACCTTGACGCCCTGCCCGGCAAGCAGATGGCGATCGACGCCGACCTTTCCGCCGGCATGATCGACGAGAACGAGGCGCGGCGGCGCCGCAAGCAGCTCGAGGACGAAGGCGGTTTCTTCGGCGCCATGGACGGCGCGTCGAAATTCGTGCGCGGCGACGCCATCGCCGGACTGCTCGTCGTCTTCATCAACGTCATCGGCGGCATGATCATCGGCATCGTCCAGCAGGGCCTCAGCTTCAGCGAAGCCGCGCAAACCTACACCTTGCTCACCGTCGGCGACGGCCTGGTGACCCAGGTGCCGGCGCTGGTCGTCTCCACCGCCGCCGGCCTGCTCGTGTCAAAGGCCGGCATTACCGGCGCCGCCGACCAGGCGCTGCTGCGGCAACTCTCCGGCTACCCCAAGGCGCTCGGCATGTCGGGCGCGGTGATGGCGATCATGTCGCTGTTGCCGGGCATTCCCATGCTCCCTTTCCTCGCGCTCGGCGCGGGCGCCGGTGCGCTCGCGTTCATTCTGGACAAGCGCCAGATCAAACAGGCGGCCGCGGAAGCCAGGAAAGCGCAGGCACAGACGCAAACCGCGCCCACGGAGGAGCCGATCTCGGCTTCGCTGAAGATCGACGATCTGAAGATCGAATTGGGTTACGCGCTCCTGCCGCTGGTCAATTCGCCGGACGGCACCGACCGGCTGACCGAGCAGATCAAGGCGCTGCGCCGCTCGCTGGCGGTGGAGATGGGCTTCGTGATGCCGGCGGTGCGCATCCTCGACAATGTGCAGCTCGAGGCCCACACCTATGCCATCAAGATCAAGGAAGTGGAGGCCGGCATTGGCCGTATCTGGCCGGGCCAATACATGGTCATGGATCCATCCGGCGAGCAGGTGAACCTGCCCGGCATCCATACCACCGAGCCGACTTTCGGCCTGCCGGCGACATGGGTGGACGCCGCGCTGAAAGAGGACGCGTCGGTGAAGGGTCTGACGGTGGTGGACGCCGCCACCGTGCTTTCGACGCATCTGACCGAACTGCTCAAAGCCAATATGTCGGAATTGCTCTCTTATGCCGAGGTGCAGAAGCTCATCAAAGAACTGCCCAAGGAGCAGGGCGAGCTGGTCAAGGACATCGTGCCGGCGCAGATCAGCATGTCCGGCGTCCAGCGCGTGCTGCAATTGCTGCTGGCGGAGCGGGTGTCGATCCGCGATCTCGCCACCATCCTCGAAGGCATCGCCGACGCGCTGGCATTTACGCGCAACCCGGCCATCCTCGCCGAGCATGTGCGTGCGCGTCTGGCCCGGCAGATTTGCGCGCAGCACATCTCGCCCGCGGGTTATCTGCCGCTGGTCTCGCTCACCGCCCAATGGGAGCAAACTTTTGCCGAGTCGATCGTGGGACAGGGCGAGGAGCGCAGCCTCGCCATGCAGCCGTCAAAGCTCACCGAGTTCATCACGCTGGTGCGCGAACGTTTCGAGGAGGCCGCGCGCGCCGGCGAAGCGCCGGTGCTCGTCACCTCCTCCGGCATCCGCCCCTTCGTGCGCGGCATCGTCGAACGCTTCCGCGCGCAGACGTCCGTCATTTCGCAGGCGGAAATCCATCCCCGCGCCCGGCTGAAGACGGTGGGGAATATTTGAGGGAAGCCGGCCCGGTAGAGCGGGCGGCGAAATTTTCCCGGCGATGTTCAGAAATCGGAAGTGACGGTCAGATCAGCGATAGGTTGCTGCGGCTGCGCATGATGCCGATGTTGTCGAGCTCGCTGCGCTCCTGCGCCTCGTCGGCGCTGCGTTCGCGCATCTGGTCGCGCTCGTCGAGCAGTTCCACCTTTTTCAATTCCTCGAAGGCGTCGGCCAGCGCGTCTTTGGCGGCCTCGAGCTGTACCTTCAGCTCATCGATGGAACGCCGGATGTTCTCCCGGCGCTGGATCGCCGCCTTGGCATAGGTCGGATAGGCGAAGTGTGCGGGATCGTGGATGCCGGCGCGTTCCTGCTCGATCTTGATCTCGCGCTCAAGGTCGGTGGCCATGCGCTCGAAGTCGGCGATCATATTTTCGATCTGCGCGACCTTGCGGCGTTTCTCATCGACCTGAAATTTCTTCAGGCGAATTAGCGTTTCACGGGACTTCATCGACTCTTACTCCCCCGAAGTCGCAACCGCAGCGCCGGGCTGGCCAGGACTCCCCGCCACACGGCGTTTCCAAGTCAATCGCAACATTGTGACGGGATAACGTTAGTTTTCTGTTTCCAAGGCCGCCATGATTTGCTCAAGGCGCTCATAACCCTCCGCCAATCCCGTGGATTCTTCCTTATTTTGGGCCAAAAAGGCCTCCAGAGGCCGGTGCAGGCCGATCGCCTGGTCTACCTCGGCGCTGGAGCCGGGGCGGTAGGCCCCGAGCCGGATCAATTCCTCCATATCCGCGTAGGTCGCCATAATCTGGCGGGCCCGGTTGATGGTGGGCAGATAGGCCGGATCGGCCGCCCGCGGCATGGTGCGTGAAACCGATTTCAGCACGTTGATGGCCGGGTAGCGGCCGCGCTCGGCGATGGCGCGCTCCATGACGATGTGGCCGTCGAGAATGCCGCGCACCGCGTCGGCGATCGGCTCGTTGAGGTCGTCGCCGTCCACCAGCACGCTGAACAGGCCGGTGATGGTGCCCATCCCGGCCGTTCCCGGGCCGGCCCGTTCCAAGAGCCGCGGCAGTTCGGTGAAGACGGTGGGAGTATAGCCCTTGGCGGTGGGCGGCTCGCCGGCGGACAGGCCGATTTCCCGCTGAGCCATGGCGAAGCGGGTGACGGAATCCATCAGCACCAGCACGTCCTTGCCCTCGTCGCGGAAATATTCGGCGATGGCGAGCGTCAGATAAGCCGCCTGGCGGCGCATGAGCGCCGGCTCGTCGGAGGTGGACACCACCACCACCGAGCGCGCCAGGCCGGTGGCACCGAGATCGTCCTGGAGAAATTCCTGCACCTCGCGGCCGCGCTCGCCCACGAGCCCTATCACCGAGACGTCGGCGGTGACATTACGCGCCAGCATCGACAGCAGCACCGATTTGCCCACGCCTGAGCCGGAGAAGATGCCCATGCGCTGGCCGCGGCAGCAGGTG
>JBBDNZ010000179.1:0-2368 GCA_040877285.1 Xanthobacteraceae bacterium
GAAATTCCTGTGCTGGTTCCCGGCGAGGATGCCCGCAACCTCGCGGCCAATTCCTTCCTGTTCGAAGAATTTTTGGCACGCGAGGCGGAAGCAGGCCGCTTGCAGCTTGCGCTACGTCCGGTCGGCGACCGGGCGCTGCTGCACGGCCACTGCCACCAAAAGTCCTTCGGCGTCATGAGCGCGGTGGAGACCGTGCTGAAACTTGTGCCCGGCCTCACCGTGGAGCCGGTGGAGTCGAGCTGTTGCGGCATGGCCGGTGCCTTCGGCTATGGCGCCGACACCATCGATGCGTCATTGGCGATGGGTGAATTGTCGCTGCTCCCCGCCGTGCGCAAGACCGCGCCGGGAACCATCGTCGTCGCCGACGGCATCTCCTGCCGGCATCAAATCCGCGACGGCGCGGGGCGTGAGGCCATCCATGTCGCTCGTCTTCTGGCGACAAGCGTTGAGGCCGCGCGATGGATGTAGGGCGGACGACCGCTAGCGGTAGAACACCTCGATCAGCACCAGTGAGAACCACGGCACGTAGGTGCACAAGAGCAATACCAGCAACAGCACGCTGATGAAGCCGAGGTTCGCCTTGGTCGTATCCCAGATGTCCGTCTTGGCGATCGAACAGGCCGCGATCAGCACCGACGCGACCGGCGGCGTCTGCTGGCCGATGGCGAGATTGAGCGTGAGCACCAGGCCGAAATGAACGGGATCGATGCCGACCTGACTGATCAGCGGCATGACGATCGGCACGGTGAGGATGATCGCCGCCGCGGAATGCAAAAACATGCCGATGATGAGAAAGAAGACATTGAGAATGAGCAGCACCACATAAGGGTTGGTGGTGAGCGAGATCAGGCTCTTTGCCAGATTTTGCGGCAATTGACTTTCGGTCAGATAGACGCCGATGAGCGCCGAGGCCGCGACCAGGAGCATCACGACAGCGGTCTGAATCGCGGAATCGACGCAGGCCTGATAGACCGTTTTCCAGGAAAGATCGCGATAGATGACGGCCGCGATGAACAGCGCCGCGAGCACCGCCAGCGCCGCGCCTTCCGTCGCCGTGACGAAGCCGCCGAAAATGCCGCCGAGAATGATCACGGGCATGAACAGCGCCCACACGGATTCCCGCAAAGCTTTGCGGACCCGGCCAAGCTGGAACGCCTGCTCGACCGGAAAATTATATTTCCGGGCGTAATAGTAGCAGAGCCCCATCAGACCTAAGCCGCCGACGATGCCGGGTAGGATGCCGGCGACGAACATCTGAACCACCGACACCTCTGCCATCGCGGCGTAAAGGATCATGGGAATGGAAGGCGGGATGATGATGGCGAGCGAAGCCGATGACGACGTGATCGCGGCGGCAAAAGTTGCCGGATAGCCGCGCTTTTTCATGGCCGGAATCAGGATTGAGCCCAGCGCTGCGACGTCGGCCACCGCGGAGCCGGATATCTCGGCGAAGAACATCGAGGTGCCGACATTCACCATCGCCAGACCGCCGCGGATGAAGCCAAGAAGCGCGCTGGCGAGATCGATCAGTCGTCGCGAGATCGACGACGTGTTCATGATTCCGCCGGCCAGAATGAATAACGGGATCGCCAGCAGCGGGAAATTGGTGGCGCCCTCGAACATCACGAGCGCGACGTTCGGCAACATATAGGCGCCTTGCGTGATCCAGATTGCGGCGACCGCGACGACCGCAAGAGAAACGGCGATCGGCACGTTCAGAAAGACCAGCATCGCCATAAACAGGAGCATTATGCCGACCGTCGCGGTCATGGGTGCCTCTTCTTGCCGGCCGCCGGTTTGACACCGACCGCTTCAAGCGCTTCCTTCAATTCATGATCGATCAAGGGTCCGCGCCACGCCTCCCGCAAAAGGCCCGGCAGGCGCAGCAATTCGGCAAGCACGAACATGGCCGATGCGACCGGAATGGCGGCCATGACCACCGCTTGCGAGACTTCCGGAATGGAGACCAATGTGATGCCTGCGATGATCGGCAGGAGCCTCGTTCCAACCCAGGCCATCAGCACGAAGAAGAAGATCGTCACGCCCGACGAAAACAGCACCGCGGCGACGCGGAGCCTCGGCGGAAACGAATTGACGAGACCGGGAAAGCCAAGGTGCGCCCCGCGCAGCGCCGCCAGCGCCCCCGCAAAATAAGTCAGCCAGGCGAGAGAGATCGACGCCACCTCGTCATACCAGACGAGCGATTCCCCCAGCCAGCGGTAGACGAAACCGGCGGTAACGATACCGGTGACGGCGACAAGCATGACCACGGCAATGATTTCGAGGAAACGGTCGTAGATGCGGCACAGCTGCGTCATGGCTCTCGCCGTGCGGGACCGGCCCCGCCAAATGGGTGGCATTGAGGGCG
>JBBDNZ010000180.1:0-12913 GCA_040877285.1 Xanthobacteraceae bacterium
GGTTAGAGCGGCGGAATCATAATCCGTAGGTCGCTGGTTCAAATCCAGTCCCCGCTACCCTCCTACGCGGCCGATGCGTCGAATAAAATGAAACGGCGGCAGCGGGTTTCCACTGCCGCCATTGATTTCACCGTTCTTCCTTTGCGGCCGTCGATTTCGCAGCCGCCGCCTACTTGATCATCTCGGCGATCTTCGCGATCAGCGGCTTCGGCGTCGCGTAGATGCCCTTGATCAATTTCTCAAGATTTTCGCCGCTCACGGGCTCAACATCGAGCTTCGACTTCTTCGCGTCCGCGAGGAAATCCGGATCTTTCAGGGTCGCTGCGAAGCCATCGCGCAGCATCTTCTCCACATCCGGCTTCAGTCCCGGGGGAGCGACGAAGGGACGGCCGATGCTTTGTCCGGCATAGAGGAATGAGATTGCGCTCTTCTGGTCGTCGGTCTTGGCGAGTTCGGAGACGAGCGGAACGTCCTTCAGGGTTCTCTCCGTGCCGGACTGGAAGAGGACGCTCACCGTCTTGTTCTGGATCCAATCTGGACGTTTGTTGTTCACGCTGTTAAGGCTTTCGCAAATTCCTTCCACCTCGCCGCGCTCCATGGCGAGAAACACATCGGAGGATGATGGGTATCCGCCGATCAGCTTGAACTTAGTACCAAGAAGGCCATTGAGCGCCTTCGGATAGGTGTGCGTTCCGGTACCGGGCCCAGTATCGCCCAGGATCAGCTCCTTGGTGAACAGGTCCTGCACCGTTTTTACCTGCGCCGTCTTGTAGGAAATACAGACGTTGGTTTCCGTGGTCGGCGAGCCGAGCCAGGTAATCTTGAGCGGATCGAATTGAGCGCCCTCCTGGCCGGTAAGCGGCCCGAGCGGCGCATCGCGGGCAATGATGCCGATCACGGTGCCATCCTTCGGCGCCGTGTTGTAGATATGGCCCGCCGCGACGTAGCTGCCGGCTCCCGGCATGTTCTGCGAAACAACTGTAGGATTGCCGGGAAGATGCTTGCCGATATGCTGCGCCACGGTGCGTGCCCAGCGGTCATAACCGCCACCCGGGCCGAAACCGATGATCATTTTCACAGTCTTGCCGGCATAGTAGCCGGTAGGAGCCTGAGCGGAGGCAGGCGCGACAGCGCCTGCCATCAGCAAGACAGCGAATCCAAGCGTGAGAAGCCCTGATTTTTTCAGCATTTAATCCTTCCCCAAATTGGGCATGCCCCAGCCGGCCTTGTGCCGCAGCGATGCCTCTTGAACACAATTTACCAGCTTGGGCCTGGCATGAATATCACCATAAAGGCTAGGCTCTTGCCATCGGTCCTTATCGTCGCAGACTGTAACGATCGGCCGATCGGAGTCACCTCCCGCGGCCCCGCAACGTCGCCGCCGGGCTTTCGCCGAAACAGTCTTTGTAGTCGCGCGCGAATTGACTCTTGTTGGCGTAGCCGACCGCGGCGGCGATCTCACCCACGCGCCCGCCCTGCATCTGCGCTTCCAGCAGCCGGCGGCGCGCGCGCATCAGACGGACGCTCTTGAGATATTTCATCGGGCTCGCGCCGCGATATTGCTTGAAGCCGTAATAGAGCGTGCGCGCGCTGACGCCGGTGGCGGCTTCCAGGTCCGCGACGCCCACCGGCTTCATGTAATTTTCCGAAACATAGTGCTCGGCCCGGCGCACATAGTAGGGCGCGACCTGCGGCGCGGCGCCGGCGATGGAACGGCCATCGGTTCTTTTCAGGCTGCGCAGCAGAAGGAGCGAAAGCAACCGCTCCGCATGCGACGCCACACCGGGATCGGACAGTGCCGGATGGTCGCTGCCGAGATCGTGGATGATGGTCTCGATGAAACGGGCAAGCGCCAGAGACTGGTTGAGATCGATCAGCGTTAGAGGCTGACTGTCCAAAACTCCTTTGGTGGAGCCGGGCGCGGCGTGATTCACAACCTCCCGGTCGATCCGCAGATTGAGCAGGTCGCATTGGCCTTCCCAGCGCCGGCGCAGAACGCCTGCGGCGCTCACGACCAGAGCGTTGCCCGGCTTCACCGCGATCCAGTCGTCGCCCTGGCTCGCCTCGAACTCTCCGCGCAGCGGCATATGCACGACGACGTGATGATCCGGTGTGCGGAAGGTCGCCGTCTCGCACTTCGCCTCGCAATTCCAACTCAAGAATCGCAAAGCGATACGGCCGATGCGGGCATGCGCCTCGCCATAGCCAAAAAATTTTCCCGCATCGGTGACGGCGAAGGAACTGCGGCCGGCAGAGAAGTCGAGAATGCGCTGGCGGGTGGAAAGGATGTCGGCGGCGGCGAAATGCTCGCCGTGCAGCATCAGATCGGAGCAGCTTTTGATCCACTCCGAGACGGACAACGGTTGGGCGGTCAGCGCGGCAGTCATTATGCGGCTGAGTATAAAGCGGCCGCTGCAAAATTGCACTCTGGCGCAAGTAATTGCACGCCAAGCAAACTCCTTGCGCGGAGCGTGTAGACAATTCACCGGCGGCGGCCCTCAAATGGCGCCCCGCCCGGCACCCGCCTGGGGCGCTCAAAACCAGCTTGAGGCCGTCCTTTCCATGCCCCCCGCAGAAACGGAAAAAACCCACGTCACCGTCAGCGGCATGAAAATCGAGCTGGAGAGGCGGGGCAAGGGGAAGCCTCTGCTGCTGCTCTATGGCGAGGAGGCGCTGGAGCCGGAAGCGCCATTCCTCGACGAATTGGCCAAGGAATATGAACTGCTGATCCCGTCGCCGCCCGGATTCGGCACCTCAGAGCGGCCGGATTGGGTCGGCAATGTCGATGACATCGCCTATGTCTATCTCGACCTGGTGGAGCAACTCGGCTTGGCCAAAGCGCCGGTGCTCGGCTTTTCGCTTGGCGGCTGGATCGCCGCGGAGATGGCGACCAAAGACGATTCATTCATCTCCAAGCTTGTGCTGACCACGCCCTACGGCATCAAGGTGGGCGGCCCGGCCGATCGCGACATCGCCGACATCTGGACTCTGAATCCGAAAGCGGTAATGGCGCTGAAATGGTTCGATCCGGAAAAGGGTAAGCGCGATTTTCCCTCCATGCCGGAGGAAAAGCTCGCCATCGTCGCGCGCAACAGCGAATCCCTGGCGCGCTTCTGCTGGGAGCCTTACATGCACAATCCCAAGCTCAAGCACCGGCTGCACCGCATCAAGGCGCCGACCTTGCTGATCTGGGGCGATAACGACGGCATCGTCAAACCTGATTACGGCCGCGCCTATTGCGATCTCATCCCCGGCGCGGCGATCCGGTTCGTGCCCAACGCCGGGCATCTGCCGCATATCGAGCAACCGCAGACATTCATGGAGCACCTGCGCGACTTTCTGAAGTAGCGCGCGTCCACCGCAGGGATCAAAGCAATGGAAGCCTGGCACTTCACCGAAATGCCCTATCCGCACCTGCCGCCGCTCGACGACATTCCGTCGATCCGCGTCACGCTGCCGAACAAATACTTCGACCCGAAGATCGGTGCCGACCTCTACAACCGCTATCTGGACGAGCATTTGCTCGCCGACGAGCTAGGACTCAACATCATGCTCAACGAGCATCACCAGACAGCGACTTGCCTCGATGCCGCCGCGCCGCTGATGGCCGCCATCCTGGCGCGGCAGACCAAGAAGGCGCGCATCTGCATCCTCGGCAATCCGATCGCCAACCGCGGCGATCCGATCCGCATCGCCGAGGAAATGGCGATGATCGACTGCATCTCGCGCGGCCGGCTCGACGTCGGCATCGTGCGCGGCGTGCCCTATGAAATCTTCGCCGCCAATACCAACCCGACGCATACGCTGGAGCGCCTGTGGGAGGGCGTGGAGCTGGTGGTGAAGGCCTGGACCAGCCACGACGGTCCCTTCAATTTCGAAGGCCGCTTCACGCACCGGCGCACGGTGAACATCTGGCCGCGTCCCTATCAGCAGCCGCACCCGCAAATCTGGATCACCGGTTCCAGCGACAAGGAGAATATCAAGAAGGTCGCGAGCCTCGGCTATGTCTTCGCCACCTTCCTTCAGCCCTACGACAAGGTGAAGGAGATGTTCGACACTTATCGCGCCAGCTACGTGAATCGCGGCCTGCCCACCGGCGGCGGCGTCGCCTACATGCCGCTGGTCTTCACCGGTGATTCCGACGAAGAAGCGGAGAAGGGCGCGAAGGAGTTGAGTTGGTATCTGCAAGCGAAAACTGCACCACAGTTCCGCAATCCGCCCGGCTATGTGCCGGTCGCCACCAACGTGATGGCGCTGCAGGGCGCCTATTCCGGCCGCACCGACGCCGTCCGCGCGAAGGGACTCGATTACCTGCGCGAGCAGGGCGTGATGATCTACGGCACGCCGGATTCCGTGGCGCAGCAGGTCAAGCGCTTCTATGGGCTGGTCGGCGGCTTCGATCACTTGTTAATGATGCAGCAGTCCGGTTTCCTCGATCACAAGCGCACGGTGCGCAGCATGACGCTGTTTGCCAGGGAAGTTTATCCGCAGATCAAGGATCTGCCGCGCACCGTGACGCAGGAAACAAGAGCGAGTGCCTGATGCGGCAAGGCGACTTTGTGCTCGTAGACGGCATCCGCACGCATTATTTCGAGGCGGGCGCGCGGCATCGCGGCAAACGCCCGAGCGTGCTGTTGCTGCATTCGGCGGAATACGGCGGGGCGGCGGAGTTTTCCTGGGAGTTCAATATCGAGGCGCTGGCGCAGCGCTATCATGTGCTGGCGCCGGACCATCTCGGCTTCGGCCTCACCGGCAAAGTTTTCGATTTTGACGGCCAGTTCGACCGCCGCATCATGCACATCCGCCGCTTTCTCGAAGCGATGGATGTGCGGCCGATGCATGTCGTCGGCAGTTCCATGTCCGGCGGTATGACGCTGACAGTCGCCGCGCGCAAAGAACCGGACTGGCCGATCATCAGCATCGTTTCCTGTTCCGGCGGCGGAGAGGCGCCGAACAACGAGGCGCGGAAAATCATCAACAGCTATGACGGCACGCGCGAGCATATGCGGCGGATTCTTCAGGTGATGTTCGCCGATCCGAAATGGGCGAATGACGAAACTTATCTCGACCGCCGCTGGAAAATGGCGGCGGTGCCCGGCGCCTGGGAGGCTACGTCCGCCGCGCGCTTCAAGGCGCCGTTTCGCGAGGCGGGCGGCCTGCGCGAGCGCGACAAAATCGATTATCGCGCCATCCGCGCGCCGGCTTTGATCATGGCGGGAAAAATGGACACATTGCGCAAGCCCGGCTACACCGACGAATTCGTGCCGCTCATCCCCCAGGCTTCCCTGCACGTCTTCGAGCGCGCTGGCCATATGGGAAACATCGAATGCGCGGCTGAGTTCAACGAACGGGTGCTGGCATTTCTCGATCAACAGGTGACGGCATAATGGCCGCTGATGACACGGCGATCCAGGAAGCGTTCCGCCACGCGATGCGGCGCGTCGCCAGCACCGTGACCATCATCTCCGCGCAAAGCAGGGGTGAGCGCCGCGGCACCACGGCGACCTCGGTCACGTCGATCAGTATGGAGCCGCCATCGGTGCTGGTGTGTTTCAACCGGGCGAGCCGGCTGCATGAATTTCTGTCCAGGGAAGACCGCTTCTGCGTGAACGTGCTGCATACGGACAACATGGAAACGTCGAAGATTTTTAGCGATCCCTCGGCCGGCCCCGAACGGTTCAATTCGGGGAAGTGGCAGGCAGATGCCGGAGGCACGCCCTATCTCGCCGACGCCCAGGCCAATCTTTTCTGCCGCAAGGAAAAGGAAATCGCCTATGGATCGCATACCATTTTCATCGGCCGTGTGTTGCAGGCGTGGGCGCGGGACGACATTTCCCCGCTGCTCTATCGCGACGGCCGCTACACGCAGGCCGCCGGTCTTGCCGCAGGGCCGCAAGGGCCTCCGATCAAGTGAAGCCGGGAAGCCTTATCCGAGCTCAATATCTCCTTCGATATCGAACGCGAGGCCGACGCCGTCGATCCTGATGGTTGCCTTGGCGGGCAGGGCTTCGCTTCCCTTCAACCGCCCTTCGGCGACCGCCGCGCGCACGGCCTTTTCGATTTCCCGTTGCGCCGTAATACCCACTTTCTTGAGAAATTTTCGCAATGTCGCGTTGAGCATTTCCTCGTTCATAATGGTCCTCCCTGCCGGCCCGGGGGCGATTGTCTAGGCCGGATTAATCTACTATAGGCAACGACCCGCTCCACGGGGCCCATGCGGATGGCCTGGGGCCGGTCGGACACATCTCTGTCATCTAGTACGAGAGTCAACGCCTTAACCCGTCGCATTTGCTATCTGAATCGCCTGCTACGGGCCCGCGCGCCCGGTTTTCAAGGAGCTTCCTTGGGATGATCTCGACCAACGCAAAATCGAACGTGCGGACTGCCGATCAACGCGGCCTTTGGTCGCAAGCCTTCCGCGCGGTGCGCGCAGAAACGGAAAAACGCGCCGCGCCGTTGTCGGCGGAGGATCAGGTCGTCCAGTCGATGCCGGATGCGAGCCCGGTCAAATGGCATCGGGCGCACACCACCTGGTTCTTCGAGCAATTTCTTCTTTCCGCCCATCGCCCCGGTTATCGCCCATTCGACGAGCGCTTTGCCTTTCTGTTCAACTCCTATTACGTCGCCGCGGGACCCCGTCATGCGCGGCCGATGCGCGGGCTGGTGACGCGGCCCGGCGTTGAAGAAGTTGCCGCTTATCGTGCGCATGTGGACAAGGCCGTCGCTGAATTGCTGAGTGACGCGGGCGCGGCGACGCTGGAAAAAGTCGTTTCTATTTTGGAAATCGGTTTGCACCACGAGCAGCAACACCAGGAGCTTATCCTCACCGATATTCTCCATGCCTTTGCGCAGAACCCGGCGCACCCCGCTTACGACGAAAACTGGATGCTCGCGCCGTCGCAGCCCAATTCCGCCGGCTTTACCGACATACCGGGCGGCATTCACATGATCGGACACGACGGCGAAGGGTTCTCCTTCGACAACGAAGGCCCGCAGCATCGCGTCTTCCTGCGGCCGGCGCGCCTCGCGCGCAATCTCGTCACCAATGCGCAATGGCTGGAATTCATCGCCGACGGCGGCTACGCGACGCCCACGTTATGGCTCTCCGACGGCTGGGCCACGGTGGAAGCCGAAGGCTGGCAGGCGCCCGGCTATTGGCGGCAGATCGATGGCGAATGGTTCATGATGACGCTGGCGGGCCTGCGCGCGGTCGATCCCACAGCCCCGGTTTGCCACGCGAGCTATTACGAGGCGGATGCCTTCGCGCGCTGGGCCGGCAAGCGGCTGCCGACGGAAGCGGAATGGGAGGTTGCCGCGCGCGGCGGTGCGCTGGCGGACGCTTTCGGTGTCGTCTGGCAGTGGACGCATAGCCCTTATGCGCCTTACCCGGGTTACCGGCCGGCCGAAGGCGCGCTAGGTGAATACAATGGAAAATTCATGGTCAATCAGATGGTGCTGCGCGGAAGCTCGCTGGCCACGCCGGAAGGGCATGCGCGGATAACCTACCGCAACTTCTTCCCTCCGCCGGCGCGCTGGCAATTCAGCGGTGTGCGCCTGGCGGATGACATCGATTGACGCCACTGAGAATCGCAAACAGGATCGGTGCGTAATGGTCGCTTTGAAAAAGGCAGCGCAAAAATTTGAATCGCCGGATGTTGCAAGCACACCCTTTGCGGAAGACGTGTTGAAGGGATTGAAAGCGACGCCGAAGTCGATACCGCCAAAATATTTCTACGACGATGCTGGCTCCGCGCTGTTCGAGCGCATCACCGGGCTGCCGGACTACTATCTTACCCGCTGCGAACTCGGCATTTTGCGCGATCATGCCGACGAGATTGCCGCCGTCATCCGCCCATGTCCGGCCTTGGTCGAGTTTGGCAGCGGCTCAAGCCGCAAAGTCCGCATCTTGCTCGCCGCCGCGCCCGACATCGCCACCTACGTCCCGGTGGACATCTGCGACACCATGCTCGCGAAGGAAGCGGCCGAGCTGCGAAAGGAATTTCCGCGGCTCAGTGTCTTGCCGGTGGCGGCCGATTTCACCAAGCCGTTCGCTCTGCCTGCCGGCACGCCGGAACCGCGCGCGGGCTTCTTCCCCGGCTCGACCATCGGCAATTTCGAGCCGCATGAAGCGACGGCCTTTTTCCGGCATGCCGCGCAGATTCTCGGACCCGGCGCGATCCTTATCGTCGGCTTCGATCTGGTGAAAGACTCCGAAATTCTCCACGCCGCCTACAACGACGACGCCGGCTTTACCAAGGCGTTCAATCTCAATCTGCTCGCGCGCATCAATCGCGAGCTTGGTGGCGAGTTCAAGATCGACAATTTCGAGCATCACGCCTTCTACAACCGCGAGCGCAACCGCGTGGAAATGCATCTGGCCAGTAACAAGCGGCAGAAGGTCAGGGTGGCTGGCGAGACCATCGATTTCCGCGCCGGCGAAACCATCCACACCGAGAACAGCTACAAATATTCCGCCGATTCATTCTGCGCGCTCGCGCGCGGCAGCGGCTGGACTCCGCTTAAGGCCTGGACCGATCCCGACCGCTATTTCTGCGTGCAGGCGCTGACATTGCAGGAGAAGTGACGCATGGCGCCCTCGTAGGCCTGTTATACGCAGGGCGTGTAGATCATCTAAAAGCCCCCCTATATAGTCGCGCGCCGCATGGCATGGGGAGCTGGGAAAAATCATGAAAATCGTCGGATTTGAAACCAAGGCGGGCTTGCGTCTCGGCGTGGTCGAGGGCGACCGGGTGATCGATTTGCAGGAGGCCGACGCCAAGGCTCCGAACGATCTCGGCGAGTGGCTGCGGCGGCACGACGGCGACCTTACCCCGCTGGCCGATCTCGCCAAGCGCGCGCCGGCGGGCGCTCGCCGTCCGCTCGAGGGCCTGACTTACGCTCTGCCGGTGGCGCAGCCGGGCAAGATCGTCTGCCTGGGGCTGAATTATCTGGAACACGTAAAAGAAGGCACCCAGCGCGACAATATCCCGAAATTTCCCACCATCTTCATGCGCTGCGCGACGTCGCTCACCGCGCATCGGCAGCCGATCGTCCGCCCGGGCATGACCGACAGCCTGGATTACGAAGCCGAGCTTGTCGTCATCATCGGCCGGCGCGCGAAACACCTCACCGTGGCCAACGCGCTGTCCTGCATCGCCGGTTATTCCTGCTTCAACGACGGCTCGGTGCGCGAATTCCAGCGCCGCACCAGTCAATGGGACATGGGCAAGAATTTCGACCGCACCGGCGGCTTCGGTCCCTGGATGGTGAGCGCCGACGAACTGCCGCCGGGCGGCAAGGGCCTGAAGATCGAAAGCCGGCTCAATGGCCAGGTGATGCAGTCGGACAATACCGACAACATGATGTTCCCGGTGGCCGAGACGCTGGCCGACATCAGCCAGGGCATGACACTGGAGCCCGGCGATCTGGTCGTCACCGGCACGCCGTCCGGCGTCGGCTTTGCGCGCAAGCCGCCGGTCTGGATGAATCAGGGCGATGTCTGCGAGATCGAAATCGAGGGCGTGGGCGTGCTGCGCAATCCGATCGAGAACGAGAAACCGGCGCAGTAGCGAGGACGACATGGCGAGTAAGTTGGACGTGCTGAGTATCTGCGGAAGCCTGCGGAGGGGTTCCCTCAACGGCATCGTCACGGATGCCCTGCCGGCGCTTGCCCCGGAGGGCATGAGCATCGCTCCGGCGCCGGCCCACGGGGATTTCCCGATGTACAATTTCGACTTGCAGACGGAGAAAGGAATCCCCCCTGGGGTGACCAAGCTCGGCGACGCCATCCGTGCCGCCGATGGCGTGATCATCGTCTGTCCGGAATATAATTTTTCGGTGTCCCCCAACCTGAAGAACGCGATCGATTGGCTGTCGCGGCTGAAGGAAAACCCACCGTTGACCAACAAGCCGTTCGCCATTCAATCCGCCACCACCGGTCCCGTCGGCGGCGCGCGCATGCAATATCACTTGCGCATGATATTGAACGGACTGGATGCCCTGATCCTGAACAAGCCTGAAATCTTCGTCAGCAACGCCAAATCGAAGATCGACGAACAAAAGCGCGAATTGACCGACGAAACCACGCGCGACTTCATCAGAAAGCAGCTGGCTGCCTTCGCTCTCTTCATCGAGCGGGTTCGCGCCTAGGCCTGAAATGCACTATACTGGCGTCCCACGATACGACGGATGAGGAAGGAGGCTGTCATGGCGGTCTCGACAGCAACAAAAAACGGCTCCGCCGCGCGCCGTTCTCCCGAGGAAATTCAGGCGCTGCGCCGCGCCTATTACGAGCGCATCGGCAAGAAGAACATGGCGCCGCTGTGGGAGGTGATGCGCAATCTCGTGCCAAAGGAGCCGGCAACGCCCTTCGTGCCGGCGCTCTGGCGCTTCAACGATTTCAAGCCGATGGTTTTCGAAGGCGGCGAGCTGATCACCGCCAAGGAAGCGGAGCGGCGGGTGCTGGTGCTTGAGAATCCGGCCGCGAAAGGCAAGTCCGCCATCACGCAATCGCTCTATGCCGGAATCCAGCTCGTTCTTCCCGGTGAAATCGCGCCGCCGCACCGCCACACCGCGGGCGCCATCCGCTTCATTCTCGACGGCGAGGGCGCCTATACCCAGGTCGAGGGCGAAAAGACCCTGATGAGCCCCGGCGATTTCGTCATCACGCCGAGCTGGACCGCGCACGACCACGGCAACGATTCAAACAAGCCGATGATGTGGCTCGACGTGCTCGATCTGCCGACGGTGAATTTCTTCGCCGCCGCCTTTTTCGAGGATCTGGGCGAGGAGCCGCAGAATACCCGGCGCGAGCACGGCGACTCGCTGGAGCGTTACGGCACCGGTGTGTACCCCGACGGCACCGATATCTCGCTCAACCGCAGCCCGATCATCAACTACCCCTATTCGCGCATGCGCCCGATTTTGCAGCGCCTGCATAAGGGCGGCGAGGTCGATCCGCGCCACGGCGCGCGCGTCCGCTATGCCAATCCATTCAACGGCGGCTGGGTGACGCCGACCATGGGCGCGCATCTGGCGCTGCTGCCCAAGGGCTTCAAAGGCAAACCCTATAAATCCACCGACGGCGCCATCTTCGCCTGCGCCGAAGGGCGCGGCCGCACCAAGGCGGACGGCGTCGTGCTCGATTGGGCGCCGGGCGATGTCTTCGTCGTTCCCTCCTGGAAGTCCTACAGCCACGAGGCCGACGAGGAGGCGGTGCTATTCAGCATCTCCGACCGCCCGGCTCAGGAGTCACTCGGCATCTGGCGCGAGGAAGGCTGATGGCCGACAGGCCTCGCAGGACCAGCAACCCGCGCGACGCCGCCGAAGCGGCGTTCAAAGTTGCGACGACGAAGCCCGCCGAACTTCCTGCCAAAACGCCGTCCATTCCCAATGCCAAGGAGCTTGTGTCCTTGCGCATCGATCGGGACGTCCTGGACTATTTCCAAGAGTCTGGGCCGGGGTGGCAAGACCGCATCAATGAGGCGTTGCGAAAGCTGGCCGGGAAGTAAACCGGAATGGCATGAAGCGATTCCGGAGGAAATTGCGCGTCGGAAGCCGGTATTTCCTTTCTGTTTACGAAATTAGCCCGCTGGATTTACCTCGCGTAGACGCCCGCCGCGTAGAAAAGCGGTATGCGTTCCGCCGCCAGCCCCGCCCCGCCGCCAAAGGACAGCCAGCCGGCCACAAGCCCGTCCGGGAGCCTGGACGCGCGGGGGATGTTGTCGGCGCTGGCCAAGCTGGAGAAGCATGGCTTAAACGCCAAGTTTGAGTGTCAAGTCGATGCTGTTCCCGCCACCGAGTGGGACAAGATCGCCGGCGCATTCGACGACCTAAGCTACGACCAGATCGCCTGCTATTCGGCCGGCCAATGGGGCGAGCGCGTCAGCCATCTACTGCTGCGCCGCGACGGCGAGCCGGTCGCAGGCGCACGGGTGGCCGTCATCGCGCTGCCGGGCTTTTCGCGCGGGCTTGCCTTCCTGCGCTTTGGCCCGTTCTGGCGCCGCCGCGATCAAGCACCCGACATCGTCAATTATCGCGCGGCCATCGGCGCGCTGGTGCAGGAATATTGCATCCGCCGCGGCCATTGCCTCACCGTGATTCCGCGGCCCAATCCGGAATTCTATCGGCAGGAATGCGACGTGCTTGCCGGCTTCGGTTTCTCCGTGCGGCGGCGCTTTCCCGATCCCAACCGCTACCTGGTCGATCTTGCGCTCGACGAGGAGACGCAGAAACAAAGTCTTGATCAGAAGTGGCGCTACAATTTGCGCCAGGCGCTGGCCCATGACTTCGAGATCCGCCTTGGCGAGAGCGAGGCGGACATAAGCACCTTCCAGTCGCTGCATGCGGGCATGGTGACGCGCAAAGGATTCTACAACGCCGACATGGTGCATCTGTTGCCGGAACTCGCCGCGCAGCTTCCCGAGGCCTCACGCCCGCGCATCGTACTGGCCTTCCATCGGGGCCGCGCGGTGGTCGGCGCCACCGTCGCGACCCTTGGAGATACCGCCTATTACGTCTTCGGCGGCAGCGACAGCGCCTCGCTCTCTTTGAAAGGCGGCTACGCGTTGCAATGGTGGATCGTCCGCTGGCTCTCCGCGCAAAACGTGCGCTGGTACGACCTCGGCGGCGAAGCGGGCGAGCCCGGCTTGCGCCAATTCAAGAAGGGGCTTGTCGGCAAGCGCGGCGCGGTGGTGAGCATAAACGGCGAATACGACTACTGGACGCGAATCTCCGCGCGGCTCGCGGCCGACGCCATCTACGGCCTGCGCGGCGCGCAGCGCATCGTCCGGCGCTGGCGCTACGGCGCCTAGCGCATGATCCCGAAAATGCCTGCCCCGGACTTGATCCGGGGTGGGAACCGGTTTCCCGCCTTCGCGAAGCCCGCTTCGGCGGGCGAAGGAAGGTCGGAAAA
>JBBDNZ010000181.1:0-2308 GCA_040877285.1 Xanthobacteraceae bacterium
ATGCAAGGTTCGCCGCACATCCTGATCGTCGATGACCATCGCGAGATCCGCGATCTCGTTTCGCGGGCGCTGTCCAAGGAGGGCTTCCGGGTCAGCGCTGCCGCGGACGGCCGAGCCATGCGGAAGACCATGGCCGACAGCCGGATCGATCTCATTCTGCTCGATCTCATGCTGCCGGGCGAGGACGGACTTTCGATCTGCCGCACGCTTCGCGCTGAGTCGAACGTTCCTATCATCATGCTCACCGCAAAGGGCGACGAAGTCGATCGTGTCGTTGGCCTGGAGATGGGAGCCGATGATTACCTCCCCAAGCCTTTCGGCAGTCGCGAGCTGATCGCGCGGATCAAAGCCGTCCTGCGGCGCAGCCAGGAGAAAGTATCGAAGGGCGATTCAGAGCAGCGCCGCAAGAATTACCGTTTCGACCGATGGAGTTTGGACACCGGCTCACGCGCGCTCATGCGTGCCGATGGCGTGACAGTTCCGCTAAGCACCGGCGAATACGATTTATTGATTGTATTCGTCGAGCGGCCGCAACGCGTGCTGAACCGCGACCAGCTTCTCGATCTCGCGCGCGGCCGAACCGCCAATGCGCTCGACCGCAGCATCGACACGCAGGTGAGCCGCCTGCGCAAGAAACTCGAGCTCGATCCCGGTGATCCGAAAATTGTCAAAACGGTATGGGGCGGCGGCTACATGTTCACGCCCGCTGTGAGCCAAGAATGAACCGGCTTATTCCCAAGAGCTTGTTTGGGCAGACTCTGCTCGTTCTGCTTGCCGGCTTGATCGTTTCGCAGGCGGCCGGATGGTGGATCTACACCATGGACCGCGAACAGGCGGTACGTGCGATCGGGGGGCTTGCCGCAGCCCAGCGGATTACCAATCTGACCCGACTCGTGCAGGAGGCGCCGACGGAATGGCGCGAGCGTATCGTGTCTGCACTGAGCGATCAGAGCTTCCGGGTCTCGCTCTCGAGCCGACGCCCGGCGCTCTCGGTCAGCGCCGAGAATTCGATTGCCGCTCAGGTCATCAAGGAATTTCTGGCGGAACAGCTGACAGCCGGGTCCGGCCGGCAGCCGCTTGTGTCCGTGTCCACGTCGGCGAGCCCACCCTTTGCAGGACCACATCCGATGGGGGGCGGCCCGATGATGCACGGCTTCGGTGGATTTGGTGGCTTTGGCATGTTCCGCGACCTGCAAGTCGCCGTGCCCCTACCGGATGGCCAGTGGCTCAGCTTTGCCACTGCCCTGCCCGAGAGTGGTCCCGGGTTCTCGCGCCAGTTTCTCGTTTCCATGGCGATCATGGCGATCATCATTCTGGCCGTGTCGGTGTGGGCCGTACGGCGTGTGACGGCCCCTCTCGCTTCGCTCTCGACCGCGGCCGAACGGCTCGGCAACGACTTGAATGCTCCTCCGGTACCTGAGACAGGCACGATCGAAACTCAACAGGCCTCCCGCGCGTTCAACGCCATGCAGGCTCGTCTCCGCAGCCTGATCGAAAACCGCACGCGCATGCTGGCCGCCATCTCGCACGACCTGCGAACGCCATTGACGCTGCTGCGGCTTCGCGCGGAGAACGTCGAGAACGCGCCCGAACGTGAAAAGATGCTGGCCACGATCGCCGAAATGAATTCGATGGTCGGGGCGACGCTGCAATTCGCCCGAGACGACGCGAAGACCGAGTTGCGGCGTCCTACGGACATCGCCGCGCTCGTGCAGAGCGTCGTCGACGACATGGCCGATGCCGGCCTGCCGGCGGCCATGGAGCCTGCGGCTTCCATCGTGCTTGAATGCCGGCCAAATGCTCTGAAACGCGCTATTCGCAATCTCATCGACAACGCGGTCAAGCACGGGAAGTCGGCAAAGGTTGCGATCCACGTTGAGCCGAATTCGATTGAAATCACCATCGACGACGCGGGACCCGGAATTCCGGAGCACGAACTTGCCCGCGTCTTTCAGCCGTTCTATCGCGTGGATGCCTCGCGAAGTCCCGAGACCGGAGGGATCGGCCTGGGGCTGGCGATCGCACTTTCGATCGTCCAGGCGCAGGGCGGCGAGTTGAAGCTCGTCAATCGGGCGGCAGGAGGCCTGCGAGCGTCAGTTATTTTGCCCCGATAAGGGCCAAATCCCACGCAACAATTTGTGGATTCACTTTCGACTACGCCCCCCTCTTGCTTCCACAGTGCTTCCAGGTGGCTGATTCCAGCACTATCACGAAAACACAATCGCCCGCCAACTCTTTGAGTTGACGGGCGAATTTGGTTGCGGGGGTAGGATTTGAACCTACGACCTTCAGGTTATGAGCCTGACGA
>JBBDNZ010000182.1:0-12658 GCA_040877285.1 Xanthobacteraceae bacterium
GCCACTACGGCGGCAAGGGCTCCGACGCCCACAAGGCCGCGGTCACCGGCGACACGGTCGGCGATCCCTACAAGGACACGGCGGGACCGGCGGTCAATCCGATGATCAAGATCACCAATATCGTTGCCCTGTTACTGCTGGCGGTGCTGGCGCATTAAGCGCCACGCGCAACGCCAAATAAAAAGGCCCGCGCGAAACGCGGGCCTTTTGACGCCGGGCCAGATGCTTATACCAACGGCGCGGAGAGTCATCAACTCATGCCGTTGGTATTATTCGCGGACTGCGTGTGCGCTCCATCCGCGTTTCGCTTGCTTATTACGCCGCGCGGCGTTTCCTGGGTGCGCGCTTTGGCGCTGCGGGATGAGCAGCCAAAGTAAGCCCCAAGGCGCGCATGACACGCATCACCGTGCCGAACTCGGGATTGCCTGTCTCACCGAGCGCCTTGTAGAGGCTCTCCCGGTAATCGGCTGTCTTGGCAACCTGCCCCATGCCGCGCGCCCGCGCCACGATGCTGAGCGCGTCCCGCACGAAGGCAGCATCGCCGGTTTCCAGCGCCGCCGTGATGTAGGCCGCCTGCCGTTCCTCGCTGTCGAGGTAATCGGCGGCCTCGAACCGTGTCGTCTTGAGCATTACTGCTTCTGCGTACCCCGGAAGAAGTTAAACAAAATCCAGGTTGCGTTGGCCTTTTTGGACCTTGCTCAGGCCGCTGGCCGCATGATCTCGACACGCACGGAGAGGCCGGCGCGGCCCGCGAGTGCCATCAAGGCATCGAGGCTGAACTTGGTGATGCGGCCGCGCAGAAGATCGTTGAGCCGCGGCTGTGTCAGTCCGAGCCGCTTGGCGGCCGCGGCTTGGCGCAGCTTCCAGCCGTCGATGGTCTCCCGCAGCGCGATCATGAGTTCGGCGCGCGCCTTCATGTTCGCCGCTGCGGCAGGGGAGGCTTCGAGCGCGTCCCACACGCTGTCGAACCGCTGCGCTTTCATCTTTGCTGTCTCCGTTTCAGTTGCTTGAGGCGCGCCGTCGCAAGCTTCAAGGCCGGGGCCGGGGTCCGCTGTGCCTTTTTCACGAAAGCGTGCAGGACATAAACCGCATCCCGAAACGAGGCGAGATAAATCACCCGATAAGCACCGGATGCATCCCGCACACGAATTTCCTGCACTCCTTCGCCGATGCTTGTCATCGGCTTCCAGTCGTCCGGATCGAGGCCGCGTTGCACGCGCTCCAGTTGGTAACCGGCTGCGCGGCGCGCGCCCTCGGGAAAGGCGCGTATCCGCCCGAGGGAATCTCCGAGAAAGACAACCGGCTTCACGGCAAACTTATATCCGTTTTGATATAGAATGTCTAGCTGAGATTACGGGGTTTCATGATGCGTTCCACCAGGCGATGCCACGTGCTTAATCGCTGTCACTCAGCGGTGTCCGATCCAAACAGGAGACGGACCCGTTCGTCGCCATTTCCATGACGTCCGGCGGCGGCGCCCGGGACAACGCCAAGAAATACGCGGGACCGGCGGTCAATCCGATGATCAAGATCACCAATATCGTGGCGCT
The DNA here is from genome assembly GCA_040877285.1 of Xanthobacteraceae bacterium. Taxonomy (GTDB): domain Bacteria; phylum Pseudomonadota; class Alphaproteobacteria; order Rhizobiales; family Xanthobacteraceae; genus CANKHA01. The sequence continues at coordinate 1,551 of JBBDNZ010000182.1, forward strand.
GCTGCTATTGGCGGTTCTGGCGCATCAATAGGCCAAGGATGCCGCGCCGGACGTTGGCGGATATCAGCCTTTGCCCAGGAAGTTCTTGAAGATCGCATCGAGGTACCTCGCCTCGGTGCCGCCGGTGGGCGTCGTGCGGCCGATGTAGTCGAAGACCTTGCCGTCGCGGATGCCGTAATCGGCGAGCCGCTCTACACGGCGGCTTTTGTCGAAGTAGACGGCGACCACCCGCTGATCGACCAGCTTGTCGGGCATGAAGGCGGCGGCCTTCTCCGTGCGTTGCGAAATATAGTAGAAAACCTCGCCGTTTACCGTGGCGACGGTGGAAGGAGTCCCCATTACGATCAGCACCTGCTCCTGGGGAGCGCCGAGCGGGACCTGTTCCAGTGAGCCTTCGGAAATGACATAGCCGCGCTGGTAAATCTGTTTCGTACAGCCGCCGAGAAGCAAGCCGAGCGTGAGAAGGGCCACGGCCGCCTTGCCCAAGCGGCAGGCGCGGTTAACTCGGTGAGGCGGCAGTTTCATTTTGCTTTAGATTTCGCTCTTGCATCCAAAGGCGCGTTGACGTAACCGCCAGCACGGTAAATTGCAACGTTGGCTCCGGGTCTTCGCGGCGTCATCTGGCACGGGATCAACGGGCTAACCCCATGAAATTTGGCCATTTTCGCCGCAGCCCGAAGCAGGACAACATTGCCGCTCTGTATGGCACGATCGTGGCGCAAGCAAGATCGCCTGTCTTCTATCGGAACTATGGAGTTTCCGATACGGTTACCGGCCGGCTGGAACTGGTCCTGCTGCACACCTACTTGTTCTGCCGCCGTGTAGCGGCCGAAGAAGGAGCCACGCGGGGGCTCGGCCAAAGTATCTTCGACCTTTTCTGCCGCGATATGGACGGAAATTTGCGGGAAATAGGGGTCGGCGACCTCTCCGTTCCCCGTCACATGCGGCGAATCGGCGAAGCTTTCTATGGCCGGGCAGCCGTTTATACACCGGCCTTGGCGGCAAGCGATGAGCGCGGGCTCTCGCAGGTTCTCATGCGAAATGTATTTTCCGGGCAAGCTGAGAAAGCGGAAGGCGCCCGTCGCCTGACGGATTACACCATCGCGGCGGATCGTCATCTTGCGCGTTTGGCGGATGCCGACCTCGTGCAAGGGCACGTCAGTTTTCCCGATCCCGAGTCTGTGTGAGACGGCAACCGAGATGAGCCAAACCAAGCTCTCATGGAGCGTGCCGGTCGCGCTGGCCGACATTCCGGATACCGGTCAGCGATTTGATCTCGTCGCCGACGAGGAGACGAGGGTGCAAGTGGCAAATCTCGCGGGGCTGCGCGCCTTGCCGCGGCTGGAAGCAACCTTCGATGTCACGCGACATGGCGCGCGCGGCCTGCGCGTCAAGGGCCATGTCGCCGCGACCGTCGGACAGACATGCGTCGTCACCCTCGATCCGGTCGAAAATGAGATAGAAGAAAGTGTAGACCTTGTCTTCACGCCGCCCGGTATCCAGTCGGGAATGGCGGACAGCGGCGATGCCATGCCCGTAAATCTTGAACCGGAGACGGTCGAGCCGCTCATTGATGATTCCGTCGATCTCGGCGCGCTCGCGACGGAATTTCTACTGCTCGCGATCGACCCCTATCCGCGCAAGCGGGGCGCAAAGTTCGAGCCGCCGCCCGTTGACGATGCCAAGGCAAGTCCTTTCGCCGCATTGGCGGCGCTGAAAAAAGGCCGGAATGCCAAGAATGATTGAATCCACGTCGTGGGGGGCGTCCCCTTTGTCTCGCGGAACCGACACGCTATTGTCACAGTCCGCGTCGGCGCCTGAAGGACCGATCTTCCGGTGCATCCCATCCATTAGGTCCATCCATGCCGCATAAGGTTCGTATTGCGCTCGACGCGATGGGAGGCGACTACGGCCCCTCGGTGGTCATTTCCGGTGCGGAGCTGTCGCTGATCCGGCATCCGGACACGGAGATGATCCTGTTCGGCGATGCCGCGGCGATCGAACCCGCGCTCGCCGCCCATCCGCGGCTGAAGGCGGCGTCGCGTCTTGTGCATACGGACGTCTCGGTGAAGATGGACGACAAGCCGAGCCAGGCGCTGCGCCGCGGCCGCTGGAAATCGTCGATGTGGCTCGCCCTCGATGCGGTGAAGAAGGGCGAAGCGGATGTCGCGGTGTCGGCCGGCAACACCGGCGCGCTAATGGCAATGTCAAAGTTCAATTTCAAGATGATCGCCGGGATCGATCGGCCCGCCATTGCGGCGCTCTGGCCGACATTGAAGGGCGAATCGATCGTGCTTGACGTCGGCGCTTCGATCGGCGCGGATGCGGAGCATCTTGTGCATCTCGCCGCCATGGGCAGCGCGATGGCGCGGGTGCTGTTCGATATCGAACGGCCAACGGTCGGTTTGCTCAATATCGGCGTGGAAGAGGTCAAGGGATTGGAGCCGGTGCGCGAGGCCGGGCGCATGCTGCGCGAGCATCCGTGGCCTCATCTCGAATATGTTGGATTCGTAGAGGCCGACGCGATCGGTAAGGGCGTGGTCGACGTGGTAGTGACCGAGGGCTTCGCCGGCAACATCGCGCTCAAGTCGGCGGAGGGCACGGCGCGTCAGATCGGCGAATATCTGCGTAGCGCGATGATGCGGACCTGGCGTGCCAAGATCGGCTATCTGTTTGCGCGCGAAGCATTCCGCGCGGTGCGTGAAAAAATGGATCCGCGCAAGGCCAATGGCGGCGTCTTTCTCGGCCTCAACGGGGTTGTCATCAAGAGCCACGGCGGTACCGATGCCGAAGGTTTCGCCGCCGCCATCGATATCGGCTATGATATGGTGCGCTATGAGCTTCTCGCCAAAATCGGCCAGGCGCTCGGCCATAATGCAGAGTACGAGACCACCGTCCGACTCGCGGGAGGAGCCGGTTCGTGACTGTAATGCGTTCCGTCGTACTGGGCTGCGGTGCCTATCTGCCATCCCGCGTCGTGACCAACGCCGACCTGGAAAAAATGGTCGATACGTCGGACGAGTGGATCGTGCAGCGTACCGGCATTCGTGAACGGCGCATGGCGGCGCCCGGTGAATATACCTCCGACCTCGCGGTGCATGCGGCGCGTACCGCGCTGGCCGATGCCGGTGTCGAACCGCAATCGATCGACCTGATTATTCTCGGAACGTCAACGCCCGACCATAGTTTCCCGGCCACGGCGGTTCAGGTTCAAGCGGCGCTCGGGATAACCCGGGGCGCGGCTTTTGACCTTCAGGCGGTATGTTCCGGCTTCGTCTATGGACTCGCCACAGCCGACAGCATGCTCAAGGCGGGAATGTTCAAGCGCGCGCTGGTGATCGGGTCGGAGACTTTTTCCCGCCTGGTCGATTGGACCGACCGGACGACTTGCGTTCTTTTCGGCGACGGCGCCGGCGCCCTGGTGCTCGAACTGCAGCCGCAGCACGGTACGCGCGAAGACCGCGGCATCCTGACGGCGCATCTTCGCTCGGATGGCCGGCACATGGGCAAGCTCTATGCCGACGGCGGCGTCTCCACGACCGGCACCGCCGGAGTGGTCCGCATGGAGGGACGCGCGGTCTTCAAGCATGCGGTAGCCATGATCACGGATGTGGTCGACGACGCCTTTAAGGCGACCGGCTACAGCGCCAAGGACATCGCCTGGTTCGTTCCGCACCAGGCGAACAAGCGGATCATCGACGATTCCGCGCATAAGCTCGGTATCGATCCGAAGAAAGTGGTTATTACCGTCGATCGGCACGGCAATACATCGGCGGCGTCCATTCCTCTGGCGCTCTGCGCGGCCGTCGCCGACGGCCGTATCAAGCGGGGAGACCTGATCCTGCTCGAGGCCATGGGGGGTGGATTCACCTGGGGGTCCGTACTCCTGCGCTGGTAAGTCCCCGTTGACCGGGTCCGTTAATGTTAATATCCTCGATAAATCAGTAGCCTATAATCGCCGATAGCGGGGCAGGCGATGACCGGAAAGACAGTGACACGCGCTGATCTATGCGAGGCGGTCTACCAGAAGGTAGGCCTCTCACGCACGGAGTCATCCGCTTTGGTGGAATTGGTCCTTAAAGAGATCACCGACTGCCTGGAGCGGGGAGAGACGGTAAAGCTTTCTTCCTTCGGTTCCTTTGTGGTGCGCAAGAAAGGCCAGCGGATCGGCCGTAACCCCAAAACCGGCAAAGAAGTTCCCATATCTCCGCGCCGGGTCATGGTGTTCAAGCCCTCGGCCATTCTTAAGCAGCGTATCAACGGCCACGGCGGCGCGGGCTAAGGAGCAGGCGGCTTTGGACAAAGCGCCGGATGCCTTCCGCACCATCAGCGAAGTGGCGGACGACCTCGATGTGCCGCAGCATGTCCTGCGGTTCTGGGAAAGCCGGTTTTCGCAAATCCGGCCCATGAAACGCGCCGGCGGGCGGCGTTACTATCGCGCCGATGACGTCGATCTGCTGCGCGGCATCCGTCATCTGCTGTACGGCGAGGGCTATACCATCCGCGGCGTCCAGCGCATCCTCAAGGATCAAGGCGTCACTTTCGTGCAGCAAGCCTGGCGGGGGGGTGCCGTACCGCCGCCCGGCGACGAGGATATGGCGGACAATGCCGCAGCCGCGGAATCGGCGGAAACACAACGCGGACGCAACCTGCGCGACTTGCTTCCCGCCCGGGGTGAATCGGCATCCAATCTTGAGCGGCGCGAGCCGCGCCTCGATCGCGTGCAGGCGCGTAAGAGCCGGACAGTGCCGCCACCGGAGTCAGACGACGCGAACGCGGCGCACACCGCGTCCGTCTTGGCGCGCGAGGATCTGCGCAAGCTGCAAGCGGTACTGCATGAGCTCGGCGAATGCCGGCGCCTGATCGATTCCGCCCTTGCCGAGGGCCGCCAGGGTTAGGCTCGTTCGAAGTCCGGCTTAACGCGATCTGATTCGATCTTTGTCGTTATTCTTCCACTCGCGCTTCAACTGCGAGCGGACGCGGGGGTCCGGATCGGAGCCGACGTATTCGCCGTTTACGAAAACATCGTATTCCGGATTACTGGAATAGGGCGATGTCGGCTGTTTCTTTGCATTCGTCGTTGTAGCCGGTTTCTTTTGCGCGGCCATTTGCACGGCCTGCGGCTTGCCATCCACGAAGTCGCTTGGCAGTCCGCCGGGCGACGCCGCATAGCCGATGAGCGAGAATAAACCAACGATCGGATTCATGGCACTTCTCCAACGTGCGCAGCATAGCACAAAAAGCCCCGGTTGAAGGCCGGGGCTTGATCTTTGTGCCGGAGACTCGAAAGTCAATTATCCCTTGCTTCGCGCCGCAGCTGCGCCCGTATGCGCGGGTCGGGGTCGGAACCCGCATATTCGCCGTTGACGTAAGTGTGAATGCCCACGTCGCCATTCAGGGCGGGCGCCGGGGCATAGACGTATCCCGGCCCCGTGGCGTAGCCGTAGCCATAGCCCGGCGCCATAGCGTAGTCGTAGCCGTAGCCCGGCGCCATAGCGTAGCCGTAGTCCGGCGCATAAACATAGCCGGAGGCATAGGGATAGCCCGGCGCATAGACATAACTCGGTTCGTAATAGGCGCGTGCCTGTGCGTTTGCAGCCGCGGCACCAATCAACGTCCCGGCGGCAAATCCGGCGCCGGCCGCGACCCAGGTCCGGTCGCGCGCAACGGAAGGTGTGGCGGCTCCGAGCGCAAAGGCGACGGCAAATATTGCGGCTAAGGCAGTCCGTGTTTTCAACTTGGTCATGGCGGTTCTCCTGTTGGAATCCCAGTCCCCCGCACTGGCAAAATCAATCACTCACGAATGCTCACGAGTGAGCACGACTTGATGGCCAAACCATGATGCGTGCGGAAAATTCCGCGGACCGCCGAAAGCGGTAAAAAAATCTTGTTGTCATGTGAAACAATTTGATGGTCGGAGCGCCGAGATTTGAACTCGGGACCCCCAGTCCCCCAGACTGGTGCGCTAACCGGGCTGCGCTACGCTCCGACGGCGGCGCGGACTATAGGGGCCGGGGCAAAGCGTTGCAACATCGGCCGTTTCCGGAACTTTAGAGTCCCGCTTGGATGGCTTCGCGCAGCATCCGGCGATAGGGATAACCCGTATAATCCGGCAACGGCTCGCGCGCACCGGCGAGGGCTGCGATCAAATCTGCGAATTCGTGGGCCTTTGCGTAAAAATGCACACCGGCGTCCTTGAGCGAGAGGAATTCCGGAATAGCGCTACAGACCACCGGACGGCCCGCGAGACGGCCCTCGACCACGCAGCGGCCAAAGCCCTCGCGCTTCGAATGCACCCAGACGATCTGGTGCGACAAATACTCGCGCACGACGTCGCGGTCGCTCAATTGCCCGCATAGCCGAAGCCGCCCGGACGCCAGCGAAGACTCCAAAGGGTTCAACAGCGCCGCCTCGTTCTTCTTGTGCAGGCCGAGAATCGACACGCGAAAACCCTGCGTCAGAGCCGGCGGCAGATAGTCCGCGATGACGGAGGAAAAATCCTTGTTCTCGGTGGAGCCGGTGCAAAGCAGAATGGATTTTTCGCGCACAGCCTGCGGGCCTTCCGCGCGCACGAGATTTTCGAAAACGTAAAATGTGTTGGGCAGCAACCGGATCGGCGATTGGTCGAAGACGCCGCTGGCGACGATTTTCTCGCGAATAAGATCGGCGATGGTAAAGACCGGATAGGCGAAGCGCCGGATCGCCGCATAGCAGAAGGAACAATAAAGGCGCGCCGGCGCGAAGCGCGGCTTGTTGATTTGCTCGAGATCGTGCACGACAATGCGGCCCCGGCGCGAGAGCACATCGGCGAACGCGATGCTGTTGTAAGGATAGATGGTGATGTCAGCGCGCAGGACGAAGCCGACCACCGGCAGCACGAACTGTTCCATAAGCACGGCGATGACGTAAAACGCGCCCCGCGGCAGCTTGCGAAAGACGGCAGGCGCGCGCACGACGCTCACGCGAATGCCTTCTTCGCGCAATCCGAAAATCAGATTGCGGACGTAGAGCGGAATACCGCGGTCGAGCACGCCGCCGATAAAATCATTGACCAATACATGCATGCGCCGTTAGCCGGTCCGCTGGCGCCGGTCCGAAGCGGCGTTGATAGTGGCCGCCGCCAGCCCCCAAATGATGCCGAGCAACAGGTAGAAGTGCCGCCAATGATCGGTGTCGATCACGAAACCTTCGACGACCTCGCCAAAAAACGTCGCCAGCGCCGCGATGAGATAGGGCTGCCAGGGCGTCACGACAAAAGCGAGCCGGAAGCCGACCGCAAGCGTCAGGATGATCAGCAAGATATAAGCGAAGCCGCCGGCCCAGCCATAGACCAGGAAGGCTTGCAGATAGACGTTGTGCTGCTGGCCGCCGTAGACGCGTTCGAATTCATGCGGCCCCATGCCGCCGGGATTTTCCAGCATCGCGCCGACGGCCTTTTCCTGGAGACCGAAGCGGCCGCCGCTGCCGACGTCGTAGGATTGGGTGAGTTTCGCACGCTCCCTGAACAACTCGCCGACGGTGTTGAAGGAAAGCGCCACGGTGACAAGCCCCGTCAACGCGATGATTGACATGACGCTCAGGAGTATGAGCCGCGCGCGCGTGCGCAGGTCGGGCGCCGTGAGGAATGTGAGCACCACCAGCACGGCGGCTGACAGCAGGAAATGCGCCCAGGCGCCGCGGGAGAAGCTTAGTAACAGTCCGAAGGTGAACAGGCCGAAAAGCACAAGGTCACGCAGCCGCAAGCCGCGGAAGAACAGCGACTGCATCACGAAGAGCAGGGGAAGAACAAGAAACGGGCCGAAGACATTGGGGTCTTTGAACGTGGCGCGGGCGCGGCCGTAGAGCTCCGCATCGGGCCAGAAGCCGAAATATCCGGCAATGCCGATCAGGCATGCCAGCGCGGCGGCGATCAGATAGGCGCGCCGCATGATGTTGAGCCGCCGCAGGCTGTCCTCGGCGAAAAGGCAGGCATAGACGAAGGCGGTGACAGCCAAATAGAACGAGATCGCCGCATAGGTGAGTGCCGTTTCGTTGCCCATGATCGGCAACAGGGTCAGCGCTCCGCCGGCATTGAATACGAGAAGCAGCAACGCCAAGGGCAATATTTTGCGATCGAACCTAACGCCGGCAATGATGCAAGCAAGCGCGAGCAAGGCGGCGGCGGCTTCATAGGGCGAAGGTTCGACGAAGACCAGCGGGCTGACCAGAACGGTCAGGAACAGGCTGCCGTGCAGCAGCTTCACCGTCAGCGGCCCCGCGCGGGAGCCGGTCGCGCCAGCCGTGAAATAGGCGTCAGCTTCCGGCGACTGGATCAATAGACATTCTCGGTTCTGAGCAACGCGAAAGGCGTGCGCGCCAGGATGTACAGGTCGAACAGCAGCGACCAGTTCTCGATGTAATAGAGATCGTGCTCGACGCGGGCTTGAATCTTCTCCGCGGTGTCGGTCTCCCCGCGCCAGCCGTTGATCTGGGCCCAGCCGGTAATGCCGGGCTTGACGCGATGGCGGGCGAAATATCCGTCCACCGCCTCGTCATAGCGCCGCTGCTCGGCTTGCGCGTTCACGGCGTGCGGGCGCGGGCCGACGAGCGAGAGGTTGCCCTTGAACACCACGTTGAAGAGCTGCGGCAGCTCATCCATGCTGGTCTTGCGCAGAATGCGTCCCACACGGGTGACGCGCGGGTCGTCCCTGGTGACGAGCCTGGTGGCGGTGGCGTCCGCCTGATCGGCATACATCGAGCGGAACTTGTAGATTTCGACCAGCTCGTTGTTGAAGCCATAGCGCTTCTGCTTGAAGATCACCGGTCCGCGGCTTTCGAGCTTGATGGCAAGCGCAATCAAGGCCATGAGCGGCAGAGCCGGCAGCAGCAGCAGGCCGCCGATGATCTTGTCGAACAGCCATTTCGTGACGACGTCCCAGTCGGCGATGGGGCGGTCGAAGACATCGAGCACCGGCACGGTGCCGAGATAGGAATAGGAGCGCGGCCGGAGTTTCAGCTTGTTCATGTGCGCGGCGAGCCGTATGTCCACCGGCAGCACCCAGAGTTTGCGCAGCATTTGCAGGAGCCGCGTCTCCGCCGAGATCGGCAGCGAGAAAATCACGAGGTCGATACGCGTGCGGCGGGCGAATTCCACGAGGTCGTCAACGGTGCCGAGTTTACGCTGACCTGCAATGGTATTCGGGGAGCGGTCGTCGCTGCGGTCGTCGAACAGACCGACGATGCGCACATCGGAATCCCGTTGATCCTTGAATTGTTCGATCAAGCTCTCGCCCAATTCGCCGCCGCCGACAACCACGGTGCGGCGGGTCAGGCGCCCCTCGCGCGTCCAATGCCGGATAAAGCCGAACAGCACGATGCGGAATCCGACCAGCGTCGCCAAGCCGATCAAATAGAAGGAGAGCAGCCATACGCGCGAGAACATCTCCTGCCATTTGCCGAGGAACAGGGCGGCGCTAAGCAGGAGGAACGTTACGGACCATGCCGCGATGAGGCGCGCATATTGTCTGGCGCGGCTGCGGAACGATTGAATGCGATAGATGCCCGCGGTTTGAAAGGCCAGCACGCTGATCGCCGCGATGGAAAGTATGGCCGCCGGATACCGCCACGCGAAATCGTTCGCCGGCAGGACATAGGCGCCATAGACGGCAAAGCCGATGAGAAGAATCAGAGCGAATTCGGTCATCCGGACGGTGCCGGTGACCACGACCGCGGAATAGGAGGGGGGTGCATATTCCGAGGCGATTGCCAGCGCCTCGGGCGACAGCGTGCGCCGCGGATCGCCTGTCTTCGGCACGGCGCTCGCGGTTGCCGCCGCGGTTGCCGCGTTTACCATGCTGCGCGCGTCGAATTCGCTCATGATGACGCCAAATCAAGGCTTCCCGCGCCTCTGGTTCGGGTTCGCGGATGCCCCCCTATTGCGCCCCCGTTTACTTAAAAAGTCTCAAGAAAGGCTTAGGCGGCCTTGAGGGCCTTCCGGTACGAATCCAGAACGTGGTCAACCATGACCTCCGCGGAAAAGGATTCGTGCACTCTCTGCTGTAGCTCCCTGGCCGCATCTCGTGTCGTAGCCTCGTTGTCGAGCGCGCCGGCGATCGCCACGGCCAAGGCTTGGGCGTTTTCCGGCGGAATCAGACGATTGCTCTGCGGGCCAAAAATTTCCGGCACGCCGCCGACGCGGGTTGCGATCAGCGGAACGCCGGCTCCCGCGGCTTCGAGCACGATGTAAGGCAGGGATTCCGAGCGCGAAGGAACAACCATCAGGCGGCCGAGGGCAAAGGCCCGCCGCGCCGGCATGGCGGGAAGGAAGCGGAGGAATTCCGCAAGGCCGTTTATCACCGCGCGCGCCCGCAGCGATCTTTCGTCGGGTCCGTGACCGACGATGGTTGCCGTGACCCGCCGGCCGGCATGATGCAGCAGTGCGGTCGCGTCGATGAGGACATCGATTCCCTTGACCGGCCTGAACTCGCCAACAAAGACGATGTCGGTGGCGTCGGCGGCAAGTTGTACCGGTCCGAAATCCGCCTCGCCGACGCCATTGTGCACGACCTGCACGATGCCTTTCGGATTGCCAATCTTGGCGCGAAAGACCTGCTCACTATAGGCGCTCTCGAATAAAAAGAGATCGCCACGGCGCATCAATATGTTCTCAAGCAGCAGGTAAAACGAACCGAACAGGGCGTTCGGCCTGAACAACAGGCTGCCGCCGTGCGGCGTATAGACCCGGATCACGCCTTTGGGCGCGGATGCCAGCCGCGCATAAGCGCCGCCTTTGGCGCCGTGGCCGTGAATGACCTGCGCGCCGGTTTCCGCAATCCGCCGCGACACATGCCGCACGCCGGCGATATCGCGCAGCCCGAGATGCCGCCCCACCGGAATGCGTGACGTGCCAAGCGCAAGGTCCTTGGCGAGTCCGGCAAGCGCCGCCTCGGCCTGCGGTCCCCCCGTCGTGCTGTCCGCAATCAGCCCAACCTTGTGGCCGCGCTCGATCTGACCGCGCGTGAGGTCGAGCACATGGCGAAAAAGCCCGCCGACGGGGGCTCGGAAGACATGCAGGATGCGCAGCGACTCCGGCGGCGGCTTGCCCTGCTCCTCGGCGTCGGCGAGGTCGG
>JBBDNZ010000183.1:0-2281 GCA_040877285.1 Xanthobacteraceae bacterium
GCGCGCCGCCGAATTTCGCGCGGCGGCGGCCGAGCGGTGATGCCCGTCGGCGATGTAGAGCGCCGGCAAGGCGTCGAAAGCGCGGGTGAGCTTTGCCACCGTGTCGTCGTCGCCGACCGCCCACATTTCATGGCGCACGCCGTCGTCGGCGGTGACGTCCACCTCGGGCGGGTGTTTGGCGGCGTTCGCCAGCAGCGCGTCGATCTCAGGCGCGGCGGGATAGGCGATCATCACCGGCCCGGTCTGGGCATTCACCGCCTCGATTTGGCGGACGCGATCGTCCTCCTTCACCGGCGTGGTGAATTCGTGCTTGCGGATGCGGTCGCCGTTGTAGGCAGCAACCGAGGCGACGGCCGCGAGGCCGGTCTGCGTATGGCCGCGCCAGGTCAGGCGATAGACGTAGTAGCTCGCCTGAGTATCGCGGATAAGAACGCCGGCCGCGATAATGCGCTTAAGGTTCTCCGCCGCTTTGGCATAGACGGCAGGATCGTAGGGGTCGATGGCGGGATCGAGATCGATCTCCGGCTTGGAGACGTGCAGAAAACTCCACGGCTTGCCCTTGGCGCGTTCGCGCGCCTCCGCGCTCGAGAGCACGTCGTAGGGCGGCGCCAGCACCTCGGCGGCGCGGCCGGGCAGAGGACGCAGAGCGCGGAAGGGTTTTATGAGTGTCAAAGGATTCTTCTTGCCGGTGTGCAAAGCGGATTGATTTCGCTGGATTGGCGTAGTCTTCATTTTTTGACGCGTTTTCTGCGGCGAAGCGGATTCCACTTCGCCGGAAAACGCTATACCTCATGGCCATGAGCAGACCCGAGGCGATCCTTATTGCAGGCCCGACCGCGAGCGGCAAGTCGGCGCTGGCCTTGGCGCTCGCCGAAAAAACAGGCGGCGTCGTCGTCAATGCCGACTCCATGCAGGTCTATCGCGATCTGCGCATCATCACGGCGCGGCCGACGCCGGAGGAAGAAGCGCGCGTACCGCACCGGCTCTACGGCCACGTGGACGCGGCGGAGAATTACTCCGTCGGACGCTGGTGCGTGGATGCACAGGCGGCGCTGGCCGAGGCCAAACCGGCCGGGCGGCTGCCGGTCCTCGTGGGCGGCACCGGGCTTTATTTCAAGGCGCTGGTCCAAGGGCTCGCCGCCGTGCCGCCCGTTCCTCCCGAGATACGCGCCGCCGTACGCGGGCGGCTGAAGATGGAAGGCGTTGCATCCCTTCATGCGGAATTGCAGCGGCGCGATCCGGCGACGGCGCAGCGGCTGATGCCGGGCGACCGCGCGCGCATCACCCGCGCGCTGGAAGTTATTCTGGCGACGGGGCGTTCGCTGTCGGACTGGCATCGCGAAGGCATGTCGCCGTCGATCGACGCGGCGCGCGCGGTGAAGATTTTCCTGGCGGTGGATCGCGCGGAACTCCACCGGCGCATCGACGCGCGCTTCGATGCCATGCTGGCGGCCGGCGCGCTGGACGAGGTGAGAAGGCTCGCCGCGCGCAAGCTCGATCCTGCGCTGCCGGCCATGAAAGCGCACGGGGTGCCCTGGCTGGTCCGGCATCTGCGGGGCGAGATCGGGCTGGAGGAGGCGGCGGAGGGCGGCAAACGCGATACCCGACGCTACACCAGGCGGCAGGCCACCTGGTTCCGCAACCAGTTGCCGGATTGGGCCTGGCTTGAGCCGGAACGGGCCTTTTCAGAGATAAAAAGCCGATTGAGCGCTTGACCGGGGCTGCCGCGGTGCCTATAACAACGCGCAACGAAATGGTCTTTTTGGTCAGGTAATGCGCAATATTATTGCTCATGTGGTCGTAGTGAGGGGGCGCACCGCGCCGGGTGGCTGAGGGTCACCCGCGAAGGCCGGTGCGCGGAAACAGGGGCTTTGAAGCCCCTTTTTGATTCCCAAAAAAGACGCGAATGCGGAGCGGACGATGACGAAGGAAATGACGGGCGCCGAAATGGTGATCGAGGCGCTGGCCGACCAGGGGGTGAAGGACATCTTCGGCTACCCCGGGGGCGCGGTGCTGCCGATCTATGACGAGTTGTTCAAGCAGAAGAAAATCAAGCACATCCTCGTTCGCCACGAACAGGGCGCAGTGCATGCGGCGGAAGGCTATGCGCGCTCCACGGGCAAGGTCGGCTGCGTGCTGGTGACATCCGGCCCCGGCGCCACCAACGCGGTGACCGGCCTGACCGACGCCCTCATGGATTCCATCCCCATCGTCTGCATCACCGGGCAGGTGCCGACGCACCTGATCGGCAACGACGCCTTCCAGGAATGCGACACCGTCG
>JBBDNZ010000184.1:0-2280 GCA_040877285.1 Xanthobacteraceae bacterium
CATGCGCAGATAGCGTAAACTTAACTGCGTACGCGATCCAAATATTAAACATATCGCGATTTCAATACGCGAACCGGATTCCACTTCGCATGAAAACGCTCTACTGGGACGGCGCCAAATTGCCGTCAGTTCCCGCCTGTAAAATAACTTTGCAGCGCGCGCACTTCGAGGTCGCCCCCGAGGTAGGCCTTCAGCCCCCGCGCCGCGGCGACGGCTCCGGAAAGTGTGGTGTAATAGGGCACTTTATGCAAGAGGGCTGCGCGGCGCAGGGACTTGGAATCGGCCAGCGAGGTGGCCCCCTCCGTGGTGTTGAAAACAAGCTGAACCTGGCCGTTGGTGATGGCATCGACAATATGCGGCCGGCCCTCCGCGACTTTGTTGACCTTTTCCGCCTCGATCCCTTGCTCCACGAGGAAACGCTGGGTCCCCGAGGTGGCGATGAGCTTGAATCCCAGGCCGCGCAGCAGCCGGGCGGCTTCGAGAATGCGCGGCTTGTCGATATCGCGGACCGAAATGAAGACGGTGCCCGTGCGCGGCAGCCGCGAGCCGCCGCCAATCTGGCTCTTGGCAAAGGCGATCTCGAAGGAACGGTCCAGCCCCATCACCTCGCCGGTGGACTTCATTTCCGGCCCGAGCACGGTATCGACGCCGGGAAAGCGCGCGAAGGGGAAGACCGCTTCCTTCACGCCGATATGTTTGAAATGCGGCGGCTTGAGCTTGAAGCTCTTGAGCGGCTCGCCGGCCATGACGCGCGCGGCGATCTTGGCAACCGGCAGGCCGGTGACCTTGGCGACGAAAGGCACCGTGCGCGAGGCGCGCGGATTGACTTCCAGCACATAGATGTCGCCGTCCTTGATGGCGTATTGCACGTTCATCAGCCCGCCGACGTCGAGCGCGAGCGCGAGCGCGCGGGTCTGCCGCTCCAGCTCGGCGATGATTTTTGGCGATAGCGAGTGCGGCGGCAGCGAGCAGGCAGAGTCGCCGGAGTGAATGCCGGCCTCCTCGATATGCTCCATGATGCCGGCGACGTAAGTGTCCTTGCCGTCGCACAGGCAATCGACGTCCACCTCGATGGCGTCGGACAGATAGCGGTCGAGCAGCAGCGGGCGTTTTTTCGAAACCACCAGTTCCGAGGGGCCGTGCAGCGTGGCGGCCAGCCGCGCGATGTAGCGGTCGAGCTGCGGCGCGTCATAGACGATTTCCATGGCGCGGCCGCCGAGCACGTAAGACGGCCGGATCACGATGGGGTAGCCGATCGCGTCCGCGGTCGCACGCGCCTCGCCCGGGCTGGTGGCGATGGCGTTCTGCGGCTGGCGCAGCTTGAGCTTGTCGAGCAGTTGCTTGAAGCGGTCGCGGTCCTCGGCGAGGTCGATGGCGTCCGGCGAGGTTCCGAGAATGGGAATCTTCGCACCCTCCAGCGGCTCGGCGAGCTTGAGCGGCGTCTGTCCGCCGAATTGCACGATGACGCCGTGCAGCGTGCCCTTGGTCCGCTCGACGTCGAGGATTTCCAAAACGTCCTCGGCGGTGAGCGGCTCGAAATACAGCCGGTCGGAGGTGTCGTAGTCGGTGGATACCGTCTCCGGGTTGCAGTTGATCATGATGGTCTCAAAGCCCGCGTCCTTCAGCGCGAAGGCGGCGTGGCAGCAGCAATAGTCGAATTCGATGCCCTGGCCGATGCGATTAGGCCCGCCGCCCAGGATCACGACCTTCTTCTTGTCCGAGGGCGCCGATTCATCGGCGGCCTTACCGGCGAAAGGCGCCTCATAGGTCGAATACATATAGGCGGTGGGTGAGGCGAACTCCGCCGCGCAGGTATCGATGCGCTTGAACACCGGCCGCACGCCAAGCGCCTGGCGCCGCTTCGTGACGTCTTCGGGCGTTATGCCCGTAAGCTTGGCCAGGCGCGCGTCGGAGAAGCCCATCGCCTTCAGGCGGCGTAACGTGCCGGCCGTCGCCGGCAGCCCCTTGGCCTTGATCTCTCCCTCCATCTCGACGATGCCGCGGATTTGGCGGAGGAACCACGGGTCGATCTTGCAGGCGGTGTGGATCAGGTCGTCGTCGGCGCCGAGCCGCATGGCCTGCGCGATGTTCAGAATGCGGTCCGGAGTCGGCGTGCCGAGCGCGGCGCGGATGGCGTTCTTGTCCTCGTCGCGCCGCATGGGATGCGCGGCATCGAGGCCGGCAATGGCGACTTCGTCGAATCCGGTCAGGCCGGTATCCTGCGTGCGCAGCGCCTTCTGCAACGACTCCTGATAGGTGCGTCCGATCGCCATTACCTCG
>JBBDNZ010000185.1:0-2273 GCA_040877285.1 Xanthobacteraceae bacterium
TTCCGTGGGGGAGGGAGAAATCAAAATGACCGCCATCTTCATCACTTCCACCGGCACGGATATCGGCAAGACATTTGTCGCCGCCGGCCTCATCCGGCATCTGCGCCGGACCGGCCGCGCCGCCGCCGCGATCAAGCCCATCGTCAGCGGCTTCGATTCGCGGATGGCGCAGAGCAGCGACCCCGGCCTTCTGCTTGCCGCGATGGGCCGCGCCGCCACGCCGGAGGAAATCGCCAATATCTCTCCTTGGCGGTTTCAAGCGGCATTGTCGCCGGACTTCGCGGCCCGGCGCGAAGGCCGCAGCATCGACTTTTCCGCCGTGGTCGAATTCTCGCAACGCGCCATCGACGCCAACGAAACGCTTTTCATCGAGGGCGTCGGCGGCGTCATGGTGCCGCTCGATACGCGCCGCACGGTGCTCGATTGGATGACGGCGTTGCGCCTGCCGCTCATTCTGGTCGTGGGCAGTTATCTCGGCACGCTCAGCCATAGCCTTACGGCGTTGCACGTGCTGGCGCAGCGCAACCTTTCGACCGCCGCCGTCGTGGTGAGCGAGACGCCGGACAGTCCGGCGCCGCTCGATGAGACGGTGGCGGCCATCGCCCGTTTTGCGGACATGATCGAGGTGATCGGCCTGCCGCGGCTTGCGCCGGACGCGCCGGAACATCCAGCCTTCGCCCGGCTGGCGGAACTGCTGCGGAACAATTTTACGGAATAAGGATCGACGATCCCGTGGTCGCCCGGCTTTCTAGATCGCGGTGCGCTTTTGCAGCGTCTTTCAACGAATATTTCTGGTTGACCGGTATCTTCACCGCCCCGTTTGTGACGACGGCGAACAGATCGTTAGCCGAAGCGAGCAGGTCCTCGCGGCTGGCGATGTAATGCACCAGCGTGGGTCGCGTCATGAACAGCGAACCCTTCTGCTGCAGGATCGAGGGATTGAACGCCTCGATCGGCCCCGAGGCATTGCCGAAGCTGACGAACAGGCCCAAGGGACGCAGACAGTCGAGCGAGGCGGGAAACGTGGCTTTGCCCACGCCGTCATAGACCACGTCGCACAGCTTCCCGCCGGTGATCTCCTTCACGCGGGCGACAAAATCTTCTTCGCGGTAAAGAATTGCGTGCTGGCAGCCGTGCGCCTTGGCGAGCGCGGCCTTTTCCTTCGAGCCTGCGGTGCCGATCACCGTGGCGCCGAGATGGCTGGCCCATTGCGAGGCGATGAGCCCGACGCCGCCGGCCGCCGCTTGCAGGAGAAGCGTGGTCCCCTTTTCCACCTTGAACGTCCGCCGCAATAGGTAGCGCGCGGTCATGCCTTTGAGCATCATCCCGGCCGCCTGCTCGTAGGAGATGGCGTCGGGAAGCTTGACCGCGCGCTCGGCCGGCAACAGGCGCTCCTCCGCGTAACCGCCGAACGTCACCACATAAGCCACGCGGTCGCCGGCTTTGAGGTCTTTCACACCCTCGCCGACTGCGACCACGTCGCCCGCGCCTTCGTTGCCCGCGACAAAGGGCAAGGACGGCGCCGGATACAAGCCGGTGCGAAAATAGGTATCGATGAAATTGATCCCGCAGGCGCGCTGGCGGATGCGGACCTGGCCCGGTCCGGGCGGTCCTATTTCAATCTGCTCATAGGTCAGCACTTCGGGACCGCCGAGCTTATGCACGCGAACCGCTGCAACCATTTCCTGCTCCACCGTTCTCAGTATGCTTTTTATGCTTTTATACGTTGCCGCCGGCGGCGGCGCTGCTGCGCCAGCACGTTGAAGAACTCCACCCCGCCCGCGAAGGCCATGGCGAAGTAGATATAGCCGCGCGGAATGTGAAATTCGAAACCATCGGCCACCAGCGCCATGCCGATCAGCATGAGAAAGGCGAGCGCCAGCATCTTTGTCGTCGGATGCTTGGCGATGAACTGGCTTACCGGGCGGGAGGCGACATACATCACGATCATCGCGATCACCACGGCGGCGATCATGATTTCGATGTCCTGCACCAGGCCGATGGCGGTAATGATAGAGTCCACCGAGAACACCAGATCGATCGCGACCAGTTGCACGACGACCCAGAAGAAGGTTTGCGCCGCCGCGCCCGGTCCGGCGTTCGCGCCCTTATCCGGCTCAATCTCCCGATGAATTTCATGGGTGGCCTTGGCGAGGAGAAACAAGCCGCCGCCGATCAGGATGATATCCCGCCATGATATTGAATTGCCCATAATCGTCACCAGCGGCGCGCGCAGCGCCATCAGCCAGGTCAGCGTGAACAGCAGAATAACG
>JBBDNZ010000186.1:0-12441 GCA_040877285.1 Xanthobacteraceae bacterium
CAGTTCAAGATTGCACCCAACACCGCAATAGGAACAGACGGTGCGGGCGACGTGGAATGCCGCCGCGTCGTTTTCGTCAACGGCGTCTTTGTGCCGGAGCTTTCCGATCTGGCGGGGCTGGAGAAGGGCGTGACTATCCGTCCGATGGCGCAGGCACTGGCATCGGGCGATCCGCTTATCGCCCAATATCTCGGCAAGGCCGTCGGCGCCGATGACGTCGCGGTCGCGTTGAATACCGCCTTGATGGGCGACGGCGCCGTCATCCATGTGGCCGCCGGCGCGGCCGTTGACCGGCCGCTGCATCTGATGTTCGTCGGGCCGGATACGTCATCGTCCATATTCACGCGCTCGCTGGCTGTCGTCGAAGAGGGGGCGCGCGCCATGCTGATCGAAAGCCATGAAGGCGGCGCCGACGCCGACTATCAGGTCAATGCCGCGCTCGAACTCGTCGTTCGCGACAAGGCGCATGTGGATCACGTCAAGCTCATCGGCGAAGGGGCGAAAGCGCTGCACGTTTCCACGCTGATGGCCACGGTCGGCGCGCATGCGCGCTTCAATACCTTCAGCTTCACGACCGGCGGCGCGGCGGTCCGCAACCAGATGTTCCTGCTGCTTGCCGGAGAAGAGACGGTGGCCGGCAGTCGCGGCGTAAACCTGCTCAAGGGACGCCAGCACGCCGACAATACGTTGATTGTCGATCATGCGGTGCCCGGCTGCCAGAGCCGCGAATTGTTCAAATCGGTGCTCGACGGCGACAGCCACGGCATATTCCAGGGCAAGATCGTCGTGCGGCCGGGCGCGCAGAAAACCGACGCCAGGATGATGACCCAGGCGCTGCTGTTGTCGGAGCGCGCGGAGGCGGCGAACAAGCCGGAATTGGAGATTTTCGCCGACGACGTGCAATGCGGCCACGGGGCCACGGCGGGCGCGCTCGATCAGAATCTGCTGTTCTACTTGCGGGCGCGCGGCATCCCGAAAAAAGAAGCCGAGGCGCTGCTGATTCAATCCTTCGTCGGCGAAGCCATTGAAGGCATCGAACATGCGGGTCTGCGCGAGGTGCTGATGGAGGCAGTTACGGCATGGCTCGCAGCGCGAGGCTAACAATGCATCCGGCGGTGACCAACGGCACCTATGACGTGGATCGCATCCGCGAGGATTTTCCCATTCTCGCCATGCAGGTGCACGACAAGCCGCTGGTCTATCTCGACAACGCGGCGTCGGCGCAAAAGCCCAAGGCGGTGCTCGACCGCATGCACAAGGCCTACACCTCCGAATACGCCAACGTGCATCGCGGCCTGCATTTCCTCGCCAATGCGGCGACGGAGGCCTACGAGGACGCGCGCGACAAGGTGCGCGGCTTCCTCAATGCGGGACGGCGCGAGGAAATCATCTTCACCCGCAACGCCACCGAGGCGATCAATCTCGTCGCCGCCACCTTCGGGCGCGAGCGCATCCAGCCGGGCGACGAGATCGTGCTCTCCATCATGGAGCACCATTCCAACATCGTGCCCTGGCACTTTTTGCGCGAGCGCCACGGCGCGGCGATCCGCTGGGCGCCGGTGGACGACGACGGCAATTTTCTGCTCGAAGAATTCGAGAAGCTGCTCGGGCCGCGCACCAAGATGGTGGCAATCACGCAGATGTCGAATGCGCTCGGCACCGTCGTTCCGGTGAAGGAAGCGGTCCGCCTCGCCCACGCGCGAAACATCCCGGTGCTGGTGGACGGCAGCCAGGCGGCGGTGCATCTCGACGTGGACGTGACCGACATCGGCTGCGATTTCTATGCCTTCACCGGCCATAAGCTCTATGGGCCGACCGGAATCGGCGTGCTCTACGGCAAGCACGAACATCTTGCCGCCATGCCGCCGTTTAACGGCGGCGGCGAGATGATCCGCGAGGTGTTTCAGGACCGCATTACCTACGGCGATCCGCCGCACAAATTCGAG
Source organism: Xanthobacteraceae bacterium (assembly GCA_040877285.1). Taxonomy (GTDB): domain Bacteria; phylum Pseudomonadota; class Alphaproteobacteria; order Rhizobiales; family Xanthobacteraceae; genus CANKHA01. Next base: position 1,947 of record JBBDNZ010000186.1, read on the forward strand.
GCCGGCACGCCGCCGATCGTGCAGGCCATCGGGCTCGGCGCCGCCATCGAATACGTCAACTCCGTCGGCAAGGCGCGCATCCGGGCGCATGAAAGCGCGCTTTTGAGCTATGCCCAGGACCGGCTGCGCGAGATCAACTCTTTGCGCATCATCGGCACCGCGAAGGACAAGGGCGCGATCATTTCCTTTGAGATGAAGGGCGCGCATCCGCATGACGTGGCCACCGTCATCGACCGCGCGGGCGTGGCGGTGCGCGCCGGGACCCATTGCACCATGCCTCTGTTGGCGCGCTTTGGCGTCAGCGCCACCTGCCGGGCCTCGTTCGCGCTCTACAATACCAAGGCGGAGGTGGACAGCCTTGTGAAGGCCTTGATCAAGGCGCAGGATTTTTTCGCATGAGCGAAGAGACGAAAAAAGCAGAAGCCACGTCCGGCGAGAATGCCTCCGCGCTGCCGCCGGAAGAGCTTGCGCGCCTGACCGACGACGTCATCGCCGCGCTGAAGACGGTCTACGATCCGGAAATTCCCGCCGACATCTATGAGATCGGGCTCATTTACAAGATCGATATCGGCGACGACCGCGCGGTGACGGTGGACATGACGCTCACCACCCCTAATTGTCCTTCGGCGCAGGAATTGCCGAAGATGGTGGAAGACGCGGTAGCGAGCGTTCCAGGCGTGCGCGAGGCCAAGATCAATGTCGTCTGGGATCCGCCCTGGGACCCGAGCCGGATGACGGACGAGGCGCGGCTCGTGCTCAACATGTGGTAGCCTACTGACATCTTAAGAAGCGTTCGATACAATTAAAATATGGCAGATGCCCAAAGAGGTCAGTCATGAGAATTCTTATTTTTGGAATTATTGCCGTTGGTTGGTGGCTTTTGGATCAGTCAACGACCGTTTTCGCGCAACGCTATTGTGCTGGGGGCACGCGGACGACCCTAACGGGAACGATCGTTCGCGCCGAGCAAAAGATAGACTATCAGGGCAAAGATTTTTGGACGATTGATCCGAGCGGATTATCTCGCGAGGGCTGCGTCTCGGACTCGCTATTTGGCTATGGACGCCTCCCGATCGAATGCTCCGCAGGCCGCAGATTCACCGCCTCGGGACGAATTGAAGATTTAGGTGCATACTTTGATCTTGAGGTGAGCAGTATCCAATGCCGATGACCGAAGTGACGGGCTAGCCTGGAAGGGCCGCCCAAGTGGCCTTGCGCCCGAGGTAAAATCGTCCCATCTATTTTGGGTAACCCGTATTTGGTATAAATTCAGCCATGACCCAAGCCCGCTCTAAACCCGCGATTCTGAGCGTCACCGCCGCCGCTGCCACGCGCATTAAGGACGTGATGGCGAAGGCGGATGGCTCGATCATGGGCGTGCGCGTCGGCGTGAAGAACGGCGGCTGCGCCGGCATGGCCTACACGATGGAATATGCCACCCAGGCCGGCCCGCACGACGAGGTGATCGAGGACAAGGGTGTGCGCATTTTGATCGACCCCAAGGCGGTGATGTTTCTGCTCGGCACCGAGATGGACTTCAAGACCGACAAGCTCGCCACGCAATTCGTCTTCAACAATCCCAACCAGACCTCGGCCTGCGGCTGCGGCGAATCCGTGCAGCTCACTCCGGCGCAGGACGGCGCGCCAACCGACACGCATTGAGGCCGCGCGGGTGGCCGGCGCCGGAGACCCCGATCATATTCGCGAATTGTTTGCCGTGTTCGGGCCGGTTACGGTCCGTCGCATGTTTGGAGGCGCCGGAATCTACGCCGGCGACACAATGTTCGCGTTGATGGCCGATGGAATTATTTTCCTCAAGGCCGACGAACGCGCCATTCCCACATTCGAACAAGAAGGTTTGACGCCCTTTACCTATTCCGCGAAGAAGGGCAATCGGGTTGTGATGTCCTATTGGCGCATGCCGGACCGGCTCTACGATGACCCAGACGAGCTCGCGCGATGGGCGAAGGATGCGCTGGCGGCAGCCCGGCGCGCCGCCGTTAGCCAGCCGCGCCGCAAATCATCCAAATAAAGATTGAGCTTACGCGACCTGGCTTTCGTCGGCCGGCGCGACTTCCGGGTCGGCCTCGCAGACCACGCAGTTGCGGCTCTTGCGCTTGGCCTCATAGAGACAGGCGTCGGCACGGCCGATCAGCGACTGGGCGGTGTCGCCGGCGTGCAGCGTCGCAACACCGATGGATATCGTGATGCGGCCGAGCTGCTCGTGAGTCGAGCGTTTCATCAGTTGCTTGGTCATCACCGCCCGGCGGATGTGGTCGGCGACGGTGGTGGCCGAACGCAACACGGTGTTCGGCAGCACAATGGCGAATTCCTCGCCGCCGTAGCGCGCCGCGGTATCCTGACCCTTGACGTTGTTCTTGACCGTCAGGGCCACGAGGCGAAGCACCTGGTCGCCGGTCTGGTGACCGAAGGTGTCGTTGAAGCTCTTGAAATGGTCGATGTCCGCCATCATCAGCGACAGCGGCTCGCGCTTGGCGGCGGCCTCGGTTATGGCCTTGTTTAATGCCTGGTCGAAATATTTGCGATTAGCGAGCGTGGTCAGCGGATCGGTCAAACTCTCGTGGCGCACCGTTTCGAGGTTTGACTGAAGCTGATGAATTTCCTGCTTGGATGCCGACAGCCTGGCCTCGAGCGCTTGGTTGGTATGTTCCATGTCTTTGGCTGTATGTACGAGGCTTTCGATGATGGTACGCAGCCCTTCGCGGTCCTTGGCGGAACCGAGTTGCTGGGTCACGCCAGCGAGGCTTTCGGTGTAGCTGCTGGCGGAGCCGACTGCGGCCTCGATCATGGCCATGACCTGATCGATCTCGTCCCGGACCTGCGCTCCGACTTGATCGAGATGCTGGCTCAAGCGGCTAGGGGACAGGAAATTCTCGTAAATTTTCTCAAGGTCGGCCTCGGTGACCTGACCCTTCTGCTGGAGCAGTTCGTTGACGGCGTCGTTGAGCTGCGGATTGTAACCGGTGGCGTAGGTGTACCAAACCTCGTAGTTGTGGGGCGATGCCGCCTGCCGCAACGCACGAATCTGACCGAGAGCGACTCGCGCGAACGCAAGTGTGCGCTCGTGTTCGTCAACGGCTTGGTCGGTCATAGGCTCCCATCCAATCGCCGGCTTGGAAGCCGACGCCCGAATCCGTACAGCACCACCCGCATTTTATAAGGGTGACATGATGCCTGGATTGTATTGCCAGTGGGTGAACGACGGGTAAACGGGCGCCGAAACGGGTATCGAATTTTACGCTTTGACGCGGATCGGGCGCAGCAGAAAAGCCGGAAGGTGCGAGCCGTCGGTGTCGCCGCTGTGCTCGGGCTTCGCCTCGGGGCGCCGATCCGGCCGGGTTTCCTGATGGCGCGCGGCGGGCGGGCGCTTTGACCGCTGACCCCGAGCTTCGTGTCCGCGGCTACGGCGCGGGCCCTCATCGTGGGCGTCCTCGGATTCGGCTGGCGCCGGTCTGTCCGCCCAGCCAATGGTCTGTCCGATGAGCCGTTCGATCGCCGCCACGGCCTTCTTGTCCGCCGGGGTGACGATGGTGATGGCGGTCCCGGTCTTGCCGGCGCGGCCGGTGCGGCCGATGCGGTGGACGTAGTCGTCCGCATGGTGCGGCACGTCGAAGTTGAACACGTGGCTGACTTCGGGAATGTCGAGTCCGCGCGCCGCGACGTCCGACGCGATCAGCAGCTTGGCCTCGCCTTTGCGAAAGGCCTCCAGCGCCGCCGTGCGTGCCGGCTGGTCCAAGTCGCCGTGCAGCGCTACGGCATTGAAGCCGTGGCTCACCAGCGAGCGGTGGAGCAGCGCGACTTCGCGTTTACGATTGCAGAAAACGATGGCGTTCTTGAAATCCTTCGCGGTGCGGATCAGGCGGCGCAAGGTGTCGCGCTTTTCGTGCGGCTCGCGGCCGGTGGCCACCAATATTTGCGTGATCGTCACCGCCGCCGTGGCGGGGCGGGAGACCTCCACGCGCACCGGATTGTGCAGGAAGGTGTCGGCGATGCGCTGGATTTCCGGCGGCATGGTGGCGGTAAAGAAAAGCGTCTGCCGGGTGAAGGGCACCAGCTTGCCGATGCGCTCGATGTCCGGGATGAAGCCCATATCGAGCATGCGGTCGGCTTCGTCGATCACCAGCAGCTCCACGCCGTTGAGCAACAGCCCTCCGCGCTCGGAATGATCGAGCAGGCGGCCCGGCGTGGCGATCAGCACGTCAACGCCGCGCGTGAGTTTGGTATCCTGGTTGTCGAAGGATACACCGCCGATCAGGAGCGCGACATTGAGCTTGTGCTTGGCGCCGTATTTGATGAAGTGATCCTGCACCTGCGCCGCCAGCTCGCGGGTAGGCTCCAGGATCAGCGTGCGCGGCATCCGCGCCCGCGCGCGGCCTTTCTCCAGCAGGTTCAGCATCGGCCAAACGAAGGCCGCGGTTTTGCCGGTGCCGGTCTGGGCGATGCCAAGCACGTCACGCCGGGCGAGAACGTGCGGAATGGCCTGTTCTTGAATGGGTGTCGGAGCCGGATAGCCGGCCGCGGCGATGGCGGCGAGGACCTTATCGGACAGGCCAAGGTGAGAAAACGGCATTTAACCTCAAGTCAGGACCGCCCGACCCCGTGCGGGACGAGAACGACGAATTGCGATGCACGGAGGCGAAGCGGTCGAATCTTATTCGACATTCTGTCCGGAACATAAGCACGAGTGACCCAAAGTCAATGCTGCGAGCCCCGCATAAGTGGCATTAATCCTTAATGATTTTCATGGAAACGTCATTTTCACCGGCACCTGTTGCATTCGCGCGCCAGTCCCGGCCCACCGCGGCGCTGCCGGGAAAGATCAGCGACTTGATCACCACCGCAACCGAACCCGCGTTTTCCATCATCGCGCCGATGTCGATGTAATCGAATTCCTTCAACTCCAGCCCATCGATGGAAACGATCGGATTGGGCAAACGCATTTCTTCGCGCAGATGAATACCGAGTAGCCCGCCGACATCGCCGTCGCCGGCGAGCACCAGCGGATGGCCTTTCGCCAGCACCGGGGCGAGGCCTTCGACCGCGCCGCGGCAGAAGGCGTCGAGCCGCTGGAAAGTCGCCGAGCCGCGCCAGGGCACGAACATCGCCACCGGACTCTTTCCCTCCGCCAGATCGAGCTGGCGCAGCGCGGTACCGATCGCTGCGGCGACCGCCTTTGGGTCGATGGTCTCGTCGAACGGCAATTGCGGGGCGATCACCGGCACGTTGCGCAGCGGCAACACCTCAAGCGGCGAGACGAAGATCGTGCTGCCGCTCACTTGCGTGGTGTATTGCGAGGCGCCGATGACGGTGGCGCGAATGCCCTGATCGGGAATTTCGATGCGCGGACCCCAGGCATTCACACGCTTGCGGATTTCGGCGGCGAGCAATGCGCCGAGATCGCCGAAGGAATTGCTTTCGCGTCCATAGATGAACTCGGACACGCCGCCGGAGAACGTCACTTCGTCGATCTTGCCGCGATAGGGCAGAGAATCGAGCCGCAGCAATTGCGCGCCGCCCTCTGCCGGCGAGCCGCCGCGCATGGCCTCGAACAAGCAATCCGCCATGCGGGCGGCCAGCTTTTCGGCCGTTTGCGGTGGCAAGCTGCCGCCGAGCTTCAGTTCAAGGCCGAGCGTGGAGGCAAAGCGGCGCCCGGCTTCCTCGATACGGACGATCCTGCCCGCATCATCGAGACAGATGAGCCGCGCGCCAACGTCAAGCGCGGTGAGCGCGATGACTTTGCCTTCGGCGCAGACCGCGATCTTTGAGGTGCCGCCGCCGACATCGACATTCATCACAGTGGAATTGTCGCGGATCGAACGGGCGGCAGCTCCCGAACCGTAAGCCGCCATCACCGTTTCCAGATTGTCGCCGGCGCTGACCGCCACCAGCTTGCCGGCCTGGCCGGCAAAAAGCTCGCCGATCTTGCGCGCGTTGCGCCGCCGCACGGCGACGCCGGTGAGGATCAGCGCGCCGGTGTCGATTTCGTCGGGATCGACGTTGGCATCTTTATATTGCTGTTGGATGAAGGCGCCCAGCGCCTCGGCGTCGATGTCCTCATCGGCGGCATAGGGCGTCAGCAGGATGTCCGACTGGTAGAAAGTCTCGCGCTGGGTGACGATATAGCGGCTGTCGAGCCGTTCCAGCACGATACGCGAGAAGACAAGATGCGAGGTGGACGAGCCGATATCGACGCCGACGCTGAGGATGCAGATTTCATCCTCGCCTTCGAGCGAGCGCCCCAGGCTGGAAAAGTAAATCTTGCCGTTCTCGGTTTCTTTTACGGGCATCAAGGTGGTACGGGCTATTCCCTCGGCAATTCGCCCTTGTAATTCTTGTCATAGTATTCCGGCCGCATGCGGCTCTCGATGCCTTCCTTGCGCAGCTTTTCCTCGTATTCCTTGCGGATGTACGGGTCTTCCATCCAATAAGGGATGGCGGTGCCGCCTTCGGGAATGTCGCGCCCGGTATAGTCGGTATGCTTTTCGCCGGGCGGACCGGGCTCGCGGCCGGGATTGAACGGGCCGAACCAGGCGGTGAGCCGCAGCGGGTCTTTCGACGCGCCGAAATGCTGGTGATACCAGCGCGCGCCGCCGGGCGCCGCCGACACCATGCCGCCGAACTCATAATCGACACGCTTGATGTTTTCGGCCTTGCCGTCCTTCCACGGCGTGACGCCGTCGCGCTCGGGCCAAGTATAAGTATAGCCCTTGCCCTTGAGGCAGATCAGCACCGCGGCGGAGGTATGCGCGTGCGCCTTGGAGTAGCGTCCGTTTTCGTGCTGGCCGATCCAGTAATAAAACTGGTTGCCGGTCATGAAGGGCTCGACGCGGCGCCAGCCCGGCGAGCGGCGGTTGTCCAGCGGCAGGTCGCATTTGATCACGTCGGGAATGAAATTGGTGCGCCGCATGGCGAGCCCGCGCACCGGGTCGGGCTCGACGTCGTCTTTATACTTGTAGAAGTCGTCGGCGCCGCTGAAGCGGTCGGTGAACTTGAACGGATTGTTGAAGACCGCTTCGACGTTGTTGATCATGTTCAAAACATTCGGCGCGGTGGTGCCGCCGAGCAAAAGCGCCGGGCTCGAGCTTGCGTTGACGATGCGGTGATTGGCGTTCATCGGGATCGAGAACATCGAACCCTGCTGCCACTCGAAGACATGACGCTTGCTGTCGCCCTCCAGCCAGACTTCCGTTGAGCCGCGGCCTTCGAGCACGAGATAGATTTCCTCATACATGTGCTTTTCGGGATTGAGCGCGCCGGCGCCCGGCACCTCGACCACATAGCAGCCCCATTTGGTTTCGGTGCCGTGCAGCTGAATGTAGCTGCCTTTGCCGCCCATGCGCTTCCACGGCAGCAAGGGAAGATTCGCCACCTTGCCGATGCCGATGCCGCGAAAGCAGGGGATGCCCTCCGCCTCCATGAACAGGTCGTAAGGCGTCTTCGGCCGGCCAAACTCTCCGAAGCCGGCTTTCTTTCCGCCGCTCGGCTCATGCCAATGGGTTCTTCCGGTTACTTCGTGCATGGAGAACTCGCTTCCTCTCTGCTGGCCTGGCGGCGCCATCGGGCGGCTCCCAGGGTTGGCAATTTTACCCCCCTCCTTGCTCGAAAGTCCCGGCCAGTCAAGCGCTTCGGCGCATAGCACTTTGGCTTGCCATGTTGCGGCGAGGAATGACGTAGGGCTGCAAATCGAGGGACCTCAACCCGCTCCTGCAACGGAAAGGGAGGTGTGCCCTATTCGCCCCGCCTCGTCTGCGTTATCACGCGCACCGTATGGACCATCGGCCGATTCCCCCGCGCGAGCAGGACCAATCTTCGCCGCAGCGCGCCCTGACCGCCTATCGCGGCCCGCTCGCCATCACCTTTGCCACCAGCGTCGCCGTCAGCACCGGCTCGTCGCTGCTCTATCCGGTGCTGCCGGTCCTTGCAGCCGACCTGCAGGCGGACCCATCCGAGGTCGGCCTGGTGATGGCGGCCTTCACCGCGCCCGCCGTGGTGCTGGCTCCGATTTTCGGCGTCATCGGCGACCGGCAAAGCCGCAAATGGATGCTGATCCTCGGCCTCGCGCTGTTCGGGCTGGCGGGAAGCGCGGCGGCGCTGGCGCCCAGCTTTAGCTGGCTGCTCTTCCTGCGCGCATTGCAGGGCGTCGGCATGAGCGCGCTCACGCCGCTCACCATCATTCTCATCAGCGATCTCATGCCGGAGGAGCGCGAGATCCACGGCCAGGGCATGAAGGTCGTGATCGACCGCATCGCCATGATCCTGTTTCCGATCACCGGCGGCTTTCTGGCCGCCATATCCTGGCGGCTGGCCTTCGCGCCTTTCCTGTTCGCGTTGCCTTTGGCGCTGATCGCTTACTTCTGGATGCCGGAAACGAGCAGGCCGGGAACCGACACGCTGGGGCAATATTTTCGCCAAACCTTGCGGGGTCTGCGCGAGCCGCGGCTGCGGACGGCTTTCGCCACGGGATTCATCCGCTTCTTCCTCGACTATGGGCTGTTCACGTATCTCGCGCTGTTTCTCGCGCTGCGCTACGGCGCCAGCGCCGCGACCGCGGGCTGGCTGATCGCCATATCTTCCGCCGGCTCCATCATCACCGCCATGAGCATCGGACATATTCATACGCACATGCCGCCGGAACGTTTTCTCGCCTTGGCCTTTACCGGCTGCGCGGCGTCGCTGGCAACTGTTGCGCTTCAGCCGCCGGTCTGGCTGATCGGCGTCGCGGTCTTCGTCTTTGGCCTGGGCAATGGCTTGCTCTCGCCGCTGCAAAAGAGCCTGCTGACGCGCAATACGCAGCCGAGCCTGCGCGGCGGGGTGATTTCCGTCGATCGCGTGATCCAGCAGATCGCCAAGTCGCTGGCGCCGACGCTGATGGGTTTGCTGCTGTTGGTAGCCGAACTCGAAACAGCGTTCTGGAGCTTGTGCGCGGTGGGCGTGGTGGGCGCGCTATGGTTGATGCTGGCGGATATGAGGCGACGGGTTTAGCTATTTGCGCGCAATTACGATTGACGTAAGTCGTAGATCTTGCTAATTTTAACCTATGATACTGGGCTACAAAGACAGGCGCACTTTGGTTTTCGCCGAAGGTCGCCTGGTCCGCGAGTTTCAGTCCTTCGCGCGACAAGCTTATCGCCGGTTGGAAATCCTCGATGCGGCGGCAAGCTTGGAGGAATTGCGGGCGCTGAGAAGCAACCGGCTTGAAACCTTGAAAGCGGACCGCGTCGGCCAATTCAGTATCCGCATTAACATGCAATGGCGCATCTGTTTTGAATGGCCGCGTGGCGCAGCCGGCCCTTCGAATGTCGAGATCGTCGATTACCATTGAGGAGCGAAAATCATGGCCAGACCTGCGATCCATCCAGGAGAAATCCTCGCCGAGGAGTTGGAGGAGATTGCTGTCACGCCGACAGAGCTTGCTCGGCAGTTGCGCGTGCCGGCCAACCGCATCACGCAGATCATGCATGGTAAGCGCGCAATCACCGGCGACACCGCGCTGCGCCTCGGCCATTGGTTCGGCACCAGCGCGCAGTTTTGGCTTAACCTGCAAAGCGCCTATGATATTCGCGTCGCAGGGCAGGTCGCGGGCGGCGAGATCGCGCGGCTGCCGAAGCGGGCGGCGACGAAGGGGGATCATCAGAGGCGCGCAGCGGGGCGTTGAGCAGGCGCATTGCGCGTGGCTGATCCCGGATTTTGCTGCGCTCCATCCGGGCTACGCTTGCTGCTGATGGGTTTGCTGCTGTTGGTAGCCGAACTCGAAACAGCGTTCTGGAGCTTGTGCGCGGTGGGCGTGGTGGGCGCGCTATGGTTGATGCTGGCGGACGCCAAGCGGCGCATTTAGTTGGCGCCACACCTCAAACGTCCAACAACTCCTCCTTCGCAAACTCCGCCTTTTCCTGGATGAAGGCGAAGCGGGATTCCGCCTTCGCGCCCATCAGGCGCTCGACGGCATCGGCGGTGTCTTCGCGGTCCTCGGCGAGCAGCACGACGCGCAGCAAGGTGCGCTTCTTGCGGTCCATGGTGGTTTCCTTGAGCTGCGCCGCCATCATTTCACCCAGGCCCTTGAAGCGGCCGATCTCCACCTTGGCGTTGGCGTTGAATTCCTTTTTCAGCAGCTCCGCCTTATGCGCGTCGTCGCGCGCATAAACCGTCTTGGCGCCGTGGGTGAGGCGGTAGAGCGGCGGCACCGCTAGATAGAGCTTGCCGCCTTCGATCAGTGCCGGCATCTCGCGATAGAAGAAGGTAATGAGGAGGGAGGCGATGTGCGCGCCGTCCACGTCGGCGTCGGTCATCACGATCACCTTGCCGTAGCGCAAATCCTCGTCGCGGTAATGCACGCCGGTGCCGCAGCCGAGCGCCTGCACCAGATCGGCGAGCTGCTGGTTCTGCGCCAGCTTGTCCTTGCCGGCGGAGGCGACGTTGAGGATTTTTCCGCGCAGCGGCAGCACCGCCTGGCTCGCGCGGTCGCGCGCCTGCTTGG
>JBBDNZ010000187.1:0-12401 GCA_040877285.1 Xanthobacteraceae bacterium
TTCGGCGCCGACCATGTGCGCGCCGAGGAGCTGGCCGGTCTTCTTGTCGAAGATCACTTTCACCAGACCCTGATCCTCGCCCAGCGCGATGGCCTTGCCGTTGCCGGCAAAGGGGAAGCGGCCGACGCGGATGTCGAGCTTCTTGTCCTTCGCCGCCTGCTCGGTCAGCCCGACCGAGGCGATCTGCGGCGAGCAATAGGTGCAGCCGGGGATCATCTGCTTGTTCATGGGATGGACTTTCAGCCCCTTGATCGCCTCGACGCAAACGACGCCCTCATGCTCGGCCTTGTGCGCCAGCATGGGCGGGCCGGACACGTCGCCGATGGCATAGATGCCCGGCACATTGGTGCGGTTGAATGGATCGACCACGACGATGCCGCGGTCGGTCTTCACGCCGATTTTTTCAAGCCCAAGATTTTCGATGTTGCCGGCGACACCGACGGCGGAGATGACGCGCTCCACGGTGAGCGACTGGGTGCCGCCCTTGCCGTCGTCGATGGTGGCGGTGACGCTGTCGGCCTTTTTGTCGAGCTTGGTGACTTTCGCGCCGGTCAAAATCTTGATGCCCTGCTTCTCGAAAGCCTTGCGCGCGAAGGCGGCGATCTCGGCGTCCTCCACCGGCAGGATCTGCGGCAGCACCTCCACGATGGTCACCTCGGCGCCGAGCGTGCGGTAGAAGCTCGCGAACTCCACGCCGATGGCGCCGGAGCCGACCACCAGCAGCGACTTCGGCATCTTGTCGGGCACCATCGCTTCGAAATAGGTCCAGACCAGTTTCTTGTCGGGCTCGAGCCCCGGCAGCACGCGCGGGCGCGCGCCGGTAGCCACGATAATATGCTTGGCCTGATAAGCGCCGGGGCCGAGCGCCCCCTTGGGCGCTTCGGTCTTCGACGCCTTCACGGTGACCTTGCCGGGCGCGTCGATCGCCGCCTCGCCCCAAATCACCGAGACCTTGTTCTTCTTCATCAAAAAGCCGACGCCGTCGTTGAGGCGCTTCGCCACCGCGCGCGAGCGCTGCACCACGGCCTTGGTGTCGTAGCCGACTTTCTCGGCGGAGAGGCCATAGTCCTTGGCGTGCTGCATGTAATGGAAGATTTCCGCCGAGCGCAGCAGCGCCTTGGTCGGGATGCAGCCCCAGTTCAGACAGATGCCGCCGAGATAGTCGCGCTCAACAATCGCGGTCTTGAAGCCGAGCTGCGCCGCGCGGATGGCGGCGATATAGCCGCCGGGACCGGAGCCGATGATGAGAATGTCGAAGACCGTGTCAGCCACTCGCGGCTCCCTTGGCGCGGCGCTTACGAATGTAAGCCTTGATTCCCCATTCCAACACCGCCAGCGCGATCAAGACGGCCATGCCGATGAAAAAGAACGGCTGGGCGATATTGCGCGACAGTTGTTCGCCCGAGAAAAACGCGAGGTAAACGAAATCCCGGCCGAACGGACTGATGAAGGCTATCGTCGCGATGACGATCGTGATCCAAGGTAACTGACGCATGGTCACACCGCCATCATCACCGGATTCTCGATCAGCGTCTTGAACGCGCCGAGAAGCTGCGCGCCGAGCACGCCATCCACCGCGCGGTGATCGGAGGAGAGCGTCGCGGTCATCACATGCGCCGCCTCGATTTTACCCTTGCGCGCGACCGCCCGCTCATCGCCTGCGCCGACCGCCAGAATGGTGGCGTGCGGCGGGTTGATGACGGCGGCAAATTCGCGGATGCCGTACATGCCGAGATTGGACACCGCCGTGCTGCCGCCCTGATATTCCTCGGGCCGAAGTTTTTTCACGCGCGCGCGGGCGGCGAGATCCTTCATCTCATTGGAGATCGCCGCCAGCGTTTTCGTCTCCGCCTGGCGCACGATGGGCGTGATCAGGCCGCCGGGAATGGAGACGGCGACGCCGATGTCGGAATGCCTGTGCTTGAGCATGCCGCCTTCGGTCCAGGTGACATTGGCGTCGGGCACTTGTTGCAAGGCGAGCGCGAGCGCCTTGATGACGAAATCATTGATCGACAGTTTCCACGCCGGCTTGCCATCCTTGTCCTTGGGCGCCGAGGCGTTGATCTCCTCGCGCGCGGCCAAAAGGTTATCGATCAGGCAATCGATGGTGATATAGAAATGCGGAATCGTCTGCTTGGCCTCGACCAGACGGCGAGCGATGATCTTGCGGATATTGTCGTGCGGCACGATGTCGTAGCTGCCGGGCTCGAACAGCGCGCGGATTTTTTCGTCGGACGGCGCTTGCGCCAGCCCTGCAATGGGCGCTCGCAGCGCGCCGCCCGATTTCGCCGCCTCCACGTCGCGCGCGATCACGCGCCCGTGCGGGCCGGAGCCCTGCACGCGGGCGATGTCGATATTGGACTCTCTGGCTATGCGCTTGGCCAGCGGAGAAGCGAAGAGACGGTTTTCATGCGGGGCCCGAACCCCCTCACCCGCCGCCTTCGGCGGCGAGCTCTCCCCACTGGGGAGAGGTGAAGGGGTCGGTGCGCGCGGCGCGGCAATACCTGCTCCCGCTCCCCGCCCGAACTCGGGTTTACCCGAGTTCGGCACTGTTGAGCGGCCGTAGTCGGATATATCCGACTTCGGCTGGGGAGAGGGCTGGGGTGAGGGGGTTCCGGCGGCTGCTTTTGTCTCTGCTTGTTTGCCTGCGCCGGCCGCCGCCGCTTTCACGTCCTCGCCCTCGCCCGCCAGCACGGCGATGACGGCGTTCACGGCTACGTCCTGGGTGCCTTCCGCCACCACGATCTTGGCCAGGATGCCCTCGTCCACCGCCTCCACTTCCATGGTCGCCTTGTCGGTCTCGATTTCCGCCAGCACGTCGCCGGAGGCGACCTTGTCGCCTTCCTTCTTCAGCCATTTGGCGAGGTTGCCCTTTTCCATGGTGGGCGACAGCGCCGGCATGAGAATATTGATCGGCATCGTTGACTCGTCAGACCGTCGTAACCATTAGCGGTAGCATACCGCTTTCGCCGCCTCGATCACCTCGGCGACGGAAGGCAGCGCCAGCTTTTCCAGATTGGCGGCATAGGGCAGCGGCACGTCTTTTTGCGAAACACGCAGCACCGGCGCGTCGAGATAATCGAAGGCGTGTTGCATGATGCGCGCGGCAATCTCGGCGCCGACGCCGGACTGCGCCCAGCCCTCCTCCACCACGACCGCGCGGCCGGTTTTTTTCACGGACTCGACGACGGTTTCGGTGTCCATCGGACGCAGCGTGCGCAGGTCCAGCACTTCGGCGGAAATGTTTTCCCGCTCCAGTTCCTCCGCCGCTTTCAGCGCGTAAGTCATGCCCATGGACCAAGCCACGAGCGTTACGTCATTACCCGCGCGTACGACCTTGGCTTTGCCGATGGGCAGCACATAGTCGTCGAGCTTCGGCACCGGGAAGGAATGGCCGTAGAGAATTTCGTTTTCGAGAAAGATAATGGGATTGGGATTGCGGATGGCGGCTTTGAGCAGGCCCTTATGATCGGCGGCGGTATAGGGCGCAATCACCGTGAGCCCGGGAATGTGCGAATACCAGGCGGAAAAATCCTGGCTATGCTGGGCGGCGACGCGGGCGGCCGGCCCATTGGGGCCGCGGAAAACAATCGAGCAGCCCATCTGGCCGCCGGACATATAGAGCGTCTTCGCCGCCGAATTGATGAGCTGGTCCATGGCCTGCATGGCGAAATTCCAGGTCATGAATTCCACGATCGGCTTTAGGCCCGCAAGCCCCGCGCCGATGCCGAGTCCGGCAAAGCCGTGTTCGGTGATGGGCGTGTCGATCACGCGCTTGGCGCCGAATTCCTGCAGCAGGCCCTGGGTGACTTTGTAAGCGCCCTGATATTCGGCTACCTCCTCGCCCATGACGAAGACGTCCGGGTCGCGGCGCATTTCTTCCGCCATGGCGTCGCGCAGGGCTTCGCGCACGGTCATGGTGACCATTTCGGTGCCAGGGGGAACGTCGGGCTCAGGCAGTACTTGTGGCTGTGGCGGCGCGGCGACGGCCGGCTTCGGTTCGGCCGGCGTGATTGCCTTTGCAGCGGGCGCGGCCTTTTGTGATTTGGCCGGCTGGAGCGATTTGACCGCCGTGGCGGCGTCCTCGCCTTCCGCAAAAATGGTCGCGATCGGCGTATTGACCGCTACATCCTGGGTGCCTTCCGGCACCAGGATTTGCCCCAGCGTTCCTTCATCGGTGGCTTCCACTTCCATCGTCGCCTTGTCGGTTTCGATCTCGGCGATGACGTCGCCGCTTCTGACCGGCTCGCCTTCTTTCTTCAGCCATTTGGAAAGATTGCCCTTCTCCATGGTGGGCGAGAGTGCGGGCATCAGGACTTGGATCGGCATGGGCTTTCCGAAATCGATGGACAGGCCGGCACTGCGCGGCGCGTTCGGGTTATCGCAGCACGTCGGTATAAAGCTCGGAAGGGTCTGGCTCGGGGTCGTTGGTGGCGAATTCGGCGGCTTCGTTGACCACGGCGCGCAGCTCCGCATCAATCTTCTTCAATTGTTCTTCGGTGGCCCATTTTCTTTCCAGCAGGCGGCCGCGCACCTGCTCGATCGGATCGTGCTCCATGCGCACCTTATCGACCTCTTCACGCGTGCGATATTTGGCCGGGTCCGACATGGAATGACCGCGATAGCGGTAAGTGAGCATTTCCAGGATATAGGGACCGTTGCCTTCGCGGCACCATTTGACCGCCTTCTCGCCGGCGGCCTTCACCGCGCGCACGTCCATCCCGTCCACCTGCTCACCTTCGATGTCGAAGGACAGGCCGCGCTTGGACAGGTCGATGGTCGCGGAAGAACGGTTGATGACGGTGCCCATCGCATAACGGTTGTTCTCGATGATGTAGATCACGGGCAGCTTCCACAGCTGGGCCATGTTGAAGCTTTCATAGACTTGGCCCTGATTGGCGGCGCCGTCGCCGAAATAGGTAAGGCAGATGTTGTCGTTGCCGCGGTAGGTATTGGCGAAAGCCAGTCCGGTTCCGATCGGCACCTGAGCGCCGACAATGCCGTGGCCGCCGAAAAAGCCCTTCTCCACCGAGAACATGTGCATGGACCCGCCCTTGCCGCGGGAATAGCCGTGCGTGCGGCCGGTCAATTCGGCCATCACGCCTCTCGGATCCATGCCGCAGGCCAGCATATGGCCGTGGTCGCGATAGCCGGTGATGACCTCGTCGCCGGTCTTCAGCGTCGTCTGCATGCCGACGACGACCGCTTCCTGGCCGATATAGAGGTGGCAGAAGCCGCCGATTAGGCCCATGCCGTACATCTGGCCGGCCTTTTCTTCGAAGCGGCGGATCAGGAGCATGTCGCGGAGCGCGGCGAGTTCCTGCTCCTTGGTCATTTCAGCCACGCCGCCCGTTTTGCCGTCGCGGCCGTCCGCTCCGGCGCGGCTGGTGGCGGGTGCTGCGGCTTTGCTGATCGAGGCGGGCATGGCGCTCCTGCGGCGGGAATTGCTGCGGCGTCATAGCCCAATTCACCTAAAGGCGAAAGCGCAGGCGGCGCGGGGTAATTTGAACTGTGAATGGCCCGCCCGGGTACGCAATTTTTGAGCGGAAAAGATCGGGCCGCCGCAATATTCGGTCGGCCCTAACGCCGCTATCGAGGCTTCAGCAGCAGGGTGACTTCGTTGGGGTGCAGGTAAAACAACTCCGCCCGCGCGCGCTCGTCCAACAGGTCGGCATCGATGCGGTCGGAACGCAACAGCGACACCCGACGCTCCCAATAGGCGCGTTCTCCTTTGACCATATCCAATTCAGCGGAGAGCTTGGCGATCTGTTGCTCGAGCGCCTGTTGAGCGCGCAAACCGTGATTGCCGGAAAAGGCATTGACCGCGAAATAGCCGATGAACAGCACGGCCGCGGCATAAAGACCGAGGGCGGTGAGGCATGAACGCAGCTTTTTACGGGTGACCATGCGCGAACCATGACGCCGCGGCGCTTAAGGCTATTTTAACGCGCCCGCGCGGGGGCTGAATTTTTCACTGCACGCCGCGTGGCGAAAAAATGACGCAGGCGCGATTTGTCTCATCGGGCCTTTCACGCCCGCTTGCGCGAACAGACCAAGGCGGCCGTCATTTCTTCCGCGCAAAGGGATTGCGCTTTTCCCGCAAGATGAGACGGATCGGCGTTCCCGGCAGGTCAAAACATTCGCGCAACCCGTTGACCAGATAGCGGCGGTAGGCATCGGGAAGCGCCGCCGCCCGGGTGCAGGACAGCACGAAAGTGGGCGGGCGCGTCTTCGGCTGCGTGATGTAGTTGAGCTTCAGCCGCCGGCCCGACACCGCGGGCGGCGGATGCTGCGCCAACGTCTCCGCCAGCCACCGATTGAGCGCGCTCGTTGGGACGCGCCGGTTCCAGACCGTATAACTCCCGACGATGGCCTGCATCAGGCAGTCAAGACCGGCGCCGGTCAGGCCGGAGACGGGAACGACAGGCACGCCCCTGACTTGCGGCAGCCAGTGATCGGTTTCCTCGCGCAGCTTTTTGATCGCGCCCGCCTGTTGCGGCATCAGATCCGCCTTGCTCATGGCGATGACCAGGGCGCGGCCCTCTTTTTCCACGAGGTCGGCGATGCGCAGGTCCTGGTCCTCGAAGGGACGCTCGGAATCGATCAGCAGCACGACCACGTCGGCAAAGCGAACGGCGTTGAGCGCATCCGCCACCGACAGTTTTTCCAGTTTTTCCTGGACTTTGGCGCGCCGCCGCAGGCCCGCGGTGTCATAGACGTGAAACCGCCGGCCTTGCCAGTTCAACGGCACCACGATGGCATCGCGCGTGATCCCGGCTTCCGGGCCGGTAAGCAGGCGTTCCTTCCCGAGCAGGCGATTGATGAGCGTCGATTTGCCCACATTGGGGCGCCCGACCACGGCAACGCGGATGGCTGCCGCTTCCGGCGCTTCCGCGGCGGTCGCAGTCTCGACGATTGCCGCGGTTTGCCCGGGCAGCGCCGCGCGCAGCGCCTCATAAAGATCGGCCATGCCCTCGCCGTGCTCGGCGGAAATCGCGACCGGCTCGCCGAGACCGAGTTCAAAGGCTTCCATTGCGCCGGCCTGCCCTGCTCTGCCCTCGCACTTGTTGGCGACAACGATGACAGGCTTGCCGGATTTACGCAGGAGATCGGCGAAGCTGCGATCGACCGGCAGCGGACCCGTGCGCGCGTCGACGAGAAAGAACACGGCGTCGGCGTCGGCGACGGCCGCTTGCGTTTGCGCGCGCATGCGTCCGGACAGGCTTTCCGCCGCGGCATCTTCCAATCCGGCGGTGTCGATGACGGCGAAGTCTAGATCGCCGAGCCGCGCCTCGCCTTCGCGGCGGTCGCGCGTCACGCCCGGCAAATCATCGACCAGCGCCAGGCGGCGGCCGACAAGGCGGTTAAACAGGGTCGACTTACCGACATTCGGCCGGCCGACGATGGCAACTGTGAAGCTCATGACGCGACCCGGTCGCGCGCGGACAAAGGCGCTTTGAATTATCGTGCGGTCGGAGGGGCCGCCGCGGGAGGTTCGGCAGGCTGGGCCGTCACTGGAGTTACAGGCGCCGTTTCGATGGCCGCTTGCTGATTGCCCTTGATCAATTCGGAAGGAACACCCTCAGGCACGCCAGGCACGCCGTCGGGAAACACCGGCTTGCGCTGACCCGCCAGCTTCTCTTTCTCGCCGAACCAGTTCTCCGGCATGAGGTCCGTCGGGTCGAATTGCTGGCCGCTGCTGCAGGCCGAGACAGCGAGGGCGACCGCGAGGATGACGGCGGCCGGGATCGCGCGGTCAATGCGGAACATATCCGGTCCTTCCATGTCAGCTTTTGGCATTTGCGGCGGTCAATGCCAGCAGCATTTCTATGCGGCGGCGCAGGTTTGGCGTTGCCTGGGCGTCGCCGGTAATCATATCGGCCCATTTGCGGGCCGCTGTTGCATCGCCCGCGCGCCAGGCGGAAAGCGTCAGCAGCTCGCGCGCGACGTTGCGGTAGGTGCGGTCCGCCGCCGTCAGCGGCTCAAGCCGCTGCAGCATAGTCGCGTACGGCTCGCTGTCGGCCAAGAGAGCGCCGGCGCGCACGGCCGCAAGATCGCGCATGGTCTGGGGCGTCTGCTGATCGGCCGCAATGACGTCATAGGCTTCGACCGCGGCCTTCGGGTCGCGTTGCGCCAGCTCGGCGGCGGCCTGCAGGCGCGCGAGGTCGCGATAGCCCGCCGCATTACTTTCGGCGATCTTGGCGAAAGCGGTTTCGGCCTCCGCGCGCTTGCCTTCCGTACTGAGGGTCATGGCTGCGTTGAAGGCGGCGCCCACCTCGGCGGCCTTTTTCGCTTCCCACCACTGATAGAGGCGCCAGCCGGCAATCAAAAGAACGAGTAGGATCATGCCGGTGACGATATAATTTTGGTAGCGCTCCCACAGCTTCAGCAGCTTCTCGCGCCTGACTTCCTCGTTGATCTCCCTGAAAACGTCGGACACCAAATTCTCCCCAACTCTCTGTAATTCCGCCGGTCTTCGAGTAAGCACCTAACGTAGCGATATGGCGCAGGCAAGGCAAAAGCTTAACCCGCAAAGGTTAAATGCGTCCGCCTGGAACGGAAGCTCTCAGCCCTACTTGGCCTTCTTGGTCTTCATGGCATAGACGTGCTCGGGACCCGGAAAATTCCGCCCCCGCACGTCCGCCGCGTAGTTCCGCACCGCCGCCTCGATCGAAGGCCCGAGATCGGTGTAGCGCTTGACGAATTTCGGCACCTGCGGGGACAGGCCGAGCATGTCTTCAAGGACGAGGATCTGGCCGTCGCAGGCGGGGCTCGCGCCGATGCCGATGGTGGGGATCGGGATCTGTTCGGTAAGGCGCCGAGCGAGCGGCTCAGCCACGGCCTCGATCACGACTGAAAAGGCTCCCGCCTCGGCGACCGCGCGGCCGTCGTCTTCGAAACCGGCCCACTCATGTTCCTCGCGCCCCCGCGCCCGGAAGGAGCCGAGCACGTTCACCGCCTGCGGCGTCATGCCGATATGCGCCATGACCGGCACGCCGCGTTCGACCAGGAAGGCGATAGTCTCGGCCATGCGCCGTCCGCCTTCGAGCTTAATCGCGCCGCAGCCGGTTTCCTTCAACACTCGCGCGGCGGAATGGAACGCCTGCTCCTTCGACGCCTCGTAGGAGCCGAACGGCATATCGACCACGACCAGCGCGCGTTTCGAGCCGCGCATCACCGCGCGGCCTTGCAGGATCATCATGTCGAGGGTGACCGGGATGGTGGTCTCCAGGCCATGCATCACCATGCCGAGCGAGTCGCCGACCAGGATGACGTCGCAATACTGATCGAGAATGCGCGCGGTATGGGCGTGGTAGGAGGTCAGGCAAACGATAGGTTCGCCGCCTTTGCGCGCGCCGATGTCGGGCGCGGTGAGCCGCTTCTCCATTTGCTGCGCGGACATGGCTACCTCCCGCCGCTCAACCCAGCGCCTTGAGCGCCGCGCGGCCGGCATATTTTCCCTGCGGACCCAAATTTTCCTCGATGCGCAGAAGCTGATTGTATTTGGCTACGCGGTCGGAGCGCGCGAGCGAACCGGTCTTGATCTGCCCGCAATTGGTGGCGACCGCGAGATCGGCGATGGTGGCGTCTTCCGTTTCGCCGGAGCGGTGCGACATGACCGCGGTGTAACCGGCCTTGTGCGCCATCTCCACGGCGGCGAGCGTCTCGGTGAGCGTGCCGATCTGGTTGACCTTGACCAGGATGGAATTGGCGATGCCGTCCTTGATGCCTTCGGCGAGCCGTTTGACATTGGTCACGAAGACATCGTCGCCGACAAGCTGGCATTTGGTGCCGAGCAGGTCGGTCAGAATCTTCCAGCCCTCCAAGTCGTCCTCGGCCATGCCGTCTTCGATGCTGACGATGGGATAGCGCGCGGCGAGATCGGCGAGATATTTCGCCTGCTGCTCGCGCGAACGGATCTTGCTCTCGCCCTGGTAGACGTATTTTCCGTCCTTGAAAAATTCCGTCGCGGCGCAGTCGAGGCCGAGCATCACGTCCTTGCCCGCCTTGTAGCCGGCCTTCTCCACCGCCATGACCACGAAATCGAGCGCGGCATCGGCCGACGGCAGGTTGGGCGCGAAGCCGCCCTCGTCGCCCACATTGGTATTGTGGCCGGCGGATTTCAGCGCCTGCTTCAACGTGTGGAAGATTTCCGAGCCCGCGCGCAGCGCCTCGGCGAAAGTCGGCGCGCCGACCCGCAGGATCATGAATTCCTGAAAGTCGATCGGGTTATCCGCATGCACGCCGCCGTTGATAATGTTCATCATCGGCACCGGCAAGAGCCGCGCAGCGGTGCCGCCGACGTAGCGGTAAAGAGGAAGATCGTTCGCCGCCGCCGCGGCCTTGGCCACCGCCAGCGACACGCCGAGGATGGCGTTGGCGCCAAGCCGGCTCTTGTTGGGCGTGCCGTCGAGCGCGATCAAAGTTTCATCGATCTTGGCCTGGCCTTCCGCGTCCATGCCGCCGACGGCGTCGAAAATCTCGCCGTTGACGGCGGCGACCGCCTTGCGCACGCCTTTGCCGAGATAGCGCTTCTTGTCGCCGTCGCGCAGCTCCACCGCTTCATGGGCGCCGGTGGAGGCGCCGGACGGCACGGCGGCGCGGCCGAGCGAGCCGTTTTCCAGGACGACATCGACCTCCACGGTCGGATTGCCGCGGCTGTCGAGGATTTCGCGGCCAATAATGTCGACAATGGCGGTCATGGGGCTCCCGGCGGTCAAGTGCTGCCGCGCTTCTACAGGATGAACGATGCCCTTGTCATGTCCCGCCAAAGCGGTGCATCCAATGGCGGAACAGGCTTGGATAACGATTAAATGGCCAAAAGGACGCGTCACCTCGGTAAGGAAAGCCGCATTCCGGCGTCGCCGGACAAGGCGGTGCTCGACCGCGTGCCCAATCCGCACCCGGACACGTATTATGTGGCGCGCTTCACCGCGCCGGAATTTACCGTGCTGTGCCCGATCACCGGCCAGCCCGACTTCGCGCACCTTGTCATCGACTATGTGCCGAACCGCTGGCTCTTGGAGTCGAAGTCGCTCAAGCTTTATCTCGCGAGCTTCCGCAATCACGGCGCCTTCCACGAGGATTGCACGGTCGCCATCGGCAAGAAGCTGGCGAAGTATCTGGCCCCGCGCTTCTTGCGCATCGGCGGCTATTGGTATCCGCGCGGCGGCATTCCCATCGACGTGTTCTGGCAGACCGGCAAGCTGCCGGCCGGCCTATGGCTGCCGGACCAGGGCGTCGCGCCCTATCGCGGGCGCGGATAAGCGGCGAGCATTTTTTCGATTTCTTTTCCCGGATCGGCGGCGCGCATAACGCCGCCCATGACGGCCACGCCGGTTGCTCCGGCGGCGAGGCAATCGGAGATTGTCTGGAGCGTGACGCCGCCGATGGCGATGACGGGAACGCGCGAAGCTTTCACGATAACCGCGAGTCCTTCCGGCCCGAGTGCCGGGCCGTAGCCCGGTTTGCTCGCCGTTTCAAAAACCGGTCCCGCGATCACATAATCGAGCGGCGCCGGATCGACCTTGCGCGCTTCCGCTGCGCTATGAACGGAGAGTCCGACCAGCGCGTCCTTGCCCAGAATACGCCGCGCCGTGGCCGCATCGTTTCCGGCGGAAAGATGCACGCCGTGCGCCTTTGCATGTAGTGCAGTTGTTGGATCGCCGTGCAAGGTGACGCGCGCATTATACGGCCTCGCCCGTTGCAAAAGTTCACCCAGCAGCGCCGTCTGGTCCGCTTCCGGCAAATCTTTTTCGCGCAGGCTGATCCAACGGCATCCTGCCGCCAATGCCGCAACGGCGATGTCGAGTATATTTTCGCGCGCCTGACTGCGATCGGTGATGAGCAGAAGCGGCGGCGCAGGAAGCGTCACGTCCCGACAAGGCCGAATTGCGGGCTCGACGGCTCGGCGTTGCGGCGCTTGGGGATGCGGCCGGACAGATAAGCGAGCCGCCCCGCCTCGACCGCCGACTTCATCGCCGCCGCCATTTGCACGGGATCATTGGCTTTCGATACCGCCGTGTTGAGCAGCACCGCGGCGCAACCAAGCTCCATGGCGAGCGCCGCATCGGACGCCGTGCCGATGCCGGCGTCGAGCACCACGGGCACCGGACTGCGCGCGCAGATCAGCTCGATCAGATGCGGATTGGAAATGCCTAAGCCCGAGCCGATGGGCGAGCCGAGCGGCATCACCGCCGCCGCGCCGAGGTCGGCCAGCTTGCGGCAGGCGACCGGATCGTCGTTGCAATAAGGCAGCACGACGAAATCCTTGGCGATCAGCGCCTCCGTCGCCTTCAGCAGTTCCTCCACGTCGGGGTAGAGCAATTCGCGGTCGCCGATCACTTCCAGCTTGATCCAGTTTGTCTCCAGCGCCTCGCGCGCCAATTCGGCGGTGAGCA
>JBBDNZ010000188.1:0-12395 GCA_040877285.1 Xanthobacteraceae bacterium
GGGGGTCGGCCGGGACGACAAGCTAAGAAACTCGAAGTGTAATCGGTAATGCAAACCTCTTTCTCCCTCGCCCAACTCGCCGATCCGCAGATGGCGGAATCGGAAAAAATTCTCCGCGCCTGCGTGCATTGCGGCTTCTGCACCGCCACCTGCCCGACCTATGTGCTGCTCGGCGACGAGCTCGATTCCCCGCGCGGGCGCATCTATCTGATCAAGGAGATGCTGGAGCACGACCGGCCCGCCACGCCGGAGGTCGTGAAACATATTGACCGGTGCCTGTCGTGCCTCGCCTGCATGACCACCTGCCCGTCGGGGGTGCATTACATGCACTTGGTCGATCACGCCCGCGCCCATATCGAAAAGACCTACCGGCGGCCGTTCATCGACCGGCTCTTGCGCAACCTGCTCGCCCGGGTAATGCCCGATCCCGGGCGCTTTCGTCATGCCTTGGGCCTGGCGCTGGTCTTCCGGCCGCTGGCCCCCCTGTTTTCTCTGCTCGGCTTGAAGCCCGTTGCCGCCATGCTGCGCCTCGCGCCGTCGCAGGTGCCGCCGCAGCCGCCCGCGACGGGACGGCGCGTCTTTCCGGCGCAAGGCCGCCGCCGCGCCCGCGTCGCCCTGCTCACCGGCTGCGTCAATCCGATCCTGGCGCCGTCCATCAATGAAGCCGCCGTCCGCCTTCTCACCCGCCATGGCGTCGAGGCGGTGCTGCCCGAAGGCGAGGGCTGCTGCGGCTCGCTGGTGCATCACCTGGGCCGCGAGCAAGACGCGCTTGCCTCCGCCCGGCGCAATATCGACGCCTGGATGCGCGAGATCGAAGGGGAGGGGCTCGACGCCATCCTCATCACCGCCTCGGGCTGCGGAACCACCGTCAAGGACTACGGTTTCATGCTGCGGGCGGATTCCGCCTATGCCGCTAAGGCCGCGAAAATCTCCGCGCTTGCCAAGGATATTGCCGAATATCTTTCGACGCTGAAGCTCGCACCTTTGTCCGCGGGCGGTCCGGTCGTCGCTTATCACTCCGCCTGCGCCTTGCAACACGGACAGAAAATCACGCGCGAGCCGAAAGATTTGCTTTCCAAGTGCGGCTTCGTGGTCAAAGATGTGCCGGAGGGACATTTGTGCTGCGGCTCGGCGGGAACCTACAACATCCTGCAGCCGCACTTGGCGGCGAGGTTGCGCGATCGCAAGATTGCGAATATCGAATCGCTCAAGCCCGACGTCATCGCCGCCGGCAATATCGGCTGTATTACTCAGATTGCGGCGGGCACGGGTATCCCCGTGGTGCATACGGTCGAGCTGATCGACTGGGCGACCGGGGGGCCCGCCCCCGAAGGGGTGAAAACGGATTGGATCGGAAACGCGCTGCCGGGTTCGGCTGAGAGCGGCGGTCCGGAGGAAAGTTCGGTCGGGGCCGCTTCGGCAGGTGGAAAGCTCGTCGAAGTGTAGCAATGCGCCGAAACGAAACGTCAACAGGAGGATGATCATGGCGAAAAAGAGAAAGAGTAAGACCAAGGGCAAAGCCCGCAAGGCGAAGAAAGCTCCGGCGCGCAAGAAGGCCAAGGCCCGCTCCGCCGCCAAGAAGGGCAAAGCCAAGCGCGGCGCCGCCAAGAAGCGCGCAGCGCCGAAGAAGAAGGCGGCTGCCAAGCCGTCTGCGCCGAAGCCGGCGCCCGCCCCGAGCACGGAGAGCGGCTCTTCGGGCTTCGGCTCGCCGTTCGGCGGAACGGGCGGTTCGTGGGGCGGTGGCAGTTTCGGCGGCGGAGGCGACGGCAACAAAAACTAGACCGGCGAAATCGGCAAGACCGTTCCTTCGCCGGGCCGTCCGCCGCGAGCTAAAATCGTCAACCGGAAAAGGCCGCGCCAGAATCTGGCGCGGCCATTCCTAACCCCGCTATCATCAAGCGATCGGATCGTGCCGCTCGGTATTGCCGGCCGGGAAATTCGCCGATTCTCTCACGCCGTCGGCCCAAATATTAATCAGTTGCGTTGAAACGGGCGCGGTGGACATTGCGGCGCTGTTGCACATTTATTGATCGCCTTTTTTTGCCGGCGAAAGTTTTGTGACTTTTCCGTCACAGCCTCCGACATTCAATTTTGACAATCTCGATTCGCCTAAAAGGGCAGCAATTGCCGCAGCTTTCGTCTTGCCGCTCCGCTCCGGTGCGTGCGTAAAATTTTCCCCGAAACGCAGCGAAGTGAGCGCGTTTTCCCGCGCTTCGATGCGGCAGGAGAGGGGACTGAAAAATGAGAAAGGTACTTGTATCAGTAGCGGCGCTTGCGGTCTGCGCGGCGCCGGCGTTTGCGGCCGATATGGTTGCCAAGGCGGCGAAGAAAGCCGAGCCCGCGCCGATGGTCTCGCCATGGGACATCGCCTTCGGCGGCGTCATCTCGACCGATTACAATTTCCGCGGTGTCTCGCAATCGAATAAAGGGCCGTCCGGCGGTGCTTATTTCGAGCCGCAATTCAACACCTCGATCGGCCAGTTCTACGCCGGCTTGGCCGTCTACTCCATCGAATGGCCATCCGGCGGCGGCTACGGCTTCACCGATCCGGCCGCCGAGGTCGATTTCTATGGCGGATGGCGCAATAGCTGGGGCCCGGTCTTCCTCGATCTCGGCGCCATCTACTATTACTACCCGAAGGAAATGTTCAACGGCGCCACCGACAACAGCGATTTCTGGGAAGCCTATGCCAAAGCCTCCTACGCGGTCACTCCGGCCCTGACGTTTGGCGGCAATGTCTTCTACACGCCCGATTTGCTGAACTACAGCGAGACCTTCACGGCCGCCGGCGTCTCGGCGGACGCGAGCGCGGTCTATGCGTCGGCGACGGCGAAGTGGATATTGCCGTGGACCGCCGGCGATCTCGGCTCTTTCGTTTCCGGCGAGCTCGGTCACTGGTGGATCGACGACGGCGGCTTCGTCGCGACGGGATTTACCGATCCGAGCTACACCTACTACAACCTCGGTCTGGCTTTGACATACAAGGCGGTCACGCTCGATCTGCGCTACCACGGCACCGACCAGGACACGGCGGACTGCAACAGCTTCCTGCTGGTCGCCGCGGGTAATCCCTCAAGCGACTGGTGCGACGGCACGTTCGTTGCCTCGCTCAAATTCGACACCGCGCTTTCCGCTCTGAAGTAGAGCGCGCCTCTTCGGCGGCGGGCGGCTGGCTCTGCGGAGCCGCCGCCCGTTTCGCTTTTTTGTCACCCGAAGGCGCTATCCTGCGGGCGATAGGGCCGCCTCCTGCACGCGATAACGGTCGCCCTCGCGCACCAGCGTCAGATGACGGCTGTGGAAGGCGCGCAATGTGCTTCGATGGCCGATGGAGACGATGGTGGCGCGCGGCAGCCGCTCCCGCAGCAACTGGTAGACCGCGGCTTCCGCCGGTTCGTCGAGGGAAGCGGTCGCTTCGTCGAGGAAGAGAAAATCCGGCGCATGCAGCAGCGCGCGGGCAAGCCCGAGGCGCTGCTGTTCCCCGAGCGAAAGCATGCGGTTCCAATGGCCGTCCTCCTCCAGCCGCGATGTCATGGCGGCAAGCCCCACCGCTTCCAGCGCGTCCGCGATCTGGGCCGCGTCGAAGGTTCCGGGCGGCGCCGGATAGCTGATGGCCGAGCCCAGCCGCGCTACCGGAAAATAAGGACGCTGCGGCAGCAGCATGACCTTGGCATCGGCGGGAATCGTGATGGTTCCCGCGCCGAACGGCCAGATCCCGGCAATGGTGCGGAACAGGGTCGATTTGCCGGATCCCGAAGGTCCGGTCAGCAGCACATGGTCGCCGGGTTTGATGCGGATGCCGTCGGCATCGACCAGTGGTGTCTTGTTCGGGAGCCGCACCGCGAGATGGTCGATCTCTACCGAGCTTAGACCGGGCTGCGCCTTGACCTCGATGACCGGCGGCGTCACCGCGGCGGCCCGCGCGGCGGCAACCGCGGTATCGAAGCCGTCGAGCCGCTCGATGACGGCGGCCCACTCGGCCAGTTGGCTATAGGCATTGACGAAGAAGGAAAGCGCGTTCTGCACGCTGCTGAAAGCCCCGGCGGTTTGCATCATGCCGCCAAGCTGCATGCGGCCGGCAAAATAGGCGGGGCTGACGACGATGAAAGGAAAGACGACCGAAGCCTGCCGGTAACCGGCGGTGAAGAATGTCAGCCGCTTCTGCCGCGTCATGATGGAAAACCAGTTGGTGACGACGTTGCCGAAGCGCGCCAATAGGCGGCCGGTCTCCGCCTTTTCTCCATCCAGAAGCGCGATCTGCTCGGAGTTCTCCCGCACGCGCACCAAGTTGAAGCGGAAATCGGCTTCGTAGCGCTGCTGCATGAAATTGAGATGCACCAGCGGCCAGCCGATCCAATGCGTCAACGCGGTCCCGACGATGGCATAGAGCAATGCCGCCCACACCAGATAGCCGGGAATGGCAATTTCGGTGCCGAAAAGAACGAGCGGCGCCTCGCCTGACAAGGTCCACAGAATGAAAACGAAGGACGCGAGCGTCACGACTGAACTGAGCAGACCAATGCCGATTCCCAGCGTGCGGTCGACGAACATGTAGATATCTTGCGCAATGCGCTGGTCGGGGTTGTCGGCGGCGTCGCCGAGAAGCTGCATGCGGTAGTGGTTGGCGCCGTCCAGCCAGTGCTCGAGATAACGCTGGGTCATCCAGCGCCGCCAGCGGATCTGCAGCCATTGATTGAGATAGAGCTGGTAAACCGCAAGCACGATAAAGGCGGCGGCGAGCAGGCAGAAAAATCCAAGCTCAAAGACGAATGCGTCCCAGTTGCGGTCCTGCAACGCATTGTAGAAACGGTTGTTCCATTGATTGATGAGTACGTCGATGCCGACCAGCATGAGCTCGATGCCGATCACGGAAGCGAGCAGGATGCGCCCGATCCACCGTTCATCGGAGCGGAAATAGGGCATGGAGAGCCGCCAGATGATGGCGAGCGTCGCAAAGATGCTTTTCACGGGAGCGGTCTCCTGTCGCGGGCGGGCGGCAGGGGTTAATTTTGCCCGCCTATCTTCTAAGTTTTACGGAAGAATCAGTCGCTTCCGGGGTTTCCTGGTACGGGGGACGAAATTGGGCTACGTCTAACGTCGAGGCTCAAGGCGTGGGCGCGAGGCTTGTGGAATACCGCTAATCCGGCCAAACTGCGAGCCAACGCCGGTTTACGGCGCGTTTTAATGGTGTCGCCAAGACGCCATGCTGCCAACGATTAGCAGATCGGGAGGGAAGTCATGAAATCCAATAACAAAGCGAAATCGGCGACCAGCCGCCGTAAATTTATAATTGGTGCGGGCGTTGCTGGCGCCGCGGCGGTGGCGATGCCGCAAATATCGCGCGCGCAGACAGTCACTCTGAAGATGCAGGGTTCCTGGACGGCCACCGATATCTTTTCGGACATGGCCCGCGACTATACCAAGCGCGTCAACGAAATGGCGGGCGGGCGGCTTAATGTTGAATATCTCGCCGGCGGCGCCATCGTGCACCCGTTCCAGGTGTTCGATGCCGTGCACGGCGGCCAGCTCGACGCCGCGCATACCGTGACCGTCTACTGGTACGGCAAGCACAAGGCGGCCTCGCTGTTCGGCACCGGCCCGGTGTTCGGCTTCAACGCCAACGAGGGTCTCGGCTGGATCCACAACGGCGGCGGCAAGGAGCTGTTCGAAGAGCTCCAGACGCAGATCATGAAAGTCAACATCAAGAGCTTCTTCGCCATGCCGATGCCGACCCAGCCGCTCGGCTGGTTCAAGAATCCGGTGAAGAGCGCGGCCGACATGAAGGGCCTCAAGTACCGCACCGTCGGTCTGGCGGCCGACCTCATGCAGGCGATGGGTCTTGCGGTCTCTCAGCTTCCCGGCGGCGAAATCGTGCCGGCGATGGAGCGCGGCGTGATCGATGCCTTTGAGTTCAACAACCCGACCTCGGACAAACGCTTCGGCGCGCAGAACGTGGCCAAGAACTACATGATGGGCAGCCATCATCAGGCTACGGAATACTTCGAGATCATGTTCAACCGGCCGAAGTTCAACGGGCTGCCGAAGGAACACCAGGCGATCCTGCAATACGCCGCCGAGGCCGCTTCCTCCGCGAATGAATGGAAAGCCTACGATCAGTATTCGAAGGACCTGCAAGAACTGATCGAGAAGGATAAGGTCAACGTCATCCGCACGCCGAAGGACGTGTTTGAGGCGCAGATCAAGGCGTGGGACGGCCTGATTGCCAATCTCGCCCAGGATCCATTCATGAAGAAGGTCATGGACTCTCAGAAGGCCTGGGTGCGGCGCGTCGTATTCTTCACTCAGTATAATGCGACCGAT
This sequence comes from Xanthobacteraceae bacterium, assembly GCA_040877285.1. Lineage (GTDB taxonomy): Bacteria > Pseudomonadota > Alphaproteobacteria > Rhizobiales > Xanthobacteraceae > CANKHA01. The sequence goes on from JBBDNZ010000188.1 coordinate 6,319, forward strand.
TACAAAGGCGCCTTCGAGCATCACTTCCCGGGCGTGCTGAAGCTCTAAGACATCGCTGCGGCACGCTTGTGCCGGCGGCTTTGGGCGGGGGGGGGGGGCCACCCGGTCCTTCTAGGGGGAATGCCGTGCCGCCACGTCCGCGTATCCGTCGTCCATGAATCGCTTTCTGTTCTTCATTGACTCGCTCAGCGCCTGGGTCGGCAAGTCCTTCGCCTGGCTGATTCTCGTCCTCACATTCGGCATCAGTTACGAAGTGTTCGTGCGCTACGTATTGCGCGCGCCGACGAGCTGGGCCTTCGACTTCAGCTATATCAACTACGGCGCCCTGTTCCTGATGGCCGGCGCCTATACGCTCTCGCGCAACGGGCATGTGCGGGCCGACGTGCTGTACCGCTTCTGGCGGCCGCGGACGCAGGCGAGCATGGACCTTGTCCTCTACATCATCTTCTTTCTGCCCGCCGTCGCCGCTTTCATCTATTCCGGTTACAAATACGCATATTTCTCCGTGTCGTTTCGCGAGGTCAGCATCTTCAGCCCGGCCGGGGTGCCGGTCTTCCCGCTCAAGGCCTTGATCCCGGTAACCGGCGTTCTGCTGCTGCTCCAAGGCATCGCCGAAATCATCCGCTGCGTTCTTTGCATCCGGCTCGGACAGTGGCCGCAGCGGCTGCATGACGTCGAGGAAACCGAATCGATCATCATGGCCGAGAAGAAGCATCTCGCGGAAGCCGGTGTGCCGGATATCGACGGGGCCAAACCGCTGCCCGGCCACAAGGAGACCGGCGTATGACCGACCCGCAAGTTGGCATGATGATGCTGGGTCTGTTCATTTTCATCATCATGCTCGGCTTTCCCATCGCGTTCACGCTGATCGCCATGGGCGTCGGCTTCGGCTACTACGCCTATTACACGCCGGGCCAGGAATTCTTCGACAATCGCATCTTCACGCTGCTGGTGCAGAAGGCGTTCGAGGTCTCGTCCAACGACGTGCTGGTGGCGGTGCCGTTGTTCCTGTTCATGGGCTATTTGATCGAGCGCGCCAATATTCTCGACCGGCTATTCCATTCGCTGCAACTCTCGATGAAAAACGTTCCCGGCTCGCTCGCCGTGGCGACCATGGTTACCTGCGCCATGTTCGCCACCGCCACCGGCATCGTCGGCGCCGTGGTGACGCTGATGGGTCTGCTGGCCTTTCCCGCCATGCTGCGCGCCGGCTATGACGTCAGGCTCTCGGCCGGCGTGGTGTGCGCGGGCGGCTGTCTCGGTATTCTTATTCCCCCGAGTATCCTCTTGATCGTCTATGCGGCGACGGCCAGCGTCTCCGCGGTCAAGCTCTATGCCGCGGCCTTCTTCCCCGGTTTCATTCTGGCTTTCTTCTACGTCATTTATATCATCGCCCGCGCGATGATAAACCCGGCGCTCGCTCCCAAGCTGCCGAAGGAGCAGACCGACGTTCCCTTCGGCCAGGTGATGTGGGCGCTGGCGACGTCGTTCCTGCCGCTTGCGCTGCTGATCGTCTCCGTGCTCGGCGCCATCCTGTTCGGGCTGGCGACGCCGTCGGAAGCGGCCGGCGCCGGCGCGCTCGCCAGCCTGGTGCTGGCCGCCGCCTATCGCACGCTCCGATTTGGCATGCTCAAGGAATCGGTCTATCTCACCGCACGCGCCACCGCGATGGTTTGCTACCTGTTCGTCGGATCGTGGACCTTCTCCGCGGTGTTCGCCGTTCTCGGCGGGCAGCACGTGGTCGAGAACTTCTTTCTCAGCCTCAACCTGTCGCCGACGCAATTCCTGCTGCTGACGCAGGCCATCATCTTCCTGCTCGGCTGGCCGCTGGAATGGACGGAGATCATCATCATCTTCGTGCCGATCTTCCTGCCGCTGCTCGACAACTACGGCATCGATCCGATCTTCTTCGGCATCCTGGTGGCGCTCAATACGCAGACCGCGTTCAATACGCCGCCCGTCGCCATGGCGGCTTTCTACCTCAAGGGCGTGGCGCCGCCCTGGGTGAAGCTCACGGATATCTTCGCCGGCGCGCTGCCCTTCGTTGCAATGGTGTTCCTTACCATGGTGCTGGTCTATGTCTTCCCGCAGATCGTGCTATGGCTGCCTGACTATCTCTATACGCCGCGCTGAGTAAAACGCGCCGGGCCGGGACGAAGCGCATGAGTTTGTCCGCATTGACCCTGACGCAGGCCGCCGCCGACATCCGCGAGGGGCGCATCACCTCCACGCAGCTTGTCACCGGCTGCCTGGAGCGCATCGCGCAGATGGACGGCGAGGTGCAGGCCTGGGCCTTCCTCGACCGCGATCATGCGTTGCGGCAGGCGCAGGCCGCCGACGACCGGCACATGAGCGGCAAGCACGGCGGGCCGCTGCACGGCGTGCCGGTCGGCATCAAGGACATTTTCGACACCTCCGACATGCCGACCGAATTCGGCTCGCCGCTGTGGGCCGGCCGCACCCCGCGCACCGACGCCGCCGCGGTGGCGCGCCTGCGCGCGGCGGGCGCGGTGATCATGGGCAAGACCGTGACCACCGAATATGCCTATTTCAGCCCCGGCAAGACGCGCAATCCGCACGATCCCGCGCGCACGCCGGGCGGCTCCTCCAGCGGCTCCGCCGCCGCCGTCGCCGCCTTCATGGTTCCCGGCGCCATCGGCTCGCAGACCAACGGCTCCGTCATCCGCCCCGCCGCCTTCTGCGGCGTCGTCGGCTTCAAGCCCACGCATGGCCTGATCCCGCGCAGCGGCGCGCTGGTGCTGTCGCGCACGCTCGATCAGGTCGGCGTGTTTACCCGCTCGGTCGAGGACGCCGCCTTGCTTGCCGAGGTGATGACCGGCTTCGACGCCGGCGATGCCGACACGCGGCCGCTGGCGACGCCGCCTTTCGCCGCGGTCGCCGCCTCCGAGCCGCCGCTGCCGCCGCGCTTTGCCTTTGTGCGCTCGCCGGTCTGGGACCAAGCCGAGACCGTCACCCGCGAGGCCTTCGCCGAGCTGACCGAAGCGCTGGGCGATGCCGTGACCGAAGTCGATCTGGGCATGAGCCTTGCCCATGCCGTCGATCTGCACCGCGTCGTCATGGAAGCGGAAATGGCGCACAATCTGCATCGCGACTATGAGCAGGGCGGCGATCGGCTCAGTCCCGTCTTGCGCGAATTGATCGTGCGCGGCCGCGGCCACAAAGCCGTCGATCACCTGCGTGCGGTGGAGGCGATCCCGCGCATCAACCAGGCGATCGACGAAGTGTTCGACGAATACGACGCCATTCTCACGCCGGCGGCGCCGGGGGAGGCCCCGCGCGGGTTGCAGTCCACCGGCAGTCCCATCTTCTGCACGATCTGGACCTATCTCGGCATGCCGGCGGTAACCCTGCCGCTCATGCGCTCCGAGGCCGGCCTGCCGCTCGGGGTGCAGCTCGTCGGGCGCCGCGACAACGATGCGCGGCTCTTGCGCACCGCCTCCTGGCTTGTCAAAACACTCACGCGCAAGGGCGGCGGCCGCGCGGCGGCGACGGCAAAAGGCGGCCGGAAAGGAAACGCCAAATGATCACGACCCTGATTACCGGCATTATCGGCATCGGCATGCTGGCGGCTTTCCTCGGCATCATGATTGTATGGGTGCCGGCGCTCCCGCTCATCGTCATCGTTGCCTTTGTCCTCGGCCTGCTGGTCTACGATATCGTCTGCAGCGTACTCTATGGCGAAACCACGCGCTGACCTGCCGCGCGCCGGGAGCGAATAAAAAAACCGCCCGGTTTTCCGGGCGGTTTTTCCTGCGTGACGGTGAAGCCGTTTAGCTGAGATTTGCCTTGAAGAAGTCCAGCGTGCGCTTCCAGGCTATTTCGGCCTGCTCTTTGTTGTAGCGGTCGCCGGTATCGTTGTTGAAGGCGTGCTGCGTGCCCGGATACTGGTGCATGGCGTACTTTTTCTTGTTCGCTTTCAGCGCTTCCTCATAGGCGGCACGGGTGCCGTTCACGCCGGCGTCGTTCTCCGCATACTGCAGCAATAGCGACGCCTTGATGTTTTGTACTTGTTCCGGTGCCGGCGCCCGCCCGTAATAGGCCACGACAGCGTCGAGCTCGGGAGCCGTCGTGGCCAGTTGATTGACCATCTCGCCGCCGGCGCAGAAGCCGACCGCGCCGACCTTGCCGGTCGATTCCGGATGCTTGTCGAGGAACGCAACTGCAGCGACCAAGGCCGAGGTGTCCTTGCGGTCGACTTTGCCGAACATCTTGCGCGCCTCTTCCTCGTCCTTCGGCGTGCCGCCCAGCGGAGAGAGCAGATCGATCGCGTAGGCGAGGTAGCCTTCGGTCGCCAGCCGCCGCGCCACGTCTTCGATGTGGGGATTGAGGCCGCGGTTTTCGTGGATGACCAGGATAGCCGGCCGCTTGCCTTTTTCCTTCGGGCGAACGAGATAGCCGGAAATCTTGCCGCTCGGCGAATCGAACGTTGCCCTCTCGGCCACCAGCCGCGGGTCGTTCTCGGCGATGGTCGCCGCCTTGGCATAGTCGTTCTGCAGCAGCGAAAGCATGGTCGTCGCGGCGGCGGTCGAACCGGCAACAACGGCAAGCCGGTCGAGGAATTCACGACGATGTATCTGGCCGTGCGTAAAACTGTCGTAAAGGTCGTAAACGCGTTGGTCCATTGGACGCCTCCCGAATACGTATGCGGTCTAACAATAACACGCCTTCGGGGCCTTGTATTCCAGGCGTCCCGCGGCACGAATGCGTTTTTGCCGCTGCGTTAACCGCCGGCGAGCCGCCATGCCGCGCACGGCCGTCCCATTCCTTTGAAAACTCTGGATAACGGCCATCGGCTATTGACCCGCGCCGCTTCTCTCTGCCGAAAGTGGCCGCTCGCCGAGGTTGGCTTGGCGCATGCTATGCTGCGACGGAAGGCCGCGGACGGTGCATATCGGAGTCGCTGAATCGTCATGCTGGGGGGTACGGGATGAGTTGTTCAATTTTGCCGGTCGCTTGGGTTCGCGCGGGATGCCTGGCTGCAATTCTGTCGCTGAGCGTCCCCGGCGCGATGGCGCGCGACGTTGCCAAGGAATTTCCCTTCGATCAGTCCTTGATGTTGGACACCCTGCCCATGCGCGGTTCCAAGCGGGTGCCGATGCTGGAGATCGCGAAAAACGGCGCCGTGCTGATCGACCTGTGGTGCAACAGCGTGCAGGGGCACATTGTCGTCGTCGATGACACCATCACGATCTTGGCCGGGCCGAAGACCGATCGGCCCTGCCCGCCGGAGCGGGCGCAGGGCGACGAGGAAGTGCTGTCGTCGCTGATGCAAGTGACCAAATGGCGGCGCGAAGGCAATGACATCGTGCTCATCGGCCCGCAGACGCTGCGCTTCCACAAGCCGAGCAACTGAGCGTGACGGTCCGGGCATGAAAAAGCGCGCAGCCCAAGCTGCACCCCTATCGCCGTTTGCCGGGCGCAGCGCAGCACGAAGTGGTACGCTGCTGACTCGCGATCCAGGGCTAGGAATGGGTCCCGGATCGGCGGTGCACCGTTTCACGCCGCACCGCGTCCGGGCCACGGCAGTCTTACAACCCGCCACCGAAGCCGGGCTTGCCCGAGTTCGGCACCATGATGGGTATGGGTTTCTTAGAAACCCATTCCTCCGCCCATGCCGCCCATGCCGCCGCCTGGCATCGAAGGGCCCGCGGCTTCCTTCGGCACCTCGGCCACCATGGCCTCCGTGGTCACCAGCAGGCCGGCGATCGAAGCGGCATCCTGCAGCGCCGTGCGCACGACCTTGGCCGGATCGATGATGCCGGCCTCGACCATGTCCACATACTCTTCGTTCTGCGCGTCGAAGCCGTAGGTCTCGGACTTGTTGTCCATGATCTTGCCGACCACGATGGAGCCTTCGACGCCGGAATTCTCCGCGATCTGCCGCACCGGGGCTTCCAGCGCTTTGAGCACGATGTTGATCCCGGCCTGCACGTCGGAATTCTCGTTGGTCAGCTTGCCGACCGCTTTCTTGGCGCGCAGCAGCGCCACGCCGCCGCCCGGCACGATGCCTTCCTCGACCGCGGCGCGGGTGGCGTTGAGCGCGTCCTCGACCCGGT
>JBBDNZ010000189.1:0-12376 GCA_040877285.1 Xanthobacteraceae bacterium
CGAAGGAGTAGGCGGTGCTGTCGGCTACCGTCACGGCGGCGCCGTCATGGGTCGCCAGCACCTCGTTGGTCGGGTCGCCGGTGACCGTGAAGGCCGAGTAGACGGTGGAGGCCGCCTGCGGGGCCTGCCGCGCCTGCTGGGCGATCGACTTGGCGGACTCGACGAGCTTGGTCAGGGAGCTGAGGCCGTCATCGGCGGCTTTCAGCGTCTGTTGCGCCTGGCCGACCGAGTCGAGCAACGCATTGAGGTCGCTGGCGCGGGTGGCAAGCGATCTCGAGGTGAAGAAGTTACCCGGATTGTCGAGGGCCGAGTTGACCTTCTGACCGGTGGCGAGGCGGTTCTGCGTCTGGCTCATCAACTGAGCCGTGTTTTGCAGCGAGAGCAGGTTCTGTCGGACGCCTGCCGACAGAGTGATATTGGAAGCCATGGATAAAACCTTTCTGGTCGTATTGCCGTACTGGCGTTCACACTTTCGATCCCGAGGATCGAGCGGTATTCATGTCAGGCAGGACGTAATGCCGCGTAAAAGAACATGGTTAATGAGTTTATCGATGTGTAAGTTGACTGAGACTTTCAACGGCAAAAGTTTCACTGTCGATTAACTATGAAAAATAACCGTCCGATAACGATGTGGACGCGCCGCTTTGTAAATGCCGGGTTTGCCTCGCCGCAATTCCGCAAGGGTGCGGACTAGAGCGTGCGGCTGACGGCCAGCGGGTGAATGGTGCTGGGACTGGACACGGCCGGACGGCCGGAGGCTCCGTAGGTCTGCGGCGCGGTTTTGCGGGCAAGCTCGCCGGAAACCCCCCGGATCAAATCTTCGGAAACGGCGTGGGCGGTGGCGAGCACGGTCATGTTGGTTCGCAAAAGTTCATGAAACCGGGCATGACGCTGCCGGAAGCTTTCCAGGATTTCCGGCGCCGCTTTCGCCAAAGCGGGCCCGCTTGCGGAAAGTCGCGTCAAATCGCTGACATAGCTGCGGGCGAACTCGCTCTTGGATCGTTCGATCTGCACCGCTTCGCGCAGATGGCCCTCGCGCACCAGCGCGGTCTCCTGCTCGATCATGGCAATCAGCGCATCCATCGCCTCCAGCAGGCGGGCCATCAGGGCTTCGACCTCGCTTGCGGTCTCAGCCGGCGACGGAGCGGCGAAGGCTTCGGTGATGAGAGTCACGGCGTGGACGGGAGTTGGCGCTGCATGGCCGGGGCTGCCGCCTCCTGTTGCGCAAGCAGCGTGTCATAGACGTGGCTGGCGATGCCGATGCCGCCATTCTTGGCGAAGGATTTTGCATATTCCTCGGCGAGGAAGGAGCGCCACACGCCCGTGCCGCCATCGGTGCCGAACGGGCCTTCACCATCGATGGCAGTGAACATCTGGTTGAACATGGAGTTCAAGAACACCGCCTCGAAATCCTCCGCCGCAGCTTTGGCCTTGGCGGGACCCCCTGTTCTGGCGGCCGCCAAACTGGCGGTCAGATTCACCTGCGGCAGAGCCGCACCGGCAAGCGACAGCAGAGCCAGGGGCGCCGTCATCACATCACCTCGATGTCGGCCTGGATGGCGCCGGCGGCCTTGATCGCTTGCAGGATGGCGATCAGGTCGCGCGGGCCGATGCCGAGCGCATTGAGCCCGTCAACGAGCTGCTGCAACGATACGCCGTCCCGCACCACGGCGAGCTTTTTGCCGTCTTCTTGCACGCCGATGCGCGTGCGGGGGACGACTGTGGTCGTGCCGCCGCTCGAGAAAGGCGTAGGCTGGCTGACCTGCGGCGTCTCCGAAATCGTCACCGTCAGATTGCCCTGGGCCACTGCGACCATGGACACGCGCACGTCGCGGCCCATGACGATGATCCCCGAACGCTCGTCGATTACGATTTTAGCGGGAAGATCGGGTTCGATCTGCAATTGCTCGATCTCGGTGAGCAGCGACACCATGTTGCCGTGATATTTCGCAGGAATCGTCAATTCCACCGTGGCGGGGTCGAGCGGCTCCGCCGTTGATGTGCCGATGAAATCGTTGACCGCCGCGGCGACGCGCTTGGCGGTGGTGAAATCGGGATTGCGCAGCGCAAGGCGTACCTGAAGCAGCTGGTTGAGCGCGAATTCGATCTCGCGCTCGACGATGGCGCCGTTGGCAATGCGCCCAACCGTGGGAACTCCGCGGGTGATCTTGGATGCCTCGCCTTCCGCCTGAAATCCGCCGATCGCAACGGAGCCCTGTGCCACCGAATAGACGTTGCCGTCGGCGCCGAGCAGGGGGGTCACCAGCAAGGTGCCTCCTTGCAAGCTCTTGGCGTCGCCGAGAGCGGATACCGTGACATCGATGCGCGTGCCCTGGGTGGCGAAGGGCGGCAGGTTCGCCGTCACCATCACCGCCGCGACGTTGCCCGTGCTGATGGACGTGCCGCGGATATTGACGCCGAGCCGCTCCAGCATCGCCTGCAGCGATTGCTTGGTGAAGGGGATGTTGTTGAGCGTGTCGCCGGTGGCATTGAGCCCGACGACCAGGCCGTATCCGATCAATTGGTTCTCGCGCACGCCCTCGATATTGGCGAGATCCTTGATGCGCGAAGTAGCCCCCGCGGGCATTGACGCCGCGATCAGCGCCAATGCCGCAAAGCATGCAGCTTGCAATGTCCTCGTCACCCTAAGCTCCCCGATGAGTGCGGACTGCACATCGAGAAGCGAAAGACGTGCCACTTAAGGGCGAGGCATAAGTTCCTTGAAGCGCAAGGAATTTTTCAGTTGGCAATACAGGCTTCGGCCATTTCCCGCGGGCAGCCGTTGCCGCGCCCGGCAAGATTTGCCGCCTCATTTACCGCGCATTAACCATGCCGGGGCGACCCTGAGCGGTAATCGAGGCCGGGCGATTTGCCGGCCGGGGGCTCACCCATGCGAATCTACGGACCGAACGGAACTGCTTTGGCGGCGGCGGCCCCGGCCAAGCGCCGCACCGGATCCGGCACCTTTGCCGTCGGCGAGCAGGAGCAGGCGCAAGGTTCGAGTCCGGCCGCTTCATTGCGGACGGTCGGGGGCATCGACGCCTTGATTGCGCTGCAGGGTATTGAAGATCCGGCGGAACGGCGGCGGCGTTCGGTGAAACACGGCCGCAAGGCCCTCGACGCGCTTGATGAGCTCAAACTTAGCCTGCTCGGGGGCACGCTCGACCAGGCCGCGCTGCTGCGCCTGAAATCCTCGGCTGTCGATCTTAAGGATCCCTCCGGTGACCCCGGACTCGATGTCGTGCTGGCGGAGATCGACCTGCGGGTCGAGGTGGAGTTGGCCAAGGCGGGCATCCGCTAACCCCGCGCAAAGCGCCGCCGCCGTCTGAGCTTAACCGGGGCAAACCTGATCTTCTTCTCTTTTCAGCGACTTGTAGCGCCTTTAGAGGCGCCGCTGATCACGCCATTCGGCTGTTGTCGGCAGCCGACTCCCTCGATATAAGCGGGCCCGCGAGGAGGTATTTTGGTCAACCGTTGCTCGGAGTAACCAGGTGCATATGCCCGCGGAGAAAACCAAGAATTACAAGCCCTCCGAAAAAGAGCCTTTCATGAACGAGCGGCAGCGGGAGCATTTCCGCGAGAAGCTGCTTACATGGAAGGAGGAAATCCTCTTGGAGGCGCGCGAAACGCTGCAACACCTTCAGGACGAGAATCAGAATCATCCGGATATTGCCGACCGGGCATCATCGGAAACGGACCGCGCCATTGAGCTGCGGGCCCGCGACCGCCAGCGCAAGCTGATCGCCAAGATCGATGCCGCGCTGCAGCGCATCGAGGACGGCACCTACGGTTATTGCGAAGAAACCGGCGAGCCGATCTCGCTCAAGCGGCTTGAGGCGCGGCCCATCGCGACGCTGTCGGTGGAGGCACAGGAACGCCACGAACGCCGCGAGCGCATCTACCGCGACGAGTAACAATCCCGATACGAAAAAAGGCGGCCCCCGGCGGGGAGATGCCGGAGGCCGCACGGTAACGCCGTTTCCGTCCCGGGACGAAGACGGCGGGGAGCCAGGTATCAGCAGTCAGTAATCAGCGATCGGTGATCAGAAGGCGCCGCGCGATTCTGATGACTGACTTCTGATGACTGTTCCCTGGTTCAGAAGGGCAACAACACGTCAAATACTTGTTGGCCGTAACGTGGCTGCTGAACGTCGGTGATCTGCCCGCGCCCGCCATAGGCGATGCGTGCCTGCGCAATTTTCGTAGAATCGATCGTGTTATCGCTTTCGATGTCCTCCGGCCGCACGATGCCGGCGACGACTAATTCGCGCACCTCGAAGTTGACGCGAATTTCCTGGCGGCCCTCGATCACCAAATTGCCGTTGGGAAGCACCTGTGTGACCACGCCTGCGATGTTGGTCGTCAGTTCTTCCTTGCGATCCACGTTTCCCTTGCCTTCGCTGCTGGCGGTGGAATCCGCCGCAAAAATTCGGCCGGGAACCTTGATCGAGGAAACAACAGGCAGCCTTGGATTGCCGAAAAAATCGTCAACGCCGGAATCCTCGGAATTGCTCCGGCTCCGCGAGGTCTCATTTTCCAGCTTGGCCTGGTCGGTGATCTTCACTTTCACAGTGAGGATATCGCCCACCTGATGTGCGCGTTGATCCTTGAAGAAAGCGCGCGACCCGTTGCGCCACAACGAATTGGGATTGTAAGTAGCCGGCTGCGGGTCCGGCATGGGCATCTGCACCGGCTTGTAACCCGGCTGAGCCGCCGGATTCTCGATGGCGGAAAGCGGCGGTTGTTCTCCTATCAGCTTCAGCCGGTCAATGGCCGAACAAGCTCCCAACAGGGATCCGGCAAGGCCGATGCAAACAGCGCGCGACGTCAAACGATAGGTGATCGACATAGAGTTTACTCGGTGCGTGTGGGGTGCCGTGCCGCATTACTTGCAGCCGGGGGTGAGATCGTGTTCGCGGCTAGCCGTGGGCTCATGGGTGTGACCATGACAATGCCCGGTCCAATGACGGTTGCCTGCACGGTGCGTTTGGATTGAACGTTGACCACGGCGATGACATCGCTCTTGGTGCCGGACTCCAGCGTCTTGCCGCGGCTTGTCAGCACCATCCCGGGCATTTCGAAAATCAGAGTCACCATCTCGTTGCGCTGAACCAGCACGGGTTTTGTCAAATCGGATTGTCGAAGCATCTGCCCCGCCTGTATTGTCCGGCGTAGGGAAAGCCCGGCGGCCTGCTCCGTTGCACCGATGAAATCACGTCCCACCTGTGCCTTCGGGCGCTTTTCCATCACAACGTCCGAGTTGCGGATGATGTCGCCGCGCGCCAAGGGGCGGGTAAGCACGGCCGTTTCTACCATTTCCACCGCGGTTCCACCGAAATGCAGCGGCAAACGGCGCGCCAGCGGACTGCCGGGCAATTCGAACTGAATGTCGAAGCGTCCGGAGCGTGGTTCGTACGACAGCCGCGCGACCCGCAGCGCCGCGGTCGCCGTGGGCTCCACATGCATGGCGGACACGTCGCGATCGAGCCTCACCACGAGTTCGCCCGTCTCGCTTGGGCCGTGCCGGGCGGCGACGGCCTGCGCGATCGCTCCTTCGATTTCTTTGCCGGCGATCACGCGGCTCGTATGCGTCACCGTCACATTGGAAATCCCGCCGGCATCGACCCCGAGCACATTATGCGCGCGCGCCGCCTTTAGTACGTGCTCGGCGGACACCGATCCGGTGGCGCCGAGATCCGGCGCGCGGAAGATGGGAATTTGCGCGGCGGTTCCCGCGTTTTCGATCAGATCGCCGATGCGCACAATGTCGCTCGCGACCGTGACATTGCGCTTCAGCATCGGCGCGGCCGGGCCGAGCGCGCTGGTGACCTGAGCCGTGGCCGGCGCGGTGAGGACGAGCAAGAAGGCGAGCGTCACGCGTAGCATGGCTTTTGCTCCTCAACGCATCAGATTGGCGCTGGTTTGCAGCATCTGGTCGGCGGCGCCGATCACTTTTGAATTCATCTCGTAGGCGCGTTGTGCGGCGATCAAATCGGTGATTTCGCTGACCGCCTCGACATTCGCCTGTTCGAGCGTGCGCTGTTGTAGGTCACCGAAGCCGGCTGCGGCCGGTGTGCCGCTTTGCGCGGTGCCGGATGCCGGAGTTTCCAAGAACAAATTGTCGCCGATTGCCTGCAAACCGGATTTGTTGACGAACATCGCCAACTCGATCTGGCCGACCGGCGTTGACGCGGTGCTGCCCGCCAAGGTCACTGAAACCTCACCTTGCGCGTTTATCGTCAAGCCAGTGGCGTTTGCCGGGATGGTAGCCCCTGTTTGCACGACGTTGCCCTGGGCGGTGACCAAACGGCCCTGGGCATCCAGCTCGAAGGAGCCATCGCGCGTATAGGCAGTGCGGCCGTCCGGCAAGGTGATTTTGAAAAAGCCCTCGCCGCGGACGGCGACGTCGAGATCCTTGCCGGTCTGCACGAGGCTGCCTTGCGTCATCAGGCGCGGGGTACCCACGGTCTTGACGCCGGAGCCGAGTTCGATGCCGGCCGGAAGCTGAGTGCCCTGATCGGACGTTTGGCTGCCCACCCGGCGCACATGTTCGTACAGCAGATCTTGAAACTCGGCGCGCTGGCGCTTGTAGCCGGTGGTGCGCATGTTCGCGAGGTTGTTGGAGATGACCTGGACATTGAGTTCCTGGGCCATCATTCCGGTGGCGGCGGTGTGCAACGCGCGCATGGCGGTATCTCCTGATCCTTAACAAGCCTAGGCCGGAACCTCGGCCAGTCTGTCGATGGCCTCGCTGCCCAGATCGCTCTGTTGCTGCAGCAGAGCCGCAATCTCGGTGTAACTGCGCGTCACCTCGATGAGGCGTGTCATTTCGAGGACGCCTTGCACGTTCGATTTCTCCACCGCGCCTTGCACTACTTTGACGTTTGCGGCCCGCTGCGGCTGAACATCTGCGCCGACCATGAAGGTGCTGGCGCCGTCCTTCTGGAGTTGCTCAGACTTCTCGAAATTGACGACCCGCAGCCTGCCGCGCGAAGCATCGCTTGTGGCGGAGGAACCTTCGCGGACGCGAATCGAACCGTCAGCGTTGATCGTAATGTCGCGGTCGGACGCCTGGAAAATGATCGGGCCGGAGTCGCCGAGCACCTGATAGCCTTCGCTGGTGACCAGTTCGCCGGTGCCGTTGATCTGCAGCGCCCCGTTGCGGGTGTAGCGTTCGCCGCGCGGCGTCTGCACGACCAGAAACCCGTCACCGTCGACGGCCACATCGAGCGGATTGCCGGTCTGCTGAATCGCGCCCTGGCTGAGATCGAGCCAGGAGGCGCGGTCCTGCACGAAGTTCAGCCGCGCATCGGCGCCGCTAAACTCATTGTCGCGCGCGACCGGCATCAGATATTGCTCGAACAGCGCGCCGTCGGCCTTGAACCCCGTGGTGTTCAGGTTCGCGATGTTGTTGGCGACGATCTCGAGCTCGCGACGCAGCGCAACTTGTCGCGAGAGTCCGACGAGAACCATATTCTCCATCGGCCGTGCTCCCCAGTGATGGCCGCGCCACCCTCCCAGGCGGCGCCGGCCGGTTTGCCGCCGACTCTCCCAAGCCGCGGCTGCCGGAGTCGCTGCAGAAGCTATGCCAACTATGAAAATGTAGATATATCAATAGATTAGATAAGATCACCGGCGGCGGAACGAGGGCAAAAATCTCCCTTTGGCGGCGGTGACCCGGCAAAAAATGCCCTCTTCAGGTACCGCCGAAAGTTTCTGTTAACCATTCGCCCCGTAGCTTGCCACAAGAGGGCGCCGGGGGTCGCGCCCGCGGCTTGTCCCGAGTTGCCGCCCGTCGGCTCCGCGCTCGATCCGATCCAGGGCAAGCTCATGGCATCAAAGCCGAAAAAAGAAGTCAAAGCCGAAACCGACGAAGAAGACGTCGAGGGCGAAGGCGCCGAATCCCCGCCATCGAAATGGAAGCTGAAGCTGCCGTCGGCGAAGGTCCTGATCATCGCCGCTGCGGCCATTGTCGTATTCGGCGGCGGCGGAGCAGGGGCCTATTTCTTTTTCTCCTCGCCCAAGGATGCGAAACACACGGCGGCCGCGCCGGTGACGCCGGCGGTGTTCGTCGATCTGCCGGACGTTTTGGTCAATCTGGCCAATACCGGCGGTGAGCGTACGCAATATCTCAAAGTGAAGGTCACGCTCGAAGTGCCCGACCAGGCGCTGGCGCAGCAGATTCAGCCGCTCATGCCGCGCGTGATGGATGCTTTTCAGACTTACCTGCGCGAGATGCGGCCCACCGATCTCGATGGCTCGGCGGGCCTTTACCGCCTGAAGGAAGAGCTGACCCGCCGTGTCAATACCGCGATCGCGCCGGGCCGCGTCAACGCCGTCCTGTTCAAGGAAATCGTCGTCCAGTGACGATCTAAGACTTAGTGCAATAAGAGATGGCGCAATAAGACATGGCGCAATAAGACATGGCGCAAAAAGATCAAATAGACCAGGACGCGCTGGCCGCGGAATGGGGTCTTGCGCTCGGCGCGGAACAAGGCCCGCCGTCCGAAGCGCCGCCCGCCACCGCGGCCGCGGCCGAAGCCACCGCGGCGCAATGGCAGGCGCTGGTCGATGACGGCGCTCAATTCATCAGCGGCGCCAAGGGAGGCGCCGAGCGCATCCTCAATCAGGACGAAATCGACAGCCTGCTCGGCTTCAGCCTTGCCGATCTGTCGCTCAACGACAATTCCGGCATCCGCGCGATCATCGACTCGGCAATGGTCTCCTACGAGCGCCTGCCGATGCTGGAGATCGTCTTCGACCGGCTGGTCCGGCTGATGACGACGAGCCTGCGCAATTTCACCTCCGACAACGTCGAAGTATCGCTCGATCGCATCACGTCGGTGCGCTTCGGGGATTACCTCAATTCGATTCCGTTGCCGGCGATCCTCGCGGTGTTCAAGGCCGAAGAATGGGACAATTTCGGACTTTTCACCGTCAATTCCAGCCTGATCTATTCGATGATCGACGTGCTGCTCGGCGGGCGCCGCGGCCAGAGCGCCATCCGCATCGAGGGCAGGCCCTACACGACCATCGAGTCCAATCTCGTCAAGCGCATGATCGAGGTGGTGCTTGCCGACGCCGAGCTCGCCTTCAAGCCGCTGTCGCCGGTGAAGTTCAACATCGACCGCCTGGAGACCAATCCGCGCTTTGCCGCCATCTCGCGGCCGGCCAATGCCGCGATCCTCGTGCGGCTGCGCATCGACATGGAAGATCGCGGCGGCACGATCGAATTATTGCTGCCCTACGCGACCATTGAGCCGATCCGCGCCGTGCTGCTCCAGATGTATATGGGCGAAAAATTCGGCCGTGATCCCATCTGGGAAGGTCATCTCGCCACCGAAATCGGGCAGGCGGAAATCGGCGTCGATGCCGTGCTCTATGAGGCACGGCATCCGCTCAAGCAGATGATGAACCTCAACGTCGGCGACACGCTCACGCTGGAGCTGAAGCCCGACGCCCCCGTCGCCGTGCGCTGCGGCGACGTCACGCTCACCGAGGGCCGCATGGGCCGCGTCGGCGACCGCGTTGCCGTGCGCGTCACCAAACCACTGCGCAAGCCGAAGACGACCTTCGCCATGTTCGAGAAGGCCGACGAATCCAGAAACCGGAGGGAAGCACAGTGAACCACTCGTTCGGACTCGTGATCGAGAGCCTGGTGGCGCTGCTGCTGCTGCTCACCATCGGATATTGCATGATGCTGAACCGGCAACTCAGGCGCCTGAGGACCGATGAAGCGGCGCTGAAGATGACGATCTCGGAACTGGTGGCGGCGACGGGCCTCGCCGAACGCGCTATTTCCGGTCTCAGGGTCACGGTGCGCGAGTGCGACGAGGGGCTTGGCGAGCGCCTGCAAAATGCCGAGCGGCTCACGGCGCAGATCGAGCATCAATGCGAGGCCGGCGAGAATCTGCTGAGCCGCCTCACACTCATCGTATCGGCCGGGCAGCCGACGCAGGATGAGCCGGCCACCGTACCCACGGGCAACGCCAGAGCCATCGTCGCGGCGGCTCAGGCCTTCGCCGAGCGCACCCGCTCGCGCATAGGCGGTCGCGCGGCATGACGCGTTTCTTGCGCGACTTCCGCCTGGTCCCGGTCGTGCTGTTCGCGGCCGGCTCTCTCTTTGTGCTGAAGGTCGTCGGCATCGTGAATGACGGCGGCTATACGCTTGCCGAGTCGCCCGACGCCATTGCCAGTTCGCTTGATGGATCGGCGGCGGCCCTGACGAAACTTCCCGCTTCCGTGGAAACGCCGCAGTCCTGGGCGCAGGAAATGCTCAATTTCCCCAACACCAATGCTTCGGTGCGCGAGACCGAGCCGGCGGTGAAATTCACCCAAATTCCCGTCAGGAGCGGCATCGCGCTGGATGTCACCGGTTCGGTCGGGGCCAGCAAGCCCGCCGAAAAGCCCGACGGCGCGCCGGGGAACAAATCCGCCACCGACCATGCCGCGAATCCTCCGAAAGACCCGGGCGGCATGGTGGTCTCGCTCGATCCGGACCGCTCGTCATCCCCCGCCGAGCGGGCCATTCTTGGCCGCTTGCAGGAGCGCCGCCAGGAAATCGAGGCGCAGGGGCGCGAACTTGAGATCAGAGAAGGCCTGGTAAAGGCCGCGGAAAAGCGGCTGGAAACGCGTCTCGCCGAACTGAAGGAACTCGAGGCGCGTCTCAGCACCGCGGCGCAGGACAGAGAGGGCTCCGACGCCCGCCGTTTCAAAGCCCTGGTCACGATGTATGAGAATATGAAACCCAAGGATGCCGCCAAGATCTTCGACCGGCTCGATCTCGCTGTCCTCGTGCAGGTGACCAGTCAAATCAATCCGCGGCAAATGTCTGAAATTCTGGCCAACATGTCGCCGGAGGCGGGAGAGCGGCTCACCGTCGATCTGGCCAACCGCGCCAGCTCCGGGGATAAGCCGCCTGTTGCCGCCGAACTGCCGAAAATCCAGGGCAAACCGGGCGGCTGACCGCCAGGGTTAACGTGACGTTAAACGCGCAATCCTAAGTTTGGACGGCCGGCGTTTTTTGCCGGCGAACGCCGGGATCGGGCCGGCGCAAAAGGGCGCATGGCGGTGACGGACATTTTCACGAAAGCACTGATCTTGCTGTCCAAGCTGCGACCGCCGATGCCGTGGCGGCGCGCCTTTGCTCTCGCCGCCCTGCTTGCCGTGCCGCTGCTTGCCGTCCTGCCGGTTCGGTTGGGTTTCGCCGATACCCCCGTTAAAGGCAATGTGAGCGTCACCGTGGGCGACGGCTATGCGCGGCTCGTCTTTCGCCTCGAGCAGGAAGTCGAATCCGACGTGCGTCTCGCCAATGGCATTGTCATCATCAGTTTCAAGCAGCCGGTCGATGTTGCGGTCGATCGTCTCGGTGGCGGTGCGAGCGACTATATCGGCGCCGCGCGGCGCGATCCGGACGGCATGGGCGTGCGGATTGCGCTCTCACGCAAGGTGCGGGTGAATTCGATGGCCGCGGGCGAGCGGCTGTTCGTCGATCTCTTGCCGGAGCCTTGGACGGGCATACTGCCGGGGCTGCCGCAGGACGTCGTCGATGAGCTCGCCAGGCGCGCGCGAGAGGCCGAGAAATTAGCGAAGCAGGAGCTCCTGCTCGCCAAACAGCGCGATCAGCCGGCGATCCGCGTTCGCGTCGGCAAACAGCCGACCTTCACGCGCTACATATTCAATCTGCCCGACAATATCGGCGTATCGAACGACAAGACCGCGGACGAGCTTGCGCTGGTATTCGATGCGCCGCTCAAATTCGATCTCGCCGATGTCTATGCCGAGCCGGTTGCGGCCGTCGCGGCCATCGAATCCAGCCTCGACTCCGATTCAGTGACGGTTCGCTTTAAGCTGACCGGCAAGACGGACGTTCGCACCTTCCGTGAGAACAATGCCTATGTCGTCGATATCAGCGAGGTGGAAGTTGAGAAGGCGAAGGATGGCGCGCCGGCCGGAGCCGAAATCGCAGATGCCGGAGATTTTGCCGAGGCGCCGCCCGCTCCGGACACGCCGGCTTCTAACGTGGAGGCGCCGCCAACCGTTCCCGCGCGCATTGCGTCTTCCGAAGCGCCGGCGGTAGCAGCTCAGCCGTCCATCGCGCCGCCTGCGGCGGCAGCCGATCAAAAGCAGCCGGCCGCCGCACCCCCTATGGCGGCGGAAGATCGAACGAGTCCGCCGGTCGCGCCGCCCATGATGGCAGCCGATCCGGAACAACCATCCGCGCCGCCGCAAGCGCCGGAGGCCGTGAAACCGGGTTCCGTCGCCGCCGCGGCGGAGCAGGCGAAACCGTCCATGCCGGCGCCGTCCGGTTCCGTCGTCGTCGATCTCGGGCGGCAAGGCGACAGCCTGCACCTTACCTTTCCTTTCGGCGTGCCGA